>DASXMQ010000176.1:0-8672 GCA_036495625.1 Binataceae bacterium (SeqCode) | reverse complement strand
GAGGAAATCGAGGCGTTCAAGAGCGCGCAGACCGAGACGGGAATCAAGACGGTCGTCGCGCACGACTCCTATCTGCTCAACCTCGGCGCGCCCGACGACAAACTGCGCAAGCGCTCGGTCGAGGGGCTGATCGACGAGCTCGAACGATGCGAAGCGCTGGGCGTGCCGTTTCTGATCGCGCATCCGGGCTCGCACGTCGGCTCGGGCGAGGAGGCCGGAATCGCGACCATCGCGCGTTCGATCGACGAAGCGCATAAATCGTGCGCCGGCTTCAAAACGAAAATCGCGCTCGAGATCACGGCGGGGCAGGGGAGCAATCTCGGGTACTCGTTCGCGCAGATGGGACGCATCTTCGACGCGGTAAAGGAGAACGAGCGGCTGCGGCTCTGCTTCGACACCGAGCACGCGTTCGCCGCCGGCTACGATCTCCGCAGCGCCGAGGGCTACGAGCGAACCTTCGGCGAGCTCGAGCGGCACGTTGGACTGAAACGGCTCGTCGCGTTTCATCTCAACGATTCGCTCAAGCCCTTTAACTCGCGCGTCGACCGCCATCAGCACATCGGCAAGGGCCATCTCGGCGTCGAGCCGTTCGAGCGGCTCCTGCACGACCCGCGCTTTTTCGGCCTCCCGATGTGTCTCGAGACCGAGCCCGGCCCCGACATGAAGGACATTGCCGAGGACCTTGCCACGCTGCGCAAGCTGTTCGAATCGAAAGATTGAGAAGATGGAGAAACGAATCCTGACCGGCGACCGGCCGACCGGCCCGCTGCATCTCGGACATTACGTCGGCTCGCTGCAAAACCGCGTGCGCCTGCAGCACGACTACGACACCTACATCCTGATCGCCGACATCCAGGCGCTGACTGACAACTTCGAGCATCCGGAAAAGCTCGAAGCCAACGTCTTCGAGGTCGCGCTCGACTATCTCGCCGTGGGGCTCGACCCGGAGCGGGTGAAGATCGTCGTGCAATCGATGGTTCCCGAGCTGACCGAGCTCACAACCTACTTCATGAACCTGGTGACGGTGGCGACACTCGAGCGCAACCCGACGGTCAAGGACGAGATCAAGCAGCGCAACTTCAAGCGCGGCGTGCCGGTGGGATTCTGGTCGTATCCGATTTCGCAGGCCGCGGACATCGCGATTTTCAAGGCCGAGCTGGTGCCGGTCGGCGAGGACCAGTTGCCGATGATCGAGCAGACGCGCGAGATCGTGCGGCGCTTCAATTCGCTCTACAAGAAGGTGCTGGTCGAGCCGCGCGCGATGCTCGGCCAGATGGCGCGGCTGCCCGGCACCGACGGCGGCGCAAAGATGTCGAAGTCGCTCGGCAACTGCATCTATCTCGGCGACCCGCCCGAGGCGGTGCGCAAGCGCGTGATGTCGATGTTCACCGACCCGACGCGGATCCATCCGACCGACCCCGGCCACGTCGAGGGCAATCCGGTCTTCACCTACCACGACGTGTTCAATCCGGATAAGGCCGCGGTTGACGAACTGAAGGAGCGTTATCGCAAGGGCACGGTGGGCGACGTCGAAGTGAAGCAGCGGCTGTTCGACGCGCTCGACGCGTTTTTGCGCCCGCTACGTGAGCGGCGCGCGGATTTCGCGGCGCGGCCCGAGCGCGTACGCGAGATCATCATGGAGGGCACGCGCCGGGGACGCGCGGTCGCGCAGGCCACGATGGACGACGTGCGCGCGGCGATGAAGCTCAACTACAAGTTAGTGTGATCTCTCCTGTCATTCCGAGGAAGTCGGCGATCGAGGAATCCCGGATCGTTATTCGCTTCTTCGTGGAGGCTGGTATTCCTCGCTGCGCTCGCAATGACAGCCTCGAGATTTTGGGATGAAGCTTGTTTCCTGGAGAGCACACCAGGCTGGCCTTCCGTTACAAGCCGCGCGGACATTCCGCCGATAGGAGTTGTGCGCGGACCGCGAGCCGGCGGCAGCGCATTTCGCCTTCGGTTCCCCAGCCGCGCGATCCTTCTCCGCGACAACCTATGTATAGTCCGTCGCGGCTGACCTTGCCGCGGCGCGTTTGATGCCTTAACAAACCGCCCGCGCCCGTTCACGATCGAATCACCGCGTTCTGCGACGGCCGCCGAGGATTCAGCGGAACGCGAGGAGCGTCCCATCGTGGGAGGAACGTCTCATCGTGGAAAGTTCGAAGGTCGCCGCCGGCGTTGAATTGGAGGCGCACCCGTCCCGCGCGCGGGTCCGCAATTTCGGCCCGATACAATTTGTCCTGCTCCTCGCGCTGGGGATGGCGGGATGGATTCTGTGCGCGCCGGTGCTGCCGGTACCGGCGGACAAGCATCCGCGCGCGTTCGCGATCGCGCTTGCGGAGATGCTGTTCCTGGTGGGAATCGGATGCCGGTCGGCGCGGCAGTCGGACTTCATCCCGAGCGCGCTGATGCGGCGATTCGCCGGCGAGGGCCCGGTAGCGGCGTTGCGTGAGATGCTCTATGCCGCGGCCGGCGCAGCGGCGGTTTCGATTCTGGGCACGCGTATTGTCCAGGCCATCGTGGTCAAGGCGACGTGGTCGGCCGCGCTCGCCGCGCAGACGCCGCCCGCCATCAAGGAAAGCGGCCGCAAGGCCTTCGAGCTCTTCAAGGCGCATCCGGCCGCGATCGGCGTCGGCTTTCCGATCATCGAGGAGATCCACTTTCGCCTTTTCCTGATGACCGTGCTGCTATGGCTGATCGTCAAATTGCTGCGCACGCCCGCGGGCGGGCTTGGCGCGCGAGCGTGGTGGACCGTGATCGTGCTTCAGGGAGTGATGTTCGGCGCGATCCACGCGGCGACCGGCGAGGGAACGCTTTGGTGGGAGCCGCGCACGGTACAGATGCTGCTCGAGCCGCGGGCGGTTGCGGGAATCGTGCTGGGCTACGCTTACTGGCGCTGGGGCCTGGAGACGGCGATTCTCGCGCACATCTTCGCCGACCTGAGCGTGCTCTGCTACCTGATACTGTTCGCGCACGCCGGCTGAGCCCGCCGCGTGGAGCCAACCGCAATTCCGCGCCCAACGGTTTTCAGCGAGATGTCGCCGCTCTCGGCACGAGGCGCGCGGCCCTGGCGAATGACGCGTCCCAGCGGGCATCCGCACTGAATTCCAGATCAGCGATCGCCACGGGCGAGCACTCCTGCCTTCTCCAGTTCGCCGATCGCGCCCGCCGAGTAGCCCAGGCCGCCGAGAATCTCGGTGTTGTGCTCGCCCAGGAGTGGGGCCTGCAGGTCGAGTTCGGTCGGAAAGTCGGAAAATCGCAGCGGCACGCCCGGGATGTCGTACTCGCCGATTATGCGGTCGCGGATTTTGCGCACGGTCCGGCGCTCGCGGAGATGCGGATGATTGATCGCTTCTTCCACCGAGAGGATCGGCGCGACCGGAATCCGCGCCGCCTCGAGCTTGCGCAGGATCGTGGCGTCGTCGGGCTGAGCGTCGAGCCATCGCTGAATGATCCCGGTTATCTCGGCGAGGTTGGCGGCGCGCGCGACCACGGTCGTGAAGCGCGGGTCGGCCGCCAGTTCCGGCCGCTCCATCGCCCGGCAGAGCGCGGCGAACTGATGGTCCACCGGCGCCATGATGAACAGGTAGCTTTCCGGCGCCTTGCCCCTGAAGATTCCGATGATCGGCACCGCGGTATGATTCGAGCCGGGCCGCTTGGGCTTAATCTTGCCGCCGCTCGCGCTGTACATCTGCACGTTCAGCTCGTGGCAGTGGAAATAGCTGTCGAGCAGCGACACGTCGAGGTGCTGGCCGCGGCCGGTCTTGTCGCGATAGAGCAGCGCGCAGGCGATCGACGCGAGCGCATGCACGCCGGTCGAAACGTCGCCCAGCCCGAGCATCGGGAACGACGGCGGCCCGTTGGGGTCGCCGATCATATAGGTCACCGCCGCATAGCTCATCCCGATGTAATCGTAGCCGGGGCGGTTGGCGAGCGGTCCGGTCTGTCCGAATCCCGAGACCGAGCACATGATGAGCCGCGGATTGATTTTGCTCACCGCTTCCCATCCAAGCCCCATCCGCGCGATCGCTCCCGGCGAGTAGTTCTCCAGCAGAACGTCCACTTTGGGCAGCAGCTTTCTGATCACCTCGAGGCCCTCGGGCTTCTTGGGATCGAGGCAGAGGCTCTTCTTGCCGCGGTTCTGCTGCACGAAGTACGCGCTGCGCCCGTCCTTTAGAAACGGAAAGGTGCGCGAGAAATCGCCCTTGGGCGGAATCTCCACCTTGATAACGTCGGCGCCAAGCTCGGCCATCAGGCGGGTCACGGTCGGACCGGCTAGCGCCTGGGTGAAATCCAGGACCTTATAGCCGTCGAGGACGTGGACGGGTTTGGATGTTGGCATGGTCGATTCCTCTCTCTCGGTGACCTTAGGCTGCCCGCGACGGCCGGGCGGGCCGTCTTGCGCGTCGGTTCCAGAATATCGTCAGTACGCTTTGGCGAAGAAGGCGCGCTCCGTTGCCGGTTCGCCGCAGACCAGGCATCGCCCGGCCGCGACGCTTTGTCCAAGGGGGATCGCACGGCAGGTCGCGCGCGTCTCTTCGCGAATCCGCGTCTCGCAGGCCGCGCTGCCGCACCAGTAGATGTCGGCCAGTCCGCCGCCGCCTTCGCCTTCCATCTGCGCGCGAAACTTCGCGTAATCGTCGAATTGGCGCGTGTTGGCGCGCATCGCGTCGCGCGCCTGCGTGTAAAGGCTCTTCTGTACTTCGTCGAGCAGCGCGCGGACGTGCGCCGCAATTCCGTCGAGCGAGGCGGCGGCTTTGGCTTCCTTGCCCATGCGGTCGCGGCGCGCCATCACGGCGCTCCGCGCGGCGACGTCGCGCGGGCCGATTTCGATCCGGACCGGCACGCCGCGCATTTCCCAATCGTTGAATTTGAAACCGGGAGTGAGGCCCTCGCGGTCGTCCAATCGCACGCGTATCCCGGAGGCCTCCAGCGCGTCGTGCGCCGCACGCGCGGCCGCTAGCACCGGCTCGCCTTCTTCAGTCTTGCGCCAGATCGGCACGACCACCGCCTGAAACGGTGCGACCGCCGGCGGCACGCGCAATCCCTGGTCGTCGCCGTGGCTCATGATGATCGCGCCGAGCAGCCGCGTGGATACGCCCCAGCTGGTCTGATGGGGATACTGAAGCTGGTTTTGTGTGTCGAGAAAGCGAATCTCGAAGGCGCGCGCGAAGTTGTCGCCGAGGTAGTGCGAGGTGCCGCATTGCAGCGCCCGCCCGTCGCCCATCAGCGACTCGATCGAATAGGTCTCCTCGGCGCCCGTGAAGCGTTCGGCCGCGCTCTTGCGCCCGGTCACCAGCGGCACAGCGAGATAGTCCTCGACGAAGCCGCGATAGACCTCAAGCATCGTGAGCGCCTCGCGCTCGGCCTCCTCTTTGGTGGCGTGGGCGGTATGGCCCTCCTGCCAGAGAAATTCGGTGGTGCGCAAGAACGGCCGCGTGCGCATCTCCCATCGCACTACGTTGCACCACTGGTTGATCATCAGGGGCAGGTCGCGATGGGAATGGATCCACTGCGCGAACATATGGTTGATGATGGTTTCGGAGGTCGGCCGCACGATCAGCGGCTCCTCGAGTTCCTTGCCGCCGCCGTGCGTGACCACGGCGACCTCGGGCGCGAAGCCCTCCACGTGTTGCGCCTCCTTTTGCAGGAAGCTTTGCGGAATGAAGAGCGGAAAGTAGGCGTTGCGCGCGCCGGTCTTTTTGATCCGGCGGTCGAGTTCGTCGCGCAGCGCTTCCCAGATGGCGAAGCCGTCGGGGCGGAACACGATACATCCGCGCACCGGCGAGTAATCCGCAAGCTCGGCGCGCGCGATTATCTCGTTGTACCAGGCGGCGAAGTCTACGCTGCGGGGGGTGACTTTCTTTTCGTCCTGTTTGTCGGCCATGCGATAGCTTTCTTCCGATCCACAACAATATACCGCGGCGTCCGCGAAAGCATCGGCGCGCCGCGTCCTCGCGCACGCGCCGCGCCGCTCCTTCGCGCTTCGCGTCCCGGCGGCCTTGCCTTTCGCTGCTGGCTCCTCAACTATTGCGCTGTGGCTGTCGGGTGGCCCGCAGCTTAGATGGCGGCGCGCAGTCTTGGCAACAGTCCGAGCGGTCTCCGGCGCCGAACCGGGCGCCGGTCAGAGCGCCAGTCGAGGTTCCTGGACGGATGAGAAAAGGGTTGCCTCACATAGTAAGCAGCGGGCGCGCCCGGGCGGGCGCAGGCTGCGGCAGCCGCGATGCAGGCGGCCTCCTTTTGTTTTGCGCGGGCGCCGCTGCGGTCGCGCTCGCGGCGATGCCAGCGGCCGCGCTGGCTGCGCAGGCCGCGGCGCCGTTCATTCCCGCGCCCCTGCCCGGCTCTCCGCCGCCGCAGAGCGCGCGCACGATCGAGGTTACCGGCAACGGCGAGGCGCATGTGGCTCCGGACGTCGCCTCGCTCAACCTCGTGATCGAAACGCATGCCGCAACCGCGCAGGAGAGCGCCGGCCAGAACGCGGCGCTCGCGCAAAAAGTCGTGGACGCGCTCACCGCCAAGCTGAACGGCAAGGGCAAGGTGTGGACCGGCGGCTACTCGCTTTATCCCGAGTACAGCGAATCTCCGCAGCCCAATCAGAAACCCGCCGTCATCGGCTATCGCGCCGAGAACTCGATTACGGTGGAAACCGGCGAGATTGGGATGCTCGGCGGATTGATCGACACGGCGATCCACGCTGGCGCCAATCGGATAAACTTTCTCAACTTCACGCTGCGCGATGAAAGCGAGGCCCGCAGCCAGGCGATCGCGCTCGCCGCCAAGGACGCGCAGACCCAGGCCGACTCGCTCGCCAAATCGCTCGGCCTGAAGCTCGGTCCCGTGGTCAAGGCCACCACCGAGACCGAAAACCGGCCGATACCGCTGATGCGCGCGGGGGTGATGGCGATGGGCGCGGGGATGGGCGCGCCGACGCCGGTGCAACCCAACGAGGTCACGGTCCCTGCGACAGTCTCGATCACGTATCAGATCGAATAGCAGCCGAAATTCGCCCGATTTTTCCTCTGCAGATGACCCGCCGGGCTCGCGCAGGAACGGGGAACCAGCCCGGTGGGTGATCGTAGCATGCCACGGCATCCGACTGGTGCGGGCAGGTCCCGCCAAAACAGCGCCTTTAGCGCGGCTTCCAGGACGTGCCGCGGTTACCTCGTCTGAAGCCTGCATTGCGCGCGAAGCGGCCGTAAAGATAACCGGCCGCCAACTTGATAAAATCCAGACGCGATCGTTGGAAGCGTCGGAGCCTCCAACGCAACATTTGTCGGAGGTGAATTTTGGACAAATCCAACGGCGGCAAACAGTTCCATCGGCAGACCAAGGCCTATGAGGACGTGCGGTTCCTTGAAAGCAAGGACGGCCGCGCGTTGCGGATCCTTGCCGAATATCTGGAGCCCCTGTCGCGGTTCAAACGCTATAAGGTCCAGGACACCATCGTGTTCATGGGTTCGGCGCGGTTGTTGTCGCGCGAGGCCGCTGAAGCCGCGCTAGCCGAGGCAGACACGGCAGGGCAAGGTGTAACGGCGGCACGCACGGCGCTTGAACTCTCGATCTATTACGAGGCCGCACGCGAGCTGTCCCATCGGTTGACGACCTGGTCGAAGAGGCTTGACCATGATGAGCGCCGGTTTGTTGTCTGCACCGGCGGCGGTCCCGGCATCATGGAGGCGGCTAATCGCGGGGCCTCGGAGGCGAAGGGGCTGAATATCGGCCTGACGATATCAATCCCCAACGGCGAGTTCGATAATCCCTATGTCAGCCGCGAGTTGCATTTTCATTTCCACTACTTTTTCATGCGCAAGTTCTGGTTCGTCTATCTTGCCAAGGCGGTAGTGCTGTTCCCCGGCGGCTTCGGAACGCTCGACGAGTTCTTCGAGATGCTTACGCTGGTGCAAACGCGCAAGATGAAGAAGCGCATGCCGATCGTGCTGTTCGGGGCGAAGTACTGGAACGAGGTGGTGAACTTCGACGCGATGGCCAAATACGGAACGATCGCCTCGACTGATGTCGAGCTGTTTCACAGAACCGATTCCGTTGACGAAGCTTACGAGATCATCACCTTGGGGTTGACCGAGAATGCGCTGGGCAGTCCCGGCGCCCAGCTTTAGCAACAGCTTTGGTAAACCGACGGGCCGTCGGCGGCGGAGGGCTATGGCTCGAGCGCGGCGAGCAATTGTTCGCGAGTCGGCTGAACGATCGGCGCTTTGGTATGGTGGCGCAGCACTTCCTGCGTAAGCGCGACGATCTCCGGATCGGCGTACACCTCGGCGGGCCGGCTGAGCATCCCCATCACCTGCCATGACGCCCGGAAAACAGTTGGATCGAAAAGCGCCGCGGTGCGCAGTTGCTCGAAGGTTATGCGGTCGGCGACAGTGTGCGGCGCGGGCGGGAGCGGAGAGCCGAAGATCCGATGCTTGAGGATTCCCAGGCGCGCGGAGTCGATCGCCGCCTGATCCTCGTAGTACGGAAGAATATGTTCGGCGGCCAGTTCATCCAGCGCCATTGCGAGCGCGCGCCGATCGTCGCCGTGACGGTCAACTGAATCAACCAGATCCCCGATACCCGTCAACGCGAGTGTCAGGCCGCGACCGAGCGTCGGATTCGTCGTGCAGACCGAGTCGCCTATAGCGGCCAACCCCGTTACGACCGGCTCGCCGCCGACA
>DASXMQ010000175.1:0-21276 GCA_036495625.1 Binataceae bacterium (SeqCode) | reverse complement strand
CCTGGAATGAATTGGCCGCGTAGAGCGCAGCGTCGGACTCCGTGAGTTCGATCAGATTGCTGCGAAACTCGGCGCGCAGACGCTCGCGCGACGCCGGCGTCATCCCCGCCATATAGGCGAGGAGACACTCGCGGCGCGGGCCGAACGAGCAGAGCACCGTGTCGCCGTGATAGTGCGCCTCCAGACACAGCTCGAGCTTGAGTATCGGACGATCTTTCGCGATTCGTCCGAGTTCCTCCGCAGCGCTTGAATCCGAACGGAAACCATAGACGCGCCGCCAGGGCGGAATCCCCAGGCGCGGAACGAAGCGCTGGCGTTCGACGCGCCCGTGGGTGAACAGCATGAAGTTCCCGGCGGGGAAGAAATCGGCCTCGCCCTCGAAGCGCGCCGTCATCGCGGCGCATCGATAACCCATCGACTCGAGGAAGGGCCGATAGACCTCGCGCTCGCGGGCGCGCGTCGGAAGCAGGTTGGCGAGATAGAAAATCCTGTCTTCCGCGGGCGCGCCGCCCGGCGGGTACAGGAAGCCCGCGTTGGCGGGATAGACCAGGCCGCTCAGCCCCTGATGGGGTTCGATTACGCATACCTCGGCGCCGTGCGCGAGGAGCGCGCGCGCAAGTCCGTGCCATTGCTTGCGCGCGCGGCTGGCGTCAACCGACTTCCTGATGCCCAGCACGTTGCGGGTGTGCGGATTGGCGCCGCCGAGCACCGAGAAATAGGCGGGATCGCCCATGAGGACGGTTCGGGGCATCGTGACGGCTCGGCTATCGCCTGGTCATGTGCGGCACCGACGCCGCATCGGGCCGCGGGCCATTCGCGCGAGGGCGCGGGCGCTTTGCGCCCGCGCCCTCGCGCGGCCACGCCGCAAGCCGGCGCGGCCGGCGCCGCGCCTACTTGCGGTCGAGTTCCGTCAGCAATTCGATCTGCGGCTTCTCGGCCAGCAGATTCGCGATCCGCGCGCCCATCTCTTTCATGTGGTCGGTCTTGCGATGCGTCGCGAAGGCGGCGTCGTCGGTGTAGGTCTCGTACCAGACGAAAGTAGTCGGATCGTCCTTCGACTTGTGCAGCACGTAGGTCAGGCAGCCCGGCTCGGCGGCGCGGACTTTCTTGATCATGTCGCGAAAGGCGGCCTCGAGATCGTTTTCGGATCCCGGCTTGGCTTTGATTCTTGCAATCAATGTGAGCGACATCGGTGTCTCCTTGGTTTTCTCTGGTCATAGTTGGCCCGGCATCCTTTTACAAGCCGCGCTTAAAAGGCCATCCCCCTGGCGGCCGGTTTCGCGGGGAGTGTCCGCGGCTTTGCGCTCGGCGCGCGCTTCGCGCAAGATTCGGAAGGCCGCCGACGGGTCGCGATTGGCTGAAAGCCGCTTAGGCGGCGCGCACAACCGGGCAGAGGGGCAGATAATGATCGGGTTCGAGCTTACCGACGAACAGCAGGACTTGCGCCGTCTCGCGCGCGAGTTTGCCGAGCGCGAGATGATTCCGCGCGCGCGCGAGTACGACGAAAAGGAAATTTTCCCGCGCGACGTCTGCGAGGCGGCTTTCAAGAGCGGCCTGATGAACCTCGGCGTGCCGCGCGAACAGGGCGGCCCCGGCCTCAGCATCCTCGACTCGAGCATCATTATCGAGGAGCTGAACTACGGATGCTCCGGGATGGCCAACGCGGTCGGCGCCAACGAACTGGCGTCGCTGCCGCTGGTAGTCGCCGGCAACGAGGAGCAGAAAGCCACCTACCTCGGCCGCCTGGTCAGGGAATTGACGCTGTGCGCCTTCGCGATTACCGAACCGGGCGCGGGTTCCGACGTCGCCGCGATGAGCACGACCTACCGCCGCGAGGGCGACTCCTTCGTGCTCAACGGCACCAAGCATTTCATCTCGAACGGCTCGATGGCCGATTGGTACGTGACTTTCGCGACCTCCGACCGCAAGCTCCGGCACAAGGGTATCTCGTGTTTCGTCTTTCCCGCCGATCTTCCGGGGATCACGCGGCGGCGGATGCACGGCAAGCTCGGCCAGCGCGCCGCCGACACCGGCGAGATCGTCTATGACGAGGTGCGGATTCCGGCGAGCGCGATGGTCGGCCGCGAAGGCGAGGGGTTCAAGTACGCGATGGCGACGTTCGACCGCAGCCGCCCGGAAATCGGCGCGATCGCGACCGGCGTCGCGCAGCGCGCGCTCGACGAGTGCGTCAAATACTCGCAGCAGCGCCAGGCCTTCGGCGCGCCGATCGCGAGCTTCCAGGCGATCCAGTTCATGATGGCCGACATGGCGGTGGCGGTCGAAGCGATGCGCCTGCTGACGTACAAGGCGGCATGGCTGGTCGATCGAGGCGAGAGCCCCAACGCGATTTCGAGTTACGCCAAGATCTACAGCGCCGACGCCTGCATGAAGGTCACCACCGACGCCGTGCAGATCTTCGGCGGCTACGGTTACATGAATGACTATCCGGTGCAGAAGCTGATGCGCGACGCCAAGCTGCTGCAGATCTACGAGGGCACGTCGCAGATCCAGCGGATGGTGATCGCGCGAAGCCTGCTCAAGCAGTAGGCGCGCGCGGGGATCGGTTTTACTTGTCGGTCTTGTCCACGGACGACGGGCGCATCATCGTGCTGGCGACAAAGGTCGAGAGCGCGCGCGGTGCCAACTTGCTCGCGATAACCATCACGTTGTTGAGCGCGCCCGCCACGCATACTGATCGGCCGCTGGCGGCCGCCGCGATCGCCTGGCTGACGACCTGATCCGCCTGGGTCCACATGAACGACGGAGCGTGCATCCGCTCGTTGTTCGCGACCTTCTGGAACTCGGTGTGCACCGGCCCCGGACAGAAGGCCATCACGGTCACGCCCGTGCCGCGCAGTTCCGCGGCGACCGCTTCGCTGAAGCTCAGCACGAAGGCCTTGGTCGCGCCGTAAGTCGCCATGTAAGGGGTGGCCTGGAACGCCGCGGTCGAGGCGACATTGATTACCGTGCCGCGCCGCCGCTCGACCATCGCCGGCAGAACCAGCCGGGTCATCGCCACCAGCGAAGTTACGTTGAGTTGAATCTGTTCGAGCTCGCGCTCGAGCGGCAGAAGATGAAAGCTGCCGCTCGTGCCGAAGCCGGCGTTGTTGACCAGGTAATCTATTTGAACGCCGTCGCCGGCGAGCTGCTGGTGGAGCGCGGCCGCCCCTTCAGCCACGGCGAGGTCGGCGCGAACGACGCGCACGATCCCGGCGCCCGCCGTGCGCGCGCGTCCGGCGACCGCGGCCAGACGGTCCTCGCGCCGCGCCGCCAGCACGAGGTCGTAGTGCTCCCGGCCCAGCGCATAGGCGAACTGTTCGCCGAGCCCGCTCGATGCTCCGGTGATTAGCGCGGTTGGCAAGTTGCTCCTCCGTTGGCCGGGAAGACCCGGAACGATGCGCGTTAAGCGGACGTGAGGCCGAGTTCCTTGCGGAAGTGCTCGATAGTCATTGCGAGCCCCTGGCGCAGCGGAATTTTCGGCGACCATCCGAGCGCCGACTTGGCGAGGCTGATGTCCGGACGGCGGCGCACGGGGTCGTCGGGCCGCGCCGGATGGTAGGCGAGCTTCGAGCCGCTGCGCGAAAGTTCGACCGCGAGCGAAGCGAGTTCCAGGATCGTGAACTCGTCGGGATTGCCGATATTGACCGGCCCGGTGAGACCTTCAGCGTTCATCATCCGCACCAGCGCGTCGATGATATCGTCGACGTAGGCGAACGACCGGGTCTGCTTGCCGTCGCCGTAAATCGGCAGTTCCTCGCCGCGCAGCGCCGCGACGCAAAAGTTCGACACCACCCGCCCGTCATTGATCGCCATCCGCGGCCCGTAAGTATTGAAGATGCGCACGATGCGGATGTCCACGCTGTTCTGGCGGTGGTAATCCATCATGAGGCACTCGGCCACCCGCTTGCCCTCGTCGTAGCAGGAACGCACGCCGATCGGATTGACGTGGCCCCAGTAGCTCTCGGTCTGCGGATGCTGCTCGGGATCGCCGTAAACTTCGCTGGTCGAGGTCAGCAGGATTCGCGCGCGCACGCGCTTGGCCAGTCCCAGCATGTTGATCGTGCCCATCACGCTGGTCTTGATGGTTTTGACCGGGTTGTACTGGTAGTGCACCGGCGAAGCGGGGCAAGCGAGATGGAAGATGCGATCGACTTCGAGCAGGATCGGCTCGACGATGTCGTGGCGGATGAACTCGAAGGCGGGATGGGCCTTCAAGTGCTGGATGTTGTCGCGCTTGCCGCTGAAGTAGTTATCAAGACAGATGACGTCGTGCCCCTCGCGAAGCAGCCGCTCGCACAGATGCGATCCCAGGAACCCCGCGCCGCCCGTCACCAGTATTCGCACGTCGCGCTCCTCCCGCGGGGAACTCCCGCAGCCCGGAATTCTAAAGGATTCGCCGTGCGCGCGGAAGGCGGCCCGCCGCGCGGCCTCAGCGGCGGTTTTCGCGCACCAGCGCGAGCACGTTCTCGATCACGTAGGCCACGTCCTCGTCGCTCATCGCAGGATAGATCGGCAGCGACAGGCATCGGCTGTACACGTCTTCGGCAACCGGGAAATCGCCGGTGCGGTAGCCATAGCGCTGCTGATAGAAGTGCATCGTGTTGAGCGGGATGCAGTGCACCGAGGTTCCGACGCCGCGTTCGCGAAGAAGCTCGACCATCTGCGCGCGCCCGATCCGGAGCTGCTCGGGACGCAGGCGCAGGACGTACAGATGCCATGCGTGCTCGATGCCGGGCTCCTCGCACGGGACCTGGAGCGCGGGCTCCACGCGCAGCGCGTGGTTGTAGGCGCGCGCGATCGCGATGCGCCGGCGCATGAATTCGTCGGCACGCGCGAGCTGAGCCACGCCGATCGCCGCGTGGACGTCGGAGAGGTTGTACTTGAAGCCGACGTCGTGAATCTCGTAGAACCACGAACCGCTGCGATCGTAGCGCTTCCAGGCGTCCCGATTCATCCCGTGCAGGCTCGCGACCGCGATCCGCTCGGCGAGCGCGTCGTCCTCGGTGGTCACCATCCCGCCCTCGGCGCTGGTGATGTTCTTGGTCGCGTAAAAGCTGAAGCAGGACAGGTCGCCGATCGTCCCGATCCGCGTCATGCCGCGGCCCTCGAGATGGCGCGCCGAGCCGACCGCGTGCGCCGCGTCCTCGACGATTTTGAGGTCGTGGCTGCGCGCGATCGCGAGCAGGTGGTCCATGTCGCAGGCGTGGCCGGCAAAGTGCACCGGCAAAATCGCGCGCACGCGGCGATGCTGCCCGCTCTCGAGCGCTTCCTCGACTCTTGCGGGGTTGAGGTTGAAGGTGCCGGGATCGACATCGACGAAGACCGGCCGCGCGCCGAGGTAGCCGATCACCTCGGCCGTGGCCGTGAACGTGAACGGCGTGGTGATAACTTCGTCGCCCGGACCGACGCCGAGTGCGAACAGCGCCAGATGCAGCGCGCCCGTGCAATGCGCGACCGCCAGCGCGTGGCGCGCACCGACGTAGGCGGCGAACTCTTTCTCGAAGCGTTTGGCCTTGGGGCCGGTGGTGATCCATCCCGAGCGCAGGCTGTCGAGCACCTCACGCTCCTCCGCGGGACCGATCGAGGGGCGATGAAAAGGGATTTGTCGCATCACAGTTCGTGCGGAGTATAAAGGATCGCTTCAAAGCGCGGCAAGGTGGTGCGGCCGAACGTCAATTCGCTGCGAGCATGGTCCGGAATCCGCGGGCCGCGACTGACTATTCGACTGGCAGTGCGCCCGAGGGCATCCGCTGCCACTGGGAGTCGTCTCCATCGCTCGGCGCGTTGGAGTTGCCGCTATTGCCAGTGCCGGCGGCGGCGCCCGGGGCCGCGGCGGGTGCGCTCGCGGCGGTGTTGGGCGCTTCACCTTCGTCGGTTGCGCCCGAAGCGTTCGTATTGCCCTCGCTGTTGTCGCTTTCAGTGTCGACCGCCCCAGGCATCGGCGCGGTCCTGATCTCGTTTACCCGCGGCGCTGCCGGGACTGCCGGGATTGCCGGTGCGGCCTCGTGCGTGGTGCTGTCGCCTTCGCTGTCAGTATCCGTGTCCGCTTCGGCATCCGGGCTGGCGTGGGTGCCGCCGCTCGCGCCTGTGCCACCGGCGCCGCTGTCCGCGTCGGGTGCGGAGGCGGCGCTGCCCGGCGGAGGCAGCGGCGTGGTGCTTGCGGTTTCGGTGGTCGGCGGGAGCGCTTCCGCAGGATCGGGTCCCGGCATGATGTAGGTGGGTACGCCGGTCTTTTCCTCGACCGCCTTCTCAAGCTTCACGGTTTCGATATGGGCAAGCAGTCCCTGGCTCTGCGCCAGCTGGAGCGCGTAGCGCCACAGTCCGGGATAGACGCCGTAGAGGTCTTCATGGACCTCGACGTAGAGCCAGCCGTTGCGCCATCCGTACTTGACCGGCTGATAAACGAAACGCCCGGGCGTGCCGACGCTCGTGCGATTGTAGAGGCGCTCGATATCCTCGGGATACAGCCGCACGCATCCGTGGCTGACTTCCATCCCGACGCCCCACGGCACATTGGTTCCGTGCAAAGCGTACATCGGCAGCGTCAGCGCCAGCCTGTAGTGACCGAGCGGATTGTCGGGGTCTCCGCCTTCGATCCTGTGCTCGGCCTCGCCATCGCGCTCGAGATGTTCTTGATAGATGTCGTCGGGCACGACCCAGGTCGGATTGTGAGTCTTGTCCCGAATCGTCCAGACTCCGGTCGGCGTGCGCCAATCGTAGCGGCCGAGGCCGACCGGGAAAGTGTAGATAACCGTGGGATGCATGCCGCCGGCGGCATGCTGCTTGCCGGCACGAGTTTTGGGATGGCTCGGCTCGGCATAGGCGGCGTGCGTGAACCGCCCCTTGCCGGTTTTGTGCCGCCGGCCAGCGACGGCCGTCGGGTAAAAGTAGTAAAGGCGCATTTCCGGGATGTTCATCACGATCCCGGAGTGTGGCGCGTTGGGCAGGATGTGCTCAGTGGGGACAACGATCAGTTTGCCGACCGGCGGCGACCACCAATCCATGTGATTGTTGGCGTTGGAGACTTCAGTCGGGCTAAGGCCGTACCAGCGCGCGACGTCGAGCAGGGTGTCGCCCGTGCGAATCGTGTAGGTTTGCAGCGAGCCGATAATATCGTTGCGCGCGCCGGGAACCGGATAGCCGATCAGCGGACGGGTCTCGAAATCGTTTTCGCTCCAGCTATGCGCAAAACGGGGCGCCGCAAAGATCGCCACCACCGCCGACACCAGCGCCGCGACGCATCCGGCGCCAATCCGCGAACTCAACCGCGCTCTCCTGCGATGCATTGCTACGCCTCGCCCCCTGCGGCGCACCCCGTCCGCCTCATCCCTGAACACGCAAAAATGATAGGGCAATGTCTGTCACTCGGCAACGGGCCTCAAATTGGCGAATTTCAACACCAGCAGTTTCACCCCGCCGTGCTCGAAATGCACCCACGCCTTGGCGCCCTCGCCGCGCCCCTCGCGCCGGCGCACCACGCCGCGGCCGAAAGTCTGATGTACGACGTGCGCGCCGATTCCCAGTTCGTCGCCGTCGCCGGCGTCGCCGTCTTCGGAAATCTGGCTCGTGCTGTAATCGACGTAGGTGCCGCGGCCCGGGGGCCTGAGCGGCGAGCCCGGCTTCTGCGGCGCGATGCGATTGATCAGCGCCGGATCGATCTCGCCGAGAAAGCGCGAAGGCCGTGATTCGTTGCGCTGGCCGTAGAGCTCGCGCGTCAGCGTGTTGGTGAGATACAGCATCCGCCGCGCCCGCGTCATCCCGACGTAGCACAGCCGCCGCTCCTCTTCGATTTCGCGTCCGTCGTCGCCCGAGCGAAAATGCGGAAAGAGCCCTTCCTCCATCCCCGCGATGAACACCACCGGGTACTCGAGGCCCTTGGAAGTGTGGAGCGTCATCAGCGCGGCGCGCCCGCCGCGGCCCGCGATCTGATCCGCATCGCTGACCAGGGCGACGCGCTCGAGGAAATCGGCGAGCCCGCCGTTTTCTCCTTCGGCGTCGAAGGCGTCGGCCGCCGAAAGCATCTCGGCCACGTTCTGGCGGCGCGCGGCGCCGTCGGGCATCGCGTCGAGATAGGCGAGGAAGCCTGCCCGTTCGATCACTTCGTCCAGGATCGCGCGCACCTTGGCCGCCGACGCGCGATCGGCGAGGTCGCGCATCCACGCGTAGAGTTCGCCCGCCTGCTTGGCCGAGCGCAGCGCTACCCGCGAGTTGGTCTCAAGGCGCCCGAGCGCCTCGAACGCCGTGACGCGCTCTTCGGCGGCGATTTGCGCCGCAACCTCGAGCGTCTTGGCGCCCACGCCGCGCGTCGGCGCGCCCACCATCCGCTCGACGCTTACCGTATCGGCCGGATTCGCCAGCACGCGGAGGTAGGCGAGCAGGTCCTTGACCTCGCGATGCTCATAAAAGCGCAGTCCGCCGACGACATAGTAAGGAATGCGCCGGCGCACCAGCGCCTCTTCAAGCACGCGCGCCTGCGCGTTGACCCGGTAGAACACCACGATCTCGGCGGGGTCGGCGCCGTCCTCGGCGGTGAGCCGTCCGATTTCGCGCGCGATGAAGTCGGCTTCGTCGCGTTCGGTGACTCCGGTGAAATAGGTGACCGGCTCGCCCGCGGCGTTCTCGGTCCACAAGCGCTTTTCCTTGCGCTCGCGATTGTTGCGGATGACCGTGTCGGCGGCGGCCAGGATGGTCTTGGTCGAGCGGTAGTTCTGTTCGAGCTTGAAGATGCACGCCTGGGGAAAGTCGCGCTCGAAATCCAGGATGTTGCGGATGTCCGCGCCGCGCCATCGATAGATGGACTGATCTTCGTCGCCGACCACGCACAGGTTCGAAGTGCGCGCCGCGAGCGCGCGCACCAGCAGGTACTGCACGCGGTTGGTGTCCTGGTATTCGTCCACCAGCAAATACTCCGCGCGCGATTGCCATCTGAGCAGCACCGCGGGATCGCGCTCGAAGATTTCATGCACGTTGAGCAGCAGGTCGCTGAAGTCCATCGCGTTCATCGCGCGCAGACGTTCGCGGTAAAGGCGATAGATCGCGGCGATAGCGGCGTCGCGGCCGTCGCCGCCGGCGCTTTGGGCAAAGACGGCGGGGCTGACTGCGTCGTTTTTCAACTGCTCGATTCGCGCCCGCGCCATCTCGGGACTGGGCGATCCGGCGAGCGCCGCCTCCTCGATTACGCGGCGCAGCGCGGACATCGCGTCACTCTCGTCGAGGATCGAAAAGTTGGGCCGAAAGCCGAGCGCTCCGGCCTCTTGGCGCAGAATGCGCGCGCAGGCCGAATGAAACGTGCTGACCCAGGGCCAGCGCGAAGTCCCGCCCACCAGCGCCCCGATCCGCTCGCGCATCTCGCCTGCCGCCTTGTTGGTGAACGTCACGGCCAGCATCCGCTCGGGCGCGGCCGCGCGTTCGGCGAGCAGGTAGGCGATGCGATAGGTCAGGACGCGGGTTTTGCCCGAGCCCGCACCGGCCAGGATGAGAATAGGCCCGTCGGCCGCCAGCACGGCCCCGCGCTGGGCGGAATTGAGATCGTCAAGGTTAAGCATCGGTTCGAGTTACTTTACATCATCCGATGAGGCGCTGCGCGATTTGCCGCGCATTCCGGAGCGCCGCCAGCGCAAGCCACCCGCGAAATGCTGCGAGTCCAACGCGTCCGCGCTTTCGCACGGCCCGGCGCCATCTCTGCTAAGCTTGCAGCGGATGGCGAAGTACGAGCCACACGACGCCTTCTATCGCAAGGCGCGCGATCGCGGACTGCCGTCACGCGCGGCGTTCAAGATCGAGGAACTGCTCGCACGCTTTCGCCTCGTGCGTCCCGGTGCGCGCGTGGTGGACCTCGGATGCGCGCCCGGCGGATGGCTGAGCATGCTGGCCGCGGCCGTCGGGCCGCAGGGCAGGGTGGTGGGTGTCGATCTGGCCGTGTGCCCGGCGGGCGCGGCCAACGTGATGACGCTGGTTGGCGATATCCGCTATCCGGCGAGCTTCGCAGCGGTGGCGAAGGCGTTGGGCGCGCCTGCCGACCTCATTACCAGCGATCTGGCGCCGAAGCTTAGCGGCGTCGCCGAGCGCGACCAGGCGCGGATGCTCGAGCTCGCACAGGCGGCGCTCGAATGCGCGGAGACGCTGCTGCGTCCGGGCGGCGCGATGATCGTCAAAGTCTTCATGGGCGCGGATCTGGGCCAGGTGGTCGAGGCTTTCGCGCGGGCCTTTGCCCAGGTCGAGCGGACGCGCACGCGCGCGAGCCGCCCAGGCTCTTCGGAACTGTATCTGGTCGCGCGCGGGTTTCGCGGGTCGCCCGCCGCAGCGGGCCGGGCGTGAGGCCGGCGTCGGCTCTCCCGGGTTGGATAGCGCCGTGAAGCGGGCTAACGTATGGCGCATGTGCCTTGGGCGCATGTGGCATCGCCACGGAGCGTTGCTCGCGGTGGCCGCGATGGCCGCAATGCTGGCATCGTTGCCCGGGTGCTCGCGGCGCGGCGATGACGAAGGTCCTTCGGCCGGCCAGGTGCGGGTCGAGGTGGCCAACGTCGGGCTCGACAACGATAGCGGCGCGCATTACGTCGTGCTTGAAGATTCGGCGCATCGCCGCTCGCTGCAGATCCTGATCGGCGACGAAGAAGCGCGCACGATCATGCTCGAGATGCACGGGATCAAGCCCGATCGCCCGCTGACCCACGATCTGCTGCGCGGCCTGATCGAACAGACGGGCCAGCGCGTCGACCGCGTGGTGATCACCAGCGTCCACAATCAAATCTACTACGCCGATATCTATCTCGACCGCGCCAGCGTGCGCCTTGATAGCCGCCCGAGCGACGCGATCGCGCTGGCGATGGGGATGGGAGCGCCGATCTTCGTCAACCGCGGCCTCTTTCAAGACGCCGCCACGCCGCCGCACGACGCGCCCGCGAGCAAGGGTCTGCCGGCAACTATCTCCGCGCAAGACATCGTGGTGCAGGACCTGGACCCTGCACTGGCCAGGCACTTCGCGGTGGCGCCGCAAAGCGGCGTACTGGTGGCCGACGTCTCGGGACCGGCCGCGCGCGCAGGGCTGATGTGCGGCGATATCGTCACCGCAGTGGACAAGCATCCCGTGCGCACGACCTCGGACTTCGTGATGGCGCTGGTCGGATTCAGGGATCCTTATGTGAGCTTCAGCGTGATGCGCGGACAGCAGTCGCGCGTCATCACGGTCGAACGCCAGGGCGCCGAGCACGGCGCACCCTAGAGCGTTTGTTCGGTTCGCCGCGTCGGGAGCCCGGCGCCGAATCATCCCCGGCGAATCAGCAGGCTCCGTAAAAAGCGCGGATCGATCGCCCGCGGGTCGAGTTCGGCGAGGTCCTCTTCAAGCACGCTCAGGCACGAGGCGACGAAGCGGGCCGAACGCGCGCACGCGGCCTCGTCCATCCGCGCCGCCAGCGCCGCATCGACCATCCGGTGGAAGCCCTCGGCAAGCCTTGCCGGCCGTCCCCCGCCAGTCATTATTGCCATGTAAAGTTCGCCGAGCCGGCTCGTCTCGATCGGCGAGGGGGTGAGCCGCTGTTCCGGCTTGCGCTCGAGCGCGGCGCGCGCGAAGGCGGTGATCAGGATTTGGCCCAGCCGGATCTCGCGCCCCGCGGTCTCGGCGCGAAAGGCGGGCGCCGCGATATTGATTGCCAACAGTTTTCCGAACAGCTCGCGCATCGCTTCGATCTCGTCGAGCGCCGCGTGCGCCAGGTGCAGATCGCGCATCGCCGCGAAATCGCGCATCGCAACCGAGCCCGTGCCGTCGAGGCCGGCGAAGAACCGCGGGCGGCGCTCGAGAAAACCGCCGAGCGCCTCGCGGTAGGGCGAATCGAGGTAGGCGATGTCGCGCCCGCGCGCAGCGTTCAGGCCGAGCGCTGCGACGATCTGCTCGGCGCGCTTGCGCAGATCGATCGTCAAGCTCACACCGAGCCGGAACAGGAGCTTCAGATGAGTATCGCGCAGATGTTCGATCGCGTTGTTCAGCTCGCCGGCGGCCAGATACTCGAGCCCCACATTGAGATAGTGATGAGTCATCTCGACCGCAACGCGGACCGCTTCGACGTCGCCGAAGTCAACCGCACTCGCTACCAGCACCTGGTTGGTAACCAGCGCCATCTCGCTGCGCAATTGGCGCTGGCCCTGCCCCGCGAACCCGGCCGTCAGCGCCGTGTTGAACAGGGAGAGGTCGGTGTCGGCCGGCACCGGCGCCATACCGTGCGGCACCAGTTCGTCGTCGCGCAAGAGGTCGGCGCGCGTCGGCGCGCCATAGGCCGCGCGGATTTTCAGGAAGTCGTGCGGACTGACGTAGGCGAAGACGTCTTGCGCCTCGAAGAAATCTGGAAAACCGCGATCGTTCAGCCGCGCGCGGCGGAACTGGTAGGCCTCCTCTTCGAGCTCCGCCTCGACGCTCCAGTAGATCTCCTCCATCAGCGCGGTGAAGTACGTGTAGTCGCGCTCGAATACCTCCTCGAGAAAATCGACCAGCGGCTGCAGAATCGCGTCGTGGCGCTGGAACTCGATGATGTAGTGCTCGTCGAACTGCACGAAGCGGTCGGACGGCACGTCGGCCGCGGTCAGCGGGTCGTCGAGCCGATGGACGCGGAAATATTGGCGCAGCAGGAGCGCCATCATCTCCATGTCGAGCCCCATCAGGCCCTCGGTCATCCGCTTGCGCCCGCTTTCGGTGAGCGCCTCGATCCACTCGCGCATCCGATCGAGGTTGGGGCGGTCGCGAGTCCAGCAATCGAGATCGAATAGCCCCTGGATCTGCTCCGGCACGGCCAGGCTCAGCAAATCGCCCGAATCGGCGGAGCCGATTTCCTTGACCGTGTAGAAGAGCGTCTCGGGCGAGAACGATTGCACCAGCCGCTCGGCCTCGGGCGCCGACAGGATAAGGTCGCGCTTCTGGCGCGCGGGCAGCCCGTAGAGAAATTCGAGTTTGGCCTTGAATGGAAGGCTTAGGAACTCCGCTTGGCGTGGCGAGGTCATGATCGTGTTGAGGTCAAGGCGAAAACGCGCGCGGCGCTTTGCGGTTCGGCGGCATTCCTTTATTTCACTACCATGCCCATCATGTTGGAGCCAGTAACCGGCGCGCCGCGACGCGTTACGATGTCGTTGCGCCGCGTGATATACTTGCAACATTCGGCGAGCGGCGCGGAAAATCCAACGACCGAGGAAACGCGGCCACGATGACCCGCTCGCGCCGCAGCCACGAGAATCGTTACCGTCCGGTTAACCCGCTTTCCGCCGCTCCCGTTCCCTGTCCGCGCGCACGCGCCGCGACGCGAGGCCGCCGGCAGGCGAGTCGAGCCGTAGCACGCAGCGCCAAGGCCGCGGAAGATCTCTGCCGATGAAAAAAACCGCGCGCTCATCCGGCCGCCGTCGGCGCCATCGCAACGATGCCGGCAACGCGGTGGCACTGACGATCGCCGGAAGCGATCCGGGCGGCGGCGCGGGACTCCAGGCCGACCTCAAAACCTTCGCCGCGCTCGGCGTGTACGGCTACTCGGCGATAACCGCGGTGATCGCCCAGAACAGCTCGACCGTGAATCGTGTGGCGCTGGTTGCGCCCGCGATGATCGCCGCGCAGATCGAAACGCTCGCGGCCGAGCGCCTGCCCGACGCGATCAAGACCGGCGCGCTCGGCAGCGCCGGGATCGTAGAGGCCGTGGCGGACTCGATCTCGCGGCTTGATCTTCCTGCGCCGGTCGTCGATCCGGTGCTGATTTCGAGCGCCGGCGTGCGGCTCCTCGACCTGGCGGGACAGCGCGGGCTGCTCAGGCGGCTGCTCCCGCTTGCGCGAATCGTTACGCCCAACCTGGCCGAAGCGCAGGCGCTAACCGGCGTGGACGGCGCGAGCCCGGCGGCGCTTCGCGCGATGGCGCTTGCGCTCACTGCCGCGGGCACCCGAGCCGTGCTGATCAAGGGCGGGCATGTCCTCTCTCAATCGCGAGGGGAATCGCGAGAAGAGTCAACCGACCTCTTCTATGACGGCCGCGAATTCGTCGAATTGCGCGCCGCGCGAATTCCGGGCGGCGGCGCGCATGGCCTCGGATGCGCGCTGTCGGCGGCGATCGCCGCGTATCTCGCGCAGGGGATGGAACTTCTCGAGGCCGTGCGCCAGGCCAAGCGCTATGTGAGCGCGGCGCTGCGCGCGCGCTTTCGGCTCGGCGCCGGGCGCGCCGTCCTCGATCATTTCGTGCGCAAATGAACGGTGTCGGGAAGCGCCGCCGAGGTAACTCTAACGCTGGACGAATTCGGCGAGTGCGGCGGCGAGATTGTGGCTTACCTCCGCGCCGCCGCCGAGCTTGATTAGCGCGTAGCGCTCATCGGCGTCGAGCCGTTCCCAGGCCGCCTGGTCCAGTGCCACGCCCGCCGCGCGAGCGCGCTCGGCGAGCGGCGCCGGGAGTCTGGCCGGCGGATCGGCGATTGCCCGCTGCGCCTCGGCGAGCGCGCGCGGCTCTGCGCCGCAGACTCGGCGCACGGCTTCGTTGATGAACAGTCTGAACGCCTCGCGTTCGTCGTGGCGCTCGACCGGCAGATGGCAAATGGCCAACCGCTCGCCGCGCCCGAGCGCCTTCCATTGCTCGAGCCCGACCTTGACTCCGACCCGGTCGAGCTTGCGCCGCACCGTCATCGGCACGCATGCGAGAGTCGTACTCATCTCGTCCTCGAACTTGAACTCGCGGATCATGGTTTTGTCTCCGGGCTTGTCTCCGGCTCCCCCTTCCGGGCGATCATAGCATCCGGGACGGCAATCGCGGCAGAGTGTCCTCAATCGCGGCAGAGTGTCCTCCCGCTGATAATCCCGCTAGCGGCGGACTCTTGACGGATGCGCCGCCGCTGTCGGAACCTTAACGCGGACGGTGCGCGACTGGCTATGGACGAGAACAAAAACGGCTTCGACCGGGCGGCCGTAGAAGCGATTGCCGCCGAGCTCAAGGAGCGACCGGGCGCGCTGATGCTGGTCCTGCACGAAGTTCAGGATCGCTTCGGCTACATCCCGCGCGAGAGCGTGCCGATAATCGCGCACGCGCTCAACCTCTCGCGCGCCGAGGTCCACGGCGTCGTCACCTTCTATCATGATTTTCGCTCCGCGCCGCCCGGCCGCAACGTGATTCGTCTCTGCCGCGCCGAGTCGTGCCAGGCAATGGGAGCGGTGGCGCTGGCCGAGCACGTGCGCGCGCGCCTTGGAGTCGGATTTGGCGAGACCACGCGCGACGGGGCTTTTACGTTGGAGCCCGTCTATTGCCTTGGGAATTGCGGGTGTTCGCCGGCGATGATGCTCAACGACGAAATCCACGGGCGCGTGAGCCCGGCGCGTTTCGACGAGTTGCTCGCAGGGCGCAAGGATGGCGGCCGATGAGCGCGACGGTTTACGTTCCGCGCGACTCCTCGGCGCTCTCGCTCGGCGCGGGCGCGGTCGCCGAGGTGATAGCGGCCGAAGCGGCGCGGCGCAGGATCGATTTGCGCCTGGTGCGCAATGGCTCGCGCGGGATGTTCTGGCTCGAGCCGATGGTCGAAGTCGAGAGCGCCCGCGGCCGTACCGCCTACGGGCCGGTCGCGCCGGCCGACGTTCCGGCGCTTTTCGATTCGGGTTTTCTGACCGGCGGCGAGCATCGCTTGAGCCTCGGCCCGACGGAAGAGATCCCGTATCTGAAGCGCCAGGAGCGGCTGACCTTCGCGCGCGTTGGAATCGTCGATCCGCTCTCGCTCGACGACTACGTTGCGCACGGCGGCTATCGCGGCCTCGCGCGCGCGCTTTCCATGCCGGCCGAAAAGATCGTCGAAGAAATCACGGAGTCGGGACTTCGCGGGCGCGGCGGCGCAGGGTTTCCCGCCGGCATCAAGTGGCGCACCACGCAGCAGGCCGCGGCGCGTCAGAAGTACGTCGTCTGCAACGCCGATGAGGGCGACTCCGGCACCTTCTCCGATCGCATGATCATGGAAGGCGACCCGTACGTGCTGATCGAGGGGATGACGATCGCCGCCGTATGCGCGGGCGCGAATCAGGGCTACATCTACCTGCGCTCGGAATATCCATACGCGCTGCGTACGCTGAACGAAGCGATCGGCGCGGCCTATCGCCGCGGATACCTGGGCGAGAAGGTCGCTGGCAGCTCGCATACGTTCAATCTCGAAGTGCGGCTCGGCGCGGGCGCGTACATCTGCGGCGAGGAGACCGCGATGCTCGAGAGCCTCGAGGGCAGGCGCGGGATGGTGCGCTACAAGCCGCCGGTGCCGGCGCTCGCCGGGCTGTTCGGCCAGCCGACTATCGTGAACAACGTCATCTCGCTCGCCACCGTGCCGCTAATCCTCGAGCGCGGCGGCGCCTTCTACAAAGACTTCGGGATAGGCCGCTCGCGCGGCACGCTGCCGATACAACTCGCTGGTAACGTCAAGCGTCCGGGCCTGGTCGAAAAGGCCTTCGGCGTCACCCTGCGCGATTTGGTCGAAGACTACGGCGGCGGCACTTTCAGCGGACGGCCGCTCCGTGCGGTGCAGGTCGGCGGCCCGCTCGGCGCATACTTTCCCGCGAGCATGCTCGACTTGCCGATGGACTACGAGGCGTTCGCCGCGAAGAAGGGGATCGTCGGCCACGGCGGAATCGTGGTCTTCGACGACACGGTCGATCTCGCGCGGCAGGCGCGATGGGCGTTCGAGTTCTGCGCGATCGAGTCGTGCGGCAAATGCACGCCCTGCCGAATCGGATCGACGCGCGGCGCAGAGGTGCTCGACCGCCTCGCGAGCGCCGGTGGCCGCGCGGCGGCGATAGGGTTGCTACGCGATCTATGCGATACACTGACGTATGGGTCGCTGTGCGCGCTCGGCGGCCTGACGCCGTTGCCGGTGCTGAGCGCGCTGCGCCATTTTCCAGAGGATTTTGGCCTTTCGCGGAGCGACGTGGCATGGACGGGCTGAACGCGCTAAACTTAATCGAATGCTTGAATTTGTCGCGTGCGCCGAAATCGCCTATGCCGAACGCGCACCGCCCAAGCGTCTGGCGCGTGTCCGCGTCGCGAGGAGGCTGAGCCGTGCTATCGAAAACCGACCGCGACTACGGGACGCCGCCTAAGACCTCGGCCAGGCTCGTCACGCTCGAAATTGACGGCCGCGAGGTAAGCGTGCCCGAGGGCACTTCGGTGCTGCGCGCCGCGGCGCTCGCCGACGCTGCGATACCCAGGCTCTGCGCCACCGACTCGCTCGACCCGTTTGGTTCTTGCCGCCTCTGCCTCATCCAGGTCGAGGGACGCAACGGCTATCCCGCTTCGTGCACGACGCCGGTCGAATCCGGGATGAAAGTGCGGACGAAGTCCGAGATGCTCGAGCGGCTGCGGCGCGGCGTGATGGAACTTTACATGTCGGACCATCCCGGCGACCGCGCGTCATGCGCGGGTAACGGCAACTGCGAGTTGCATGCGATGGCGGACGCGGTAGGGCTGGGCGAAGTCCGCTACGGTTTCGAGGGCAGGAATCATCTCGACGCCGAGCGCGACTCCTCCAATCCGTATTTCACGTTCGATCCCGCGCGATGCATCGTGTGCTCGCGATGCGTGCGCGCGTGCGAGGAGGTTCAGGGCACCTTCGCGCTGACGATCGAGGGGCGCGGCTTCGATTCCGTGGTCTCGCCGAGCCAGCATCAGCCATTCTTCGAATCCGAGTGCGTGTCCTGCGGGGCTTGCGTGCAGGCCTGCCCGACCGATGCGCTGGTCGAGAAGTCGATGCTGGAGAAGGGCGTGGCCGAGCGCGCCGTCACCACCACCTGCGGCTATTGCGGCGTCGGGTGCTCGTTCAAGGCCGAGGTGAAGGGCGACCAGGTCGTGCGGATGCTGCCGAACAAAGACGGGATGCCGAATCATGGCCATTCGTGCGTCAAGGGTCGCTTCGCGTGGGGCTACGCGACGCATCCGGACCGCGTGCTGACGCCGATGGTGCGCGAGAAGACCAGCGACGCGTGGCGCGCCGTTTCGTGGGACGAAGCGATCGGCTACGCGGCGCGGCGGCTCAAGGAAATCCAGGCGAAGTACGGCCCCGGCTCGATCGGCGGTATCACCTCTTCGCGCTGCACCAACGAGGAGACATATTTGGTGCAGAAGATGGTGCGCGCGGCCTTCGGCAACAACAACGTCGATACCTGCGCGCGCGTATGCCATTCGCCCACAGGCTACGGCCTCAAGACCACGCTCGGAACCTCGGCCGGCACCCAGGATTTCGACTCGGTGCTCAAGGCCGACGTTATCCTGGTCATCGGCTGCAACCCGACCGACGGCCATCCGGTGTTCGCCTCGCTGATGAAGCGGCGGCTGCGCCAGGGCGCGAAGCTGATCGTCGCCGACCCGCGCACGATCGATCTCGTGCGCACGCCGCATATCCAGGCGGCGTATCATCTGCCGCTCCTGCCGGGCACCAACGTTGCGCTGATCAATGCGTTCGCGCACGTGGCGCTGAGCGAGGGGCTGGCGGAGGAAGATTTCGTGCGCGAGCGCTGCGAAGAGCCCGCGTACGAATTGTGGAAGAAGTTCATTCTCGAGGAGCGCAATTCGCCCGCGACGGCGGCCAAGGTTACCGGCGTGCCGGCGGAAAAAATTCGCGCGGCCGCGCGCCTCTACGCGACCGGCGGCAACGCGGTAATCTACTATGGCCTCGGGGTGACCGAGCATAGCCAGGGCAGCACGATGGTGCTGGGGATGGCGAACCTGGCGATGGCGACCGGGAATCTCGGGCGCGCGGGCGTCGGCGTCAATCCGCTGCGCGGGCAGAACAACGTGCAGGGCTCGTGCGACATGGGATCGTTCCCGCACGAACTGACGGGCTATCGCCACATCTCGGATGGCGCGATGCGGGCAAGCTTCGAGACCGCCTGGGGCGTCAGGCTCGATCCGGAGCCGGGCCTGCGCATCCCTAACATGTTCGACGCGGCGCTCGATGGCAGCTTTCGCGGGCTCTACGTGCAGGGCGAGGACATCGCGCAATCCGACCCCAACACGCATCACGTGACCGCGGCGCTCGGCGCGATGGATTGCGTGATCGTGCAGGACATCTTCTTCAACGAGACCGCGAAGTACGCGCACGTTTTCCTGCCCGGCTCGTCGTTCCTCGAAAAGGACGGGACCTTCACCAATTCCGAGCGGCGCGTCTCGCGCGTGCGCAAGGTGGTGCCGCCGCTTGCCGGCAAGACCGACGGGGAAATCACCTGCGAGCTATCGGCCGCGTTCGGCTACCCGATGCACTACGCTCATCCGTCGGAAATCATGGACGAGATCGCGCGCCTCACGCCCACCTTCTCCGGCGTCAGCTACGAAAAGCTCGATCGCCTGGGTTCCGTGCAGTGGCCGTGCAACGACAAGGCGCCGGAAGGGACGCCGGTGATGCACGTCGGGCAGTTCGTCCGCGGCAAAGGCCGCTTCGTCATCACCGAGTACATCCCGACCGACGAGAAGGTCGGGCCACGATTCCCGCTGATCCTCACCACCGGGCGCATCCTCTCCAAGTACAACGTGGGCACGCAGACCCGCCGCACTGCCAACGTCGCGTGGTATCACGAGGACCTGATCGAAATCCATCCGCACGACGCCGAGGAGCGCGGTATCCGCGACGGCGCGTGGGTCAGAGTCAGTAGCCGCGCGGGCGAGACCACGCTCCGCGCTCAGATCACCGAACGCGTGCCGCCTGGCGTCGTCTATACGACCTTTCATTACCAGGCCGCCGGCACCAATATCGTCACCACGGAAAACTCCGACTGGGCGACAAATTGCCCTGAATACAAGGTGACCGCCGTGCAGGTGCTGCCGGCCGCCGAGCCGGGCGCGCGGCGCACGGCGACACAGGGCGCCGACGCGCATCCGGCGGCGGCGGGACGCTGACGCCGGCTCGCAGCCGGGCGATTTGAGGGACGCGCCGCGATGGATCTTCACCACCTGGTCACGATGGCCAATCAGATCGCGGATTTCTTCAAGACGTCCGATCCCGACCGCAATGAGGCGGTGACTGCGACCGCGCAGCATCTGCGGAGCTTCTGGGATCCGCGGATGCGCCGCGAAATCGTCGCACATCTCGCAAGCCGCGGCGGCGAGGGTCTAAGCGAGATCGCGCGCGACGCGGTGCGCATGCTCGAAAACCAGGCCTCCGCCAAGACGGCCGGATAGCCGGGCGCGCCGGCTGGCAAATGTCTCGCGAACCAAACCGGGTAGCGCAGGGCGCCGAGCGCGCGGATGCGCCGGCCGGCATCCGCCGTCATCCGGCGCGCAAGTTTCGCGACGGGAGTTTCGCCGTCGTGGACGAGCGGCTCGCGATCGAAGAGCCGCTCGAAATCCGGTTGGCGGGGCGGCGCTTCACGCTCACGATGCGCACGCCGGGCCATGACGAGGAACTGGTTGCCGGCTTTCTGCTGGCCGAAGGCTTTATTGAAGCGTCCGCCGACCTGGGCGAGATTCGCCGCGTGCGCGGTCCCCGGGGCGCGCCCGATCCCAACGCGGTGGACGTTATCCTCAATGTCCCGGCGGCGAACCTGCGCGAGCGTCTTAAGCGCAACTTCACGATCTCGTCGAGCTGCGGCGTATGCGGCAAAACCAGTATCGAGGCGATTCAGCGCCGCGTCGCGCTGATCGACTCGCGGATGACCGTCGCGGCCGGCGCGATCCTCGAACTCGCGCCGATGATGCGCCGCGCGCAGGAGGTCTTTGCCGCGACCGGCGGATTGCACGCCGCGGCGCTCTTTGCGCCGTCCCCTTCGCCTGCGCGGGCCAACGGCGCGCGCAAGAACGGCCGCGCGGCGGCGTCGGTTACGAAAGTGAGGCTCGCGGCTCTGCGCGAGGACGTCGGCCGCCACAATGCGGTCGATAAGGTTGTCGGCTACGCGCTGATGAACGGGATGCTGCCGCTTGGGGCGGCGCTGATGGCAGTGAGCGGGCGGCTAAGCTTCGAGATCGTGCAGAAGGCGGCAGCCGCCGGCGTTCCGATTCTGGCGGCGGTCTCGGCGCCGTCCTCGCTCGCGGTGGAATTGGCGCAAGAGGCTGGCATCACGCTGGTCGGATTCCTGCGCGGCGGCACCTTCAACCTTTACTGCAATCCTGAACGGATCGTTCCCTAGTGTCCGCCAAAGTGCCCACTTGAGCCGGACGCCCCGTAAGCGTTAACTCTATGGGGCCGCAGGGCCCTATCGATGTTCCTTAGAAAGCGCGCGCTCGAACGTATCGCCGGCGAAAAAGTGCTCTTCGAGCGCCGTCGCGGCGGCGACATCCGGATCTGCGTCGTCTATCCCAACGTCTATCGGCTCGG
>DASXMQ010000174.1:0-14391 GCA_036495625.1 Binataceae bacterium (SeqCode) | reverse complement strand
CTTTATATCGCGTATGAGGAAGATTCCGCCCGGAACGGTAATCACGATAAAGGGGCAAAGTCAGGCGATGCACGAGGCCTTTGGCGACATGGGCGAGGGTCTGATCCTGGCGATTGTCCTGGTTTATTTATTGATGGCGATAAATTACCAATCCTGGCTCGACCCACTGCTGATCATGATGGCCCTGCCAGGCGCTCTGGCAGGAGTGCTCTGGATGCTGGTAATTACTCATACCACGCTCAATGTCGAATCCTTGATGGGAGCAATCATGGCGGTTGGGGTCGCCACCACGAACGGCAACCTGCTGATTACTTTTGCCAACGAGCACATAGAGAGAGAGGGTTCGACTGCGTTAGAGGCGGCTATCGAAGCGGGAGCAACACGGCTGCGCCCGGTCCTAATGACCGCCCTCGCCATGATTTTTGGAATGCTGCCGATGTCGCTCGCTCTCGGCGCCGGCGGTTCACAAAACGCTCCCTTGGGTCGTGCGGTCATCGGCGGACTGATAGCAGCTACCTTCATGACCTTGCTGGTCATTCCGATTGTTTACTCGTTGTTCGGTGCAGCCCGGGTCAGCAAGCTACAGCGTGACGTGAGCATCCGGCGGGTTTTGGAACAGACCGAGGCAGCTAAAGAGGCGCAGTTATGATCGTGGCGCGAGCGAATCGCAGCCGCATTTGGTGACGCCGTGAACGAAGCAAATGATCATCCTCGGACCAGGTGGACGTTTCACGCGCTGTGGATCGGACTTGCAGCCGTGGTGCTGGTTGCGGCATTCGGAGTCGTAATCGCCCGCAGCGAAGCAATTCGCAGTCAACGGGAAGTCATGGTACGACAGGCAAGCCGCGGATCGCCGGTGTTGGTGACGCAGCTCACCCGGCTTCCAGCGACCAGGGAGATAGGGCTGCCCGGCGAGATCCACGGATATTACGAGACTCCGATCTACGCCAAGATCGACGGCTACATAAAAACCATGCTGGTGGACAAGGGTTCGCGCGTGCGCGCCGGTCAGCTGGTGGCAACCATCGAGTCGCCGGAAACCGATCAGCAAACGCGCAATGCAAAAGCCACATATGACATTGCCGGGATTACCGATCGCCGCAATCAAGCGCTGGTCAAGGCGGCGGTCATACCGCAACAGACGGCCGATGAGAGCCACGCGCAAATGCTGGAAACCTACGCAACCTGGCGCTCGTACGTGGCCACCCAGCAGTATGAACGCGTGCTCGCTCCGTACGACGGCATGATCACGGTGCGCAATCTCAATCCCGGGGCGCTGGTGGGCAACGCCAGCGCCTCCAACACTTCAAGTCCGGCGATCTTTGAAATGGCGACACTTGAGCCTCTACGGGTCTACGTTTTCCTGCCGCAGCCATTCTCGCCGTTCGTGCGCGATGGCGACAGCGCCGGCGTCACCGTTAGCGAATATCCCGATCGTGATTTCCGCGGCACGGTGACGCGGCATCCTGAGGCACTGGATCAAAACACCCGCACGATGCAGATAGAAGTCGATCTGCCCAACGATGATTTGGCCCTTTACCCAGGCATGTACGCGACCGTCAAAATTACGATTCACGGCAGCAAGGAGTCGCCTAGAGTTCCCGACCAGGCCCTGATCTTCGACAATAGCGATACGTTTGTGCCGGTAGTGCACGACAACCGCATCCATTTGGCCAAGGTAACGCTGGGATTCGACGACGGCAACAACTGCGAAATCATACACGGTCTCAACGGCGACGAGACTGTCGCGCTCGGAATGGGGCAAACCGCGTACGAGGGTCAACTGGTCCAGCCCGTCAGCTCCAAAAAGAATTGAATCTAACCTGCGTTTTGATCAGGACGGCGCGGGTGCTAAGTACAGCGACATGCTACCCACCCGCGTCACGTCGCAGCGCGAGCGCGACAGGACGTCTGCACTGGCCGCGGGCCTGGCCGCGACCGTAATCTGTTGGACATTTGCCGTCGCCTTCGCAGAGGCGAGGCTCGAATATCTCGCTCCATACTCAGCATGGATTTACGGCCCGGTTGTCACTGCTATATGGGCACTTTTCAGCGCGATAGCGTACCTGTTGATTGGTCGCCATCAGCGGGAAAAAGCCGCTGATGAGCCATGCGAAGGCTACCGCTGCCGCGAATTTCCACAAGTCGCGTCGGCCAACTGGAGCTCGGTTTGCGCCGACCCGGAAGAGAAAACACGCCTGGCCGGCATCACTGCCGGGTTTGCCCTGACTATCAGCGCATGGGTTGCGGCGCTGTCGTTCATGCCTGAGAGTTGTCTCGAATGGCTGGGGGAAGCGCCCGCCTGGACCTGCTGCGTCGTATCGGTAACCCTGTGGGCGGCACTAAGTGGAGGGATGTACCGAGTTTTCCGCGCTTTGCGGTAGGAGGAAGTTTAACGCGGGAATCTTAACCTCGGCACGCACGGGTCCACGCTCGGCATCACGGTGAGCCCGGCGGCCTTCCAGAGCACGTTGCGGATAGCGGCGGTCAGCGTCCCTTGTAATTCGGGCTTGCGCTTTTCGATGAATGCGCGAGGGCCCTCGCGCGCGTCCTCGGTTTTGCGGATGACGCGCTGGGCATCGTTTTCGATCTTGAACGCCGCCTCGAACGGCAGGCCCGAGCACTTTTCCACGGTCTCTTTGATCGCGCGCACGGCGAGCGGTCCGTTTTCCGCGATCGTGCGCGCCAATTCCTCCGCCTTCGCCATCACCTCCTGCTGCGGTACCACGTAGTTGACCAGCCCGAGGCGCCAGGCCTCGGCGGCCGTGATGCGATTGCCGGTGAGCAGAATCTCCATCGCCTTGCAGTACGGCATCTGGCGCACCAGCCGCACGAGCGAGCCCGCGGCCGGGATGATCGCCCACTTGACCTCCTGGAGGGCGAAGCTCGCCGATTCGGCTGCCACGCGCAAATCGGTCGCCTGCATCAGTTCGAGCCCGCCCGCGATGCAAAAACCGTTGACCGCCGCGATGACCGGCTTGTACAGGCTCCATCCGCGCATCATCGCGATCGCGCCGATCTTCGGGTCCTCCTTGAGTTTGCGGTCCCATTCGTCCTCGGGCTGGCGCGCGCCGGTCATCAGCGGAATCGTCCGCGCAAGGTCGGCGCCCGCGGAGAAGGCCTTGTTGCCGGCGCCGGTGATGATAGCGGCGCGCACGTCGTTGTCTTCGGCCACCCGCTGCCATGCCTCGGCCATGCGCACGACAACTTCCGGGCTCATCGCGTTGTGGACTTCGGGTCGGTTGATGGTGAGGTAGGCGATACGATCGCGGACCTCGAACAATAATGCCGGCATCGCTTGCTCCACTTGGCGAACGAATTTAATCATCGTATCTATCGGCATCGGCGCCGCGATGACAAGCGCGGCACGCCGTGGGAGAGAAGGCGCGCGCGCGGGCTGAGATTTGGAGGGCTCTCGCGCGGACGCTGTCGGCAAGCGCCACGTCGAGGAAATGGAAGGGGAACGGAGACACATGCGATGAATGGCGGGCGTGCTAACAGGCGATCGAGCCCCGCGTACACCGATCGCGTACAAATCAGCGCCCTGGCCGCGATGCTCGCGGCGGCGTCCGCGCTTGTCGGTTGCTCGCACCGGGCCGACGCGGACCGCCTCGCCGCGATGCTCCAGATAAGGCCGGGGATGGTCGTGGCGGATGTGGGCGCGGGTTCGGGATGGATGACGGTGATGATGGGTGCGCTGGTGGGGCCCAAGGGGCGCGTTTATTCGACCGAGATCGATCCGCGCGAGCTGGCCAAGATCCGCGGCGCGGCCGCAGCGGCGCATCTCGACAACGTTACAGTGGTCCAGGCGACGGCCAGCGACACCGGATTACCCGCCGATTGCTGCGACGCGATCATCCTGCGCCGCGTCTATCATCATCTGACCGATCCGGTTGATACCGGCCACAGTCTCTACCGCGCCCTGCGCCCGGGCGGCCAACTGGCCGTGCTGGATTTCCGTCCCAGTTTCCTGACCGCACCATGGACGCCGAAGGGGCTGCCGCCGAACCGCGAAGGACACGGCGTCAGTCCCGTGACCGTGATCGGAGAACTCGAACACGCGGGATTCGAGTACATGAAGATCGAAGATCCGTGGCCGGGGAGCGCATTTGTGTCCAGCTTTTGCGTCGTGTTCAGTAAAGCGCCGCTGCTCGCCGCACCGCGCACATCCCCGCCCGACGATACGATCCATGGGGCGCCGAGCTATTGATAGGGTAGGTGTCGTGCGGCCGAATGCGCTATTGAGCAGATGGGCCGGGCGGGCTCGAGGTGGCAGCGCGAGCGAGACGGCCGCGGGGTTTTGAACCGATGAATCCGGGAGACGGCGAAATTGGCGGCCGCTGCGCTCAGTGACCTCAAGGTGGTCGAATACGCCGCGATGGTCTCCGGACCGATGTGCGGCAAACTCTTCGCCGACCTGGGTGCGGAGGTTCTGAAACTAGAACCGCCCGGCTGCGGCGACGAAGCGCGGAGCCATCCGCCGTTTCCTGCCGACCTGCCGCATCCCGAAAAGAGCGGCCTCTTTCTCTACCTCAACACGAGCAAGAAGAGCGTGACGCTTGATCCCGCGACCGCGGGCGGCGCGGAAATTTTCAGGCGCCTGGTGCGCGACGCCGACGTTCTCATCGAGAACCATCCGCCCGGCTACCTGACGAGCCTCGGGCTCGGCTACGACGTCCTGCAAGCGCTCAATCCGCGGCTCATCGTCACTTCGGTCACGCCCTTTGGCCAGAGCGGCCCGTACGCCGGATGGAAGGGCTCGGACCTTATCGAATGGGCGATGAGCCTCACGGGCTACAACACCCCGACGCTGATCAACGATTCGGCGAGCGAGAATCCGCTGCGCGCGCCCGGCCGCCAGGCCGACATGATGGGCGCGACCACGGCGGCGGCCTCGACCATGATGGCGCTGATGCATCGCGAGGCCACGGGCGCGGGCCAATGGGTTGACGCCGCATGCTGGCAGGCGGTGGTCAATACCGCGAAAATCGAGATGATCGTTTACAGCTACGCCGGGATGCCGTACAGCCGGCTCCGCGCCAATGCTAGGGCGGGGCTCGAGCCCTCGCGATGCCGCGACGGGTACGTTTACGTGCTGTGGGTCGTGGACTCGCACTTCGAGGCGCTCAAGAAGCTGCTCGGCCATCCGGACGCGTTGGAATCCGATCTGTTCAAGAGCACCGCGGCGCGTGCCGAGTACGACGACGTCGTGCGGGCGCTGATCCAGCAGGAGCTGCTCAAGTACGACATGGATTGGCTGGTGCGCGAAGGGCAGAGAATCGGACTCCCGATCGGCCCCGTGCTGACTGTCGCGCAGGCCGCGGAGCATCCCCATCTGCGCGCGCGCAACGCCTTCGTCGAGATCGATCATCCAGCCGCCGGACGCTTTCGCTATCCAGGGGCGCTGGTGCGGATGAGCGCGACCCCGCCGGTTGCGCGCCGCGCGCCGCTGCTCGGGGAGCATAACGAGGAGATCCTGTGCGGGCGGCTGGGCTACTCGCGCGAGGAACTCGCGGGACTTCACGCCGCCGGCGTGATTTGACGCGGAGAGGGGAGAGCGATGGGCCGTCTGCCGCTTGAGGGAATCCGGGTCACCGATTTCAGCTGGATCATCAATGGGCCGCAGATCGGTTTGTGGCTGGCGGCGATGGGCGCCGAGGTGATCAAGATCGAATCGCAGGTCTATCTGGATTTTTCGCGGCTCAACCCGTCGTTCATGGCCGCCGGCCTATCCGGCGTGAACGACAACGGGTGCTACCACACGCTCAACTACGGAAAAAAATCGATCAATCTCAACATCAAGACGCCGCGCGGCAAGGATCTTGCCTACGAACTCATCAAGCGAAGCGACTTCGTGCTGGAGTGTTATCCCGCGCCGCTCTCGCGCCGCCTCGGGCTCGGTTACGACGACCTCCGCGCGGTCAAACGCGACATCATCCTGATCTCGGTCTCGCTGCTGGGCAAAACCGGAACCGAACCCGCGGACTGGGTCGGATGGGGGCCGATGGCGTGCTCGTTCATCGGCACCTTCGACGCCCAGGGCTACCCGGGCGGCGCGCCGCGCCATACCGGCGGCACCTGGCCGGACTATGCGATCGGCACCGCCGTGGTGTTTCACCTGCTCGCCGCGCTGCGTCATCGCGATCGCACGGGCGAAGGCCAATGGCTCGACGCCAGCATGGGCGAGACGGTTATCGGCGAGACGCCCGAATGGTACATGGACTATTTCATGAACGGCCGCGATCGCCGGCAGTGGGCGAATCGCGACGACGTGATGGCGCCGCACAATACGTATCCGTGTGCGGGCGACGACAAGTGGATCGCGATCGCAGTGGGCAACGACGCCGAATGGCGCGGACTATGCGAGGCGATGAGCGATCCGGCGTGGACGCGCGACGCGAAATTCGCCGATCAGTTCGCGCGCCAGCAAAACAGCGCCGCGCTCGACCGCCATCTCGCCGAGTGGACGCGCGGCCATCCGCATATCGTACTGGCCGAGCGCCTTCAGCGCGCCGGCGTCCCGGCCGGGCCGGTGCTCGACAGCGTCGAGATTCAGCGGGACCCCCATCTTTGGGAGTGGGGCTATTGGTGGGAGCTCGAGCATCATACGGTCGGCAAGCGCACGATGCCGGGAATTCCGGCGAAGCTCAGCGGCGTGCCGCGCTACAACTACAATCCGCCGCCGGACCTGGGACAGCACAATTTCGAGGTTTTCAACGGCATCCTCGGCCTCACGAAAGAAGAAATCGCCGAGTTGATGGAAGCGAAGGTGATCTACTGAGATGGAGTCGTTGAAGGACAAGGCATGCATCGTCGGCGTTGGCGAAAGCGCATTCACGCGCGGCTCCGGCAAGACCGAGCTGCAACTGATGCTCGAGGCGTCGGCGCGGGCGCTCGAGGACGCCGGCCTCAAGCCGCACGACATCGACGGCGTCGTCGGGCCGCCGCTCGGCGCTTCGGCCGAGCATTTCGCGGCCAACCTGGGAATCGAAGACCTGCGCTACTCGACCTACGTGCAGATGGGCGGCGCGAGCCCGGTGGTCGCGCTGCAAAGCGCCGCGATGGCAGTGGCGTTCGGCGTCGCCACCTGCGTGCTGGTGCCGTGCGGATGGAACGGCTACTCGGTGATGCGCGTGAGCGCGGGCGGGCAGGGCGGAAAGGGCTCGGCGCCGCCGGGCCCGCTCGCCGCGACGATCGGCGCCTACTATCTGCCGTATGGCGCGATCGCGCCCGTGCAATGGTACGCATGGCTTGCGACCCGCCACATGAAGCTTTACGGCACGCCGTTCGAGACGATGGGCACGATCGCGGTGACCTCGCGCAAGCACGCCCAGCTCAATCCGCATGCCTACATGCGCGGCCGTCCGCTCACGATGGACGAGTACCTGCAGTCGCGATGGGTCTCCTATCCCTTCCGGCTCTACGACTGCTGCCTCGAGACCGACGCCGCGGGCGCCGTGATCGTCACCTCGCCCGAGCGCGCGCGCGATCTGCGCCGCCCGCCGGTTTATATTTCCGGCGTCGCCGAGGGCCATCCCTATCCGGCCGACGATATTCCGGCGCGCCCCGATCCGTTCGTGATCGGGCTGACCTTCGCCGCGCCCAAAGCGTTTCGGATGGCGGGCGTCACGCCCAAGGACCTCGACTTTGCCGAAATTTACGACTGCTTCACCTATGTCGTGATGCTGCAGATGGAGGCGCTGGGGCTCTGCAAGCGCGGCGAGATCAAGGACTTCGTCACGCCCGAGCGGATAGCTCTCGGCGGCGAATTGCCGATCAACACGCACGGCGGGCTCCATTCCGAGGCTCACGTCTGGGGTATCAATCATATCGTCGAGGCGGCGCGCCAGTTGCGCCATGAATGCGGCGAGCGCCAGGTCAAGGACGCCGAGGTCGGGCTGGTGACGGGATGGGGCGACTTCGGCGACGGCGGACTGGCAATTCTGAGGAGGTAGCGATGGCGGCCGGGACCGGGAGCGAATACAAACTGCCGCTGCCCAAGATGCGCGGGACGGCGGCTGAGTTCTACAAATTCTGCCAGGCGCACGAATTGCGCTTTCAGCGATGCGTCGATTGCGGCGCGTGGCGCCATATTCCGCGCGACATGTGCGCGAAGTGCGGGTCGTTCAAGTTCGAGTGGGCGCGTTCTTCGGGCAGGGGCACGATCTTTTCGTGGACCGTGGCGGCGCAGCCCTTCGTGGCGCAATTCGCACCGCTGGTGCCCTACGCGCCGGCCGTGATCGAACTGGAAGAGGGCGTGCGGATGGTTTCTTGGATCATCGACGTGAAGCCCGACGAACTGGCGCTCGGGATGCCGGTCGAGGTCGCGTTCGACGACGTGACGCCCGAGGTGACGCTGCCGAAATTCCGCCGCCGGCGCTGACCCCGTCAGCGCTTGCGTCGATAACCGACAAGGCAGCGTTTCCAAGATGCCGCCGCGGTGCGGTATGCTCCGCTGGCCCGATTCGCCGGAGTTCGTGACTCGCGGCGCGGCGGCAATACCGATTCGGAGGGCCTCGTATGGCTGACAAGGGATCGATCCTCTGTGGCTTTATCGCACCGCATCCCCCGCATCTCGTGTACGGCGAAAATCCGCCGCAGAACATCCCGCGCTCGAGCGGCGGATGGGAAGTTCTGCGCTGGGCCTACGACAACTGCCGCGAGAAGATAAAACAGCTCAAGCCCGACGTGATCATCGTGCATACGCCGCACTGGATGACGCTGGTCGGCCATCACGTGACCCGCGTGCCGCGGCTCAAGGGCCTCTCGGTCGATCCGATCTTTCCGCATCTCTTCCGCTACAACTTCGACACAGCGATCGACGTCGAACTGGCCGACGCGGTTTACGACGAGGCGCGCGCGGAGGGCCTTATCGCGCGCAAGATGACCAATCCGAACTTCCGCCTCGACTACGGCACGATCGTCACCTCGCACATGCTCAATCCCGGCTGGGATATCCCGATCCTGAGCCTCTCGGCCAACAATTCGCCGTACTACTTCTCGCTCGGCGTCGGGATCGAGGAGATGTACAAGCTCGGACGGGCGACGCGGCGCGCGATCGAGAAGACCGGCCGGCGCGCCGTCTTGGCCGCGAGCAATACGCTCTCGCATTTTCATTTCGACCGCGAGCCCGACCCCAATCTGCCCGAGGACATGAGCAAGGAGCACGTCTTCAGCCATGCCAACTACCTGTGGGACATGCGGGTGCTGCGCCTGATGCGCGAGGGCAGGATGGACGAGCTGCTGCAGGTGCTGCCCGAGTTTATCGAAAAGACCGGCGCCGAGGTGAAGTCGGGCGGACTCTTCTGGATGCTCGCGGCGATGGGCTTTCCGAAGGTGCCCGCGCGCGTGCACGGCTACTGGAGCGTGATCGCGACCGGCAACGCGGTAGTCGAATGGGACCTCTCGGCGGAGACCAACGGCGCCGGAGCGCACGTCCATGCCTAAAGGAGGACCTGAGGGGCGGATCGTCAAGGGCTACATCATGCCGGGCATGCCGCACGTGATGCTGCCGCGGGAGTCCGCGAGCCGCGCCGAGTTGCGCAAGGCCTGCGGCGCCGCGGGCGCGGGCGTGCGGGAGGCGCGGCCCGACGTGCTGGTGATCTTCAGCACGCAGTGGGTTTCCGTGCTCGGCCATCTAGTGCAGGCGCGCGCCAATCCGGCGGGACTGCACGTCGATGAGAACTGGTACGATCTCGGCAATCTGCCCTACGACTTTCGCACCGACCTCGAACTCGCGCATCGCACGATCGAGCTGGGGACGGCGGCCGGCCTCCAGGTGCGTCCGGTGGATTACGAGGGCTTTCCGGTTGACACCGGCACGCTGGTGGCGCTGAGTTTTCTGAACCCGAAAAATGAAATTCCAGTCGTCTGCATCTCCTGCAACATCTATTCGGGGCGCGACGAGGAAATGAAACTGGGCAAGGCCGCGGCTGACGCGGTGCGCGCGCTTGGCCGCCGCGCCGTAGCGATCGCCTCGACCGGACTTTCAGGCCATTACTTCACGCGTGAGATTAACGACGAAGAAGACCGGATCGTGAGCGAGGAGGACGACGCCCAGAACCGCAGGCTGCTCGAGCTCATCGCCGCTGGCAAATCCGCCGAGGCGATGGACCTCCTTCCCGAGTACACGGCAAAAACCGGCGCCGACATGCAATTCAAAAGCTACTACTGGCTGATGGGCGCGCTCGGCACCGGCGGCGCAAAGGGCAGGGTGCTGGGTTACGGATCGATCTGGGGCAGCGGCGCCGCGGTGGTCGAGTTTCCGGCGTGAAGGCCGCACCCGGCCGCGGGCGAATCGCGCCGCGCGGGCGCTTGAGCGGGGAAAGAAAAGTCGATGGCTCCTGACTATTCCATCTGGGTCCTTGGCTATGCGCGCACCAAGGTGTCGGGCGATTTCATGGGCGGCTCGCCGATCGCCAGCAACACCGGGACCTTCGAAATTCCGATGCTCTATACGCTGGTGGTCTCGGCGCCGGGTGCGCGCGAGCGGCGGGTGATCGCGATCGACACCGGCTTTGGCGAGAGCGGCTTCTCCTCTGCCGAAGACAAGCTTTCCGGGATGTTCACCGACATCGAATGGCCCGACGCGGTGCTCGGCAAGGTCGGCTTTCGTCCCGAAGACGTGGACACCGTGATCCTGACGCACATGCATGCCGACCACGCGGGCAATGTCGTCGCTTTTCCCAATGCCAAAGTCTATGTCCAGCGCGAAGAGTACGAGGGATGGACGCGGCTTCGCCGCGGCGAGCTGATCAAGACGGCGGGCCCCGGCTCGTGGGCGGTCTCGTCGATCAATTGGGAGAACTTCGACCGCTTCGCCGAGGCGATCGCCGCAGGCCGCGTGACGCTGCTCGACGGCGACCGCGAAGTCGCGCCGGGCGTCACCTGCCGGCTGGCCTCGCAATCGCACACCTTCGGCTCTCAGTGGGTTGAGATCGAAACCGCCTCCGGCCCGCATATCGCGGCGGGCGATTGCGTGTACTGGTACGCGAATCTCGAGAAGATGTGGCCGCCGGGCTACATCCAGGGAAATCCGTGGAACGTGATGCAGGTGTTCGAGAAGATGAGCGGGATTATCGGCGACAAGCTGCCGCGCGTGGTTCCCGGCCATGACATGGAAGTCTTCAAACGCAACGTCAGCTGGACGGCGGGATTGAATCCGGTCGCCGAACTGCATCTGGCGGCGGGCGAAAAATCGCGCCGCCCCAGATAAGCGAATCGCGCAAACTCGAAGACGCCGAGACTGATCCGGCCAAGCGCAGGACTATCGGCGCTCAGCGAACGGTCCAGAAAGTTTCGGCGATCGCCGACGTCTTTTCCGCCAGCCGCTCGAGGCTGAGTCCCCAGCTCGGCGGCAGGAGCAACATCGAGTTCGCCCGCTTCCAGAGCGGCTCGACAAGCTCGCGCACCTGGTCGGGCGTGCCGCACGCCGCGAAGGTCTTAGCCATCTCGTCCGGCACCAGGTGAGCGGCGTCGGCGCAGGTCATCGACTTCGACGCTTCCTGGAGCTTGCGCGCCTCGGCGCCGAAGCCGTGGGCTTCGAAGTACGGATGGTACTGGGCAAAGCCCGCATAGAACGCCACGAACGGTTTGGCCTCGTTGACCGCGATCGTGGGGTCTCGATCGATCGACACCGTGACCCAGGGCTGAAAGTGGATTTTCGACGGGTCGCGCCCCGCGCGCGCCGCGCCGGCGGCAAGTGACCTCTGCGCCTGACCCAGCGACCAATCGACAGACCATACCGGATGTCCGATGAGCCCGTCGCCGACCTCGCCGGCCAGCTCGCACATCCGCTGGCGCAGGGCGGCGATCCACACCGGAATCCGCTCGCGCAGCGGCGGCGCGGTCGGCGCGTAGGCGTGAAAATCGAGCTGGTAGCATTCGCCTCGCCACGGTTTCATCGCGCCGGCGCGCGCGCCGTCTTCGACGTGGCGCAGAATCTGTACTACCTCGCGCAATCGCGAAACGGGCCTGTCGTAGGGCATCCCGTAGTAGCCCTTGGTGAAGTGCATCGGGCCGGTGCCGAGGCCCAGGACAAAGCGGCCGTGCGAAAGATGGTCCAGGTCGAGAGCGGCCATCGCCGTCTCGAACGGGCTGCGTACGAGCCCGATCGCGATACCGCTCGCGAGCTGAACGCGCTTGGTGAACGTCGCCGCCGCGGCCAGCGGCACGAACGGCGGACCATAGACCTGCGGGACTTCGATTCCGGCGAGCCCGCGCTCTTCGAGCGCGCGCGCCGCGGCGAGGAAATCGTCGCCACCGCTGAAGAAGAGACTCGCCCAGTATTCTCGTTTCAACGTTCTCGTCCCCCTCGTTGCCGGCGGACCACCGGCAATCATGCTCATGCAGGCGTCGAGTTAACGCCGGCTTGACCTGGACTGCTTCGTCATCGTCGATCCTGCTTCGGCATCGGCAATCCTAGTCGATGCGCGTGCGGGCGCAAGTTGACTCGTACGGCGGCAGCGGTCACGTGTTCGCGCGGAGTAGCGGCGGCTGCGCCGCCCTGAACTCGTTCGCCACGTCACGCATCGTCCTGAACGTAACGCCGTCGCGGCTTCGAATGTGATCGACGAGCCGCTCGAGCATCAGCAGCCGATGACGGCGGCCGATGCACTGCGGATGCAGCGTCAGGATGTAGGTGCCCTCGCCAAGGCGGCCGTGGAGATAGTCGAAATCGCCCGCCCACACCTCGAGGATGCGCGAGGGCGAGGCGATTCCCGGGTTCACGCCGTTGCGGGTCCAGATGTGCTCGAAGGCGACGAAGTCATCGAGTCCCCAGGTAAACGGCAGTTCGACGACGTCGGTCGGGCGGCCGAAGATGAACGCGCTGTCCTTGGGGGCCTGGTCGCCGACCCTGCAATAGTAGGGCGTGAAGTCGTCGCCCATCATGCTGCTGTCGTAAAGCATTCCGTGGCCGACGAGCAGTTCGAGCGTGAGCGGCGTAAGTCCGGCGGCGGGCGAGCGGTAGCCGACGGGCGTGTCGCCGATGACCTTTTTCAGCGACGCGATCGCCAGGTCGAAGTCGCGCCGCTCCTCTTCGGGCGAAGCGAGGCGTTCGTGGCGGTAGCCGTGATGGCCGATCTCGTGACCGGCGGCGGCGATCCGCGCGACGGCGTCGGGATAGGTGTCGGCGGTGTGGCCCGGAACGAACCAGGTGGAGGGGATTTTCCACTCCTGCAGCATGTCGAGCAGCCGGCGTGCACCGACCACGCCAAACTCGCCGCGTGAGATCGCGCTCGGCGAGGTAGCATGGAAGTTGCCGATCCAGACCGAGATTGCATCGAAGTCGAAGGTCAGACAGACGTTGATTTTCTTTGTCATCGGCGTTGCCCTGCGCCATCTCTACTGCGGCGGCCTCGGAGGTGTCCAGCGGACGCGCACCCGGCACGCCGGCGCCGAGCCGGCTTGCGCGCGCGGGCGGCGGCGCGCAGCTTGCCAAGCCGCGGAAGCTTTGGCTACGCTCAGCCGTCACATGTTCGGATGCTCAGGGCGCGGCGAGTTCGTTTTTTCAAGGAGGCTGTACTTTCGATGAGCCGAGCGGTTGGCTGGTTGGCGGCTTGCGCGCTGGCGATGGTTTCGCTTGCGGGTTGCAAATCGTCCGATCTCGGGTCGGGCACGAATTACTTTCCGCTGACTCCGAATTCGTCCTGGACCTACCAGATATTGGCCAAGAGCCAGGGTACGCAATATCAGATCACCGACCGCGTGGTCGGCGTGAAATACGTCCCCGCGCTGAAGCTTACCGGTTTGGTCGTCGATGAGTCGTACAGCATCGCGCGCGGCGGAACTCGCCCGCTGGTGTATTACGCCAAGGACGGGTATATCGCGCGGCTCTCGGCGCTCGACTATGACGAGAAAACCATCATGGCGCCGTCGTGGGGACGTTCGGAAGAAGCGCAATTTCTGCCGCTTCAACTCGCGCCGAATCTGGTCTGGACTAACGTCATCTTTCCCTACGGAAATCTTTCGGGATCATTTGACATCAACCAGAGCCATCAAACCTTCGCCGAGACCAAACAGATCGAAACCCCCGCCGGTCGTTTCAGCAACTGCATCCGTATCGAGACCCGGGCGAAGTATGAAGGCGGGATGTACGCGCGCAAGAAGCAGAAGCTTCAGCTTACCTACATGGATTGGTACGCACCCAACGTGGGGCTGGTTAAGACTCTCGCGCTCGAAGGCGGACCCGATGGCCCTGAAATGGATAGGGTCGAACTGCTCAGATTCAACGTCACGCCGGGACGGGCGCAATAAGACGTTTACGCTGCCGGCGAGGCGATGCGAATCAGACGAACGCAGTCGCGGCATACCGAGCTTTTCGGCTCTCGGAATCGGCGGGGCGCTAATTCCAGAGCGCCGCAGTCGCTCAAGCAGCTAGGGCTTCAGCCT
>DASXMQ010000173.1:0-1597 GCA_036495625.1 Binataceae bacterium (SeqCode) | reverse complement strand
TCGGTGCCCTCGCGCAGATGAACTTTCGCCAGTCCCGTCGTCTCGCCGTCGAGCACCGCGCGGTCCACCGCGCTCATCTCCTGCGCAAAGGTCCGTATGGCAACGCCGCGCGCGGCCGCCTCGGCCTCGGTGAGTCCGACGTGCGCGACCTCCGGGTCGGTGTAGATGCACCAGGGGATGGTGAGGCGGCTTGCGCGATCGCGCCCGAAAAAGAGCGCATTGCGGATCACGATGCGGGCGTGCGCGTCGCTCAGATGGGTGAACTGGAGCGCCGAGCATACGTCGCCGGCGGCAAATATCCGCGGGTTGCTGGTTTGCAAATAGTCGTTGACGCGCACGCCGGTCTTGCGATCGTACTCGACGCCGGCAGCCTCGAGGCCCAAACCTTCGACATTGGGCGCGCGCCCCGCGGTCACCAGGATTTCATCGACTTCGATCTCGCGGCTGGCGCCCTGGTGCTCGAAGCGGACGATGCGGCTCGCCGCGCGCTGCTCGACGCTCGTGATCTTGCATCCGGTGAGCAATTCGACGCCGTCACTAGCGATCGCGCGCTCGACGATCGCAGCCGCATCGCGGTCCTCGCGCGGCAGAATCTGCTCCAGCGCTTCGAGCGCCCATACCTCTGAGCCGAAACGGCGGAACGTCTGCGCCAGTTCGCATCCGATCGGCCCTGCACCGATTACCGCGAGCCGCGGCGGCATCTCGGTCAGCGAAAAGACCGTCTCATTGGTGAGAAACCCGCTTTGGGCGAGTCCCGGAATCGGCGGCGCGGCCGGACGCCCGCCCGTTGCGACAAGCGCGCGGCTGAAGTTGAGCCGCTTGCCGTCGACTTCCACCGCATCGCGTCCGACGAAGCGTCCCTCGCCGAAAAAAACGTCGATGCCGAGACCCTTGAAGCGAACGGCCGAGTCATTCGCGCTCAATTCCGCGCGCAATCGGCGCATTCGCTCCATCACGGCGCCGAAATCCATCGCGGCCGGTGCCTTCGGCGCGATGCCATATTCTTGCGCGCGGCCTATCGCCGCACGCGCGCGCGACGCGCGTATCAGCGCCTTCGACGGGACGCATCCGTAGTTCAGACAATCGCCGCCCATCAGATGGCGCTCGACCAGCGCGACGCGCGCGCCCAGCCCGGCGGCGCCGGCCGCAGCCACCAGCCCCGCTGTTCCCGCGCCGAGCACGACCAGGTTGTAGCGCGCAGCCGGTTCGGGATTTATCCATCCCGCCGGATGGACGTTGGCGAGCAGGTGCGCGTCGTGCTGGTCGGGCGGCGCGAGGCGCGGCGGATCAGCCATCACGGCTCACGCTTTGTGCTTGAAGCTGTAGGCGTGGAGTGGCTTGCAAACGGTTATTTCGAACTCGTCGTAAAAGGCCTGCCGTCCGCGTTCCTGGGCCTTGCGATGCTCGGGATTTTCGCGCCACTCGGCGAGCGCTTCGGCGGAGGACCATTCGGTGATGCCGACCAACTCGCCGTCCTGGCCTTTATACTCGCGCAACGAGATGAAGCCGGGCATCGCGTTCACGATCTTCAGCATCCGCTCGGCGGTCGTTTTGTACTCCTCGCGGTCGGCGGCGCTCAGGTCGCGCATCCGGAAGC
>DASXMQ010000172.1:0-1847 GCA_036495625.1 Binataceae bacterium (SeqCode) | reverse complement strand
GGCCTGAATGCCCACTGCCACCGCCATTCGCGCTCCGCGCGGGAGCGAAATTACATGTAAGGGCTGGCGCCAGGAAGCCGCCTTGCGGATGATCCACAACAACCTCGATCCGGAGGTTGCGGAGAATCCCGATAAGCTCATCGTCTACGGCGGCACAGGCCGCGCGGCGCGCAGTTGGGAGTGCTTCCACGCCATTGTCGCCGCGCTGCGCTCGCTCGGCAATGACGAAACGCTGCTGGTGCAATCGGGAAAGCCAGTGGGCGTTTTCCGTACGATTCCCGAAGCGCCGCGCGTGCTCATCGCGAACGCGAACCTGGTGGGGCATTGGTCGAACTGGACCGAGTTCAATCGCCTGGAACGGCTCGGCCTCACGATGTACGGCCAGATGACGGCCGGCTCGTGGATCTACATCGGCAGTCAGGGCATCGTGCAGGGAACGTTTGAGACATTCGCGTCGCTCGCGCGGCGGCATTTCGGCGGATCGCTCTCCGGCAAGCTGGTCGTCTCCGGCGGTATGGGCGGCATGGGCGGCGCGCAGCCGCTCGCCGCGACCATGAATGGGGCGTGTTTTCTCGGAATCGATGTGGACCCGGCGCGCATCCAGCGGCGCCTCGATACCGGCTATTGCGACCGCATGTCGCGCGATCTCGACGAGGCGCTCGGTCTGCTGCGCGACGCGCAATCGAAAGGCGAAGCGCTTTCGGTGGGGCTGGTGGGCAACTGCGCCGACGTGGTGCCGGAGCTTGCCCGGCGGGGCGTAGTTCCCGATGCGCTCACAGACCAGACTAGTGCTCACGATCCCCTGAACGGCTACGTTCCCAACGGGCTCACGCTCGAAGCCGCGCGCGAACTGCGCGCGCGCGACGCCGCCGAATATACAAGGCGTTCCATCGCCGCCATGGGCGTGCATGTGGAGGCGATGCTCGCCTTACAGAAACGTGGCGCCATTACGTTCGACTACGGCAACAATATCCGCGCGTTCGCGAAACAGGCCGGCGTCGAGAACGCGTTCGAAATCCCGGGTTTTGTGCCTGAATATATCCGGCCGCTTTTCTGCGAGGGGCGCGGCCCTTTCCGCTGGGTTGCGCTTTCGGGCGATCCGCGCGACATTCAACGAACCGACCGGCTCGCGCTCGAGCTCTTCCCGCGTGACGAAACGCTCGCGCGTTGGATTCCGCTAGCGCAGAAGCGGATTCAGTTCCAGGGGCTGCCCGCGCGCATCTGCTGGCTCGGCTACGGCGAGCGCGCCGAATTCGGCTGCGCCATGAACCGGTTGGTACAAAAGGGCGAGCTGAGCGCGCCAATCGTGATCGGCCGCGATCATCTGGATACGGGCTCGGTGGCGTCGCCGTTTCGCGAGACGGAAGCGATGCTGGACGGATCGGACGCGATCGCCGATTGGCCCCTGCTCAATGCAATGCTCAACACCGCGGCCGGCGCGTCCTGGGTCTCGATTCACAACGGCGGCGGTGTTGGCATAGGCTACGCGCAGCACGCGGGCATGGTGGTGGTAGCCGATGGAACCGAAGAGTCCGAGCGAAGTCTCGAACGCGTGCTGACCGCCGACCCCGGCATCGGCGTGATCCGCCACGCGGATGCAGGCTATGAGGACGCCGCCCGCTTTGCCCGCGAGCACGGCATCCAGCGGCCAACGGTACGATAGGCCTCCGGCCTGTCGATGCGCCGGAGGCGCAGGCGGCCGCGGGGCAAATCGTGCAGCCGCGATCCTCACGGTGACACATTTTCGAAATAAATTTATTGAGCCGTAACTCATTTCTATTCCTTTAACTTACAAGCGCCTCGCCATTCCCGCCATCCCCTGAAATTTCGCCCACGCCTGCTACCTT
>DASXMQ010000171.1:0-12538 GCA_036495625.1 Binataceae bacterium (SeqCode) | reverse complement strand
TCGGGGGCGCCGCGCGGCGAGGGTCTTCCGTATCTCAGGGCCGCGCGCATCCGCTTTTTTTACGATGCCCGCCACTTGATACGCCCGTGTTCCTCGATTCGGCGCGCGCGGCCTTCGGAGCGCGAGTACTCCATATGCGCGAGGGTCTCGAACGTCGCCGCCATCACGTGGAAAATCGGCCGGTCCTCCTCGCCGAAAATCTCCTGCGCGACCTCGAAGGCGGTCAGCGGCGTGCGCCGCACCAGGTCGAGCATTTCGGCTTCGCGGTAGCGATGGTGCTCGATTAGCTGGTTGGCCCGATGGCGATGGTCCTGGTAAACCGCGCCGTGCGCGGGCAGCACCAGTTCGACCTCGAAGTTCTGCACCTTGCGCTGCGAATCGATAAAATCGCTCAGCGGATTGCTCGGTCCCGAGGGATAAATGCCGACGTGCGGGGTGATGCGCGGCAGCAGATGGTCGCCGACGATCATCACCTTCTCCTTGCGCAGATAGATAACGCTGTGGCCCGGCGCGTGGCCCGGCGTCCAGATGATCTCGAAACGCCGCTCGCCCACCGGGATCACGTCGCCGTCGCGCAGGAACGCGTCGGGCTGCGGCACCGGATTGTACTGATCGGTGCCCATCCATGCCGGCCGCATTCCTTCGATCGGATAGCGATCGATCGGAAAGCCGTGGCCGGTGAAAAACGCGAGGACCTCAGGATTGGACGAAGGCGCCGGCAGATTGAGCATCCGGTTGACCCGCTCGACCTCGAGGTCGTGCAGGTAGGTGCGCGCGTGGCTCACCTCCTTGATCGTCCGCGAGGCGCCGAAATGATCGATATGATGATGAGTGCCGAGGAGAACGGTGAGATCCTCGAGCCGGGTTCCAGCCTGCCTGAACGCGTCCTCGAGCGTGGCCACGCTGTCGGCGGTGTTCATCCCGGTATCGACGAGCGTCCACTGACCGCCGCCGCAGTCGATCAGATAGACGTTGACGATCGTCGGCCGCATCGGCAGCGGCAGAAATATTTCGTAAATTCCGCGCTGGACCTCTGCTATCTTGGCTGTGGTTTTGGCTGGCATCGCTGAAGGCTCACTGGGCGGCCCTTGCGCGTGGCCGCGTGAGGCGTCGGCCCGCTGCCGCCCGGCCATAGCCCGGCGCCATGGCGAATCCCGTCCGAGCCTTACGCGCCGGCAAAATCGCCGATCGCGGAGCCGGAGGCGCCGGGAATCATTGGACCCATTAAACGCTTAACTGCCTATTCGTGGAGTTGTTCCTTTACCTGGAAGGTGAGTTTTACCGTGACCTTCCAGCGCGACACCTTGTTGTGCGCGATCTCGGCGGCGATGTTGGTTACCTGCGCGGTGTGGACGCCGGAGATCGTCACCGCCGCTCGCGCCACCGCCAGGTCCACCGCGTGCTCGATCGATTCGGTCGAACTGCCGGTCAGCTCGATTGTCTTTTCAACCATGGCGATTTCCGATTCCTCGGCCGCCGCGCACCGCGATTTGACGCGCGCGCACGCGCGGCGTTAGGGTTGAGCCCTGCGCGCTCATTAGGTCACACAGGGAACGCAAAGACAAGGCAGAATCCTCTATGAGCTACGATCGTGCGGCGGTGCGGGCGGTAATCGAAGCGGCCAAGGCCGAGGGGCGGACCGCGCTCTCGCCGGCCGAGTGCAGGGCGCTCTGCGAGGCATGCGCGATTCCGGTGCCCAGGGCGGCGACGGCGTCTTCCGCCGTCGACGCCGGCCGCGCCGCCGCCACGCTCGGCTTTCCGGTGGTGATGAAGGTCGTCTCGCCCGACATCCTGCACAAAACCGAAGCCGGCGGCGTCGTGCTCAACGTGCGGAGCGCCGAAGAGGCCGAGCGGGCCTACGAAAAAATCGTCGCCGGCGCACGCGCGTACCGGCGCGAAGCCAAAGTCGCGGGAGTCGAAATCCAGCAGATGCTCGCGGGCGGCCAGGAGGTGATCGTCGGCGCCACCGATGATCCGAGCTTCGGCAAGGTCGTCGCTTTCGGCCTTGGCGGCGTGCTGGTCGAGCTGCTCAAGGACATCACGTTTCGCCTCGCGCCGGCGAGCCGCGCCGACGCGCTCTCGATGATCGAGGGAATCGCGGCGGCCGAGATTCTAAACGGCGTGCGCGGCGCGCCCGCGATCGACAAGGCCGCGCTCGCCGCGATCATCGAGACGGTCTCGACCCTGGCTGCGGACTTTCCCGAAATCGCCGAACTCGATCTCAATCCGGTGCTCGCGCGGCCCGCGGGCGCCGTGGCGCTCGACGTGCGCGTGCTGCTCGACTTCAAGCCGCCGCGCGAACGCTTCCGGCCCTCGCGCGAGGAAATTCTGCGCGCGATGAACCGGATCATGCGGCCCGCGGCGATCGCGGTCATCGGCGCGTCGGCCGAGGACGGCAAGATCGGAAACTCGGTGATGAAGAATCTCATCAACGGCGGCTTCGAGGGCGCGATCTACCCGATCCATCCCAAGCTGCCCGAGGTGATGGGGCGCAAGGCCTATCGCAGCGTGAAAGACGTGCCGGGCGAGATCGACGTGGCGGTGTTCGCGATTCCCGCGCCGCTGGTTGCGGGCGCGCTCAAGGACTGCGGCGAGAAAAAGATTCCCGGCGCGGTGCTGATTCCGTCGGGCTTTGCCGAGACCGGCAACGTCGAGCTGCAGGAGGAGATCGTCAGGGTTGGACGGCAATACAACGTGCGCCTGATGGGCCCGAACATCTACGGCTTCTACTACCTGCCGAGCAAGTTGTGCGCGACCTTCTGCACCCCGTACGACGTGCTGGGCAAGGCCGCGCTGTCCTCGCAAAGCGGCGGCGTCGGGATGGCGATCGTCGGCTTCAGCCGCTCAACCAGGATGGGCGTCTCGGCGATCGTCGGTCTGGGGAACAAGTCCGACCTCGACGAAGACGACCTGCTCACGTTTTTCGAGCAGGACGACGATACGCAAGTTGTCGCGATGCACGTCGAGGATTTGAAGGACGGGCGATCGTTTGCCGAGGTCGCCAAACGCGTGTCGCGTAAAAAGCCCGTGATCGTGCTGAAGGCCGGACGCACCGCGCTAGGCGCGCGCGCGGCGCGCTCGCACACGGCAGCGCTCGCCGGCAACGATCGCATCTACGAGGACGTGCTGCGGCAATCGGGTGTGGTGCGCGCCCGCGCGCTCAACGACATGCTCGAGTTCGCGCGCTGCCTGCCGATCATGGCCGCGCCCAGGGGCGAAAACGTGCTCATCATCACCGGCGCAGGCGGCTCCGGCGTGCTGCTGTCGGACGCCTGCGTCGATAACGGGCTCAAGCTGATGGAAATGCCGCCCGACCTCGACGCCGCCTTCCGCAAATTCATCCCGCCCTTCGGCGCGGCCGGCAATCCGGTCGATATTACCGGCGGCGAGCCGCCGGCGACCTATCGCAATACGATCCGGCTGGGGCTGGAGGATTCGCGCATCCACGCGCTCATTCTCGGCTACTGGCACACGATCATCACGCCGCCGATGGTGTTTGCGAAGCTGGTGAGCGAAGTGGTCGAAGAGATGCGCGGCAAGGGCATCGACAAGCCGATCGTGGCGTCGCTGGTCGGCGACGTCGAGGTCGAGGATGCATGCCGGATGCTGTTCGAGCACAACATCCCGGCCTACCCGTACACCACCGAGAAGCCGGTCATCGTGCTGGGGGCGAAGTATCAATGGGCGCGCGCCGCGGGTCTGGTGATGCGCTGATCGCCGCGGGCGCGCGGGCGTAGCGGTCTGCGCTGCCTTTCGCGGGCGGCTACTTTTTCGCTTTCTCGAACTTGAGCGACGCAGAGTTCATGCAGTAACGCAGTCCCGTCGGATTCGGCCCGTCATCGAAGACATGCCCCAGATGCGCGCCGCAACGGCTGCACGTGACCTCCGTGCGCATCATCCCATAGCTCCGGTCGACCGAATTCTCCACTTTGCTCTCGTCCTCGGGCGCATAAAAGCTCGGCCATCCGCATCCCGAGTCGAACTTGGTCTCGGAGCTGAACAGCTCGTTGCCGCAGCAGAGGCAGAAGTAAACGCCCTGGTCGTGGAAATCCCAGTATTGGCCGGTGAAAGCGCGTTCGGTGCCCTTTCTCCGCGTGATCTCGTACTGCTCGGGGGTGAGGATCTTCCGCCATTCCTCGTCGGTTTTGACGACTTTGTTGGCCATGATGATTCTCCTTGCGGCCAAAAAAAGACCGCGGAGGCTTCCCGTCCGCGGCCGTTCGCAATCATTCGACAGCTCAAATTCAGTGCAGCACCGGCTGCTCGGACGGCGAGGTAAGCGGAGCGAGCGGTGCAGGCACCTTTGCCGGGCCAACCGGCGTCCGTTCGATATAGGTCTGCGGCGCCGCGCTTTCGCCGCTCGAGGCGGTATTGGCGGGCGGAGCCGGTACGATCGGTTGGACGGTCGGGCCGGGGTTATACATCTCACTGTATTCGCTGTCGCCGCTCATGGCCGGCGCCAGCGACGTCTTAGTCGCGAGGTAGTGCAGCGGCCGCGTCACGCCCCACTCCAGCGCGTAGCCGAGCGGCGCGATGAAGTAGCTGACCACCTTGAGCAACTGGCCGTCCTCGGTGTCGGTGTATTCGTTCGGATTCTGCTTGTCGTTGTACGGGCCCTGCTGCGCGAGCGCCATCGTCGGCATCGCGAGCGCCAAAGCCATCACTGTACAGAGCGTTAGCTGTCGCATGAGAATAGTCTGTGCCCGAGGTTCGGTTTATGTCAATGGCTACGACAGTCGGCGGTGCGATGGGGCGCCGCGCGCCGGCGACTAGCCGATAGGAGGCCGCGGGTGCGCAACTATTCGGCTGCGCCGGCGACGCGCGCGCTGACTCCGACCGGCGGCTTCCTCGACGGCTTCGCCTACTCGCTCAATCCGTACGTCGGATGCGCCTTCGGCGACAAGGGCGGATGCCCGTTCTGCTACGTGCGGGCGCTGCCGGTGGCGCGCGCCCAGCCGGGCCCGTGGGGGTCGTGGGTGATCGCCAAGTCCAACCTTCGCGAGCTGCTCGAACGCGAGCTCCGTGCGCTTGAAAAATCCGGCAAACTCGCGCGCGCAGCCGTCTTCATGTCGAGCGCGACCGATCCGTACCAGGGGATGGAACGGCGGATGAAGCTCACGCGCGGCGCGCTGGAGCTTTTTGCAAAGCATCCGCCCGGCCGCGTGCTTTTGCAGACGCGGAGCCCCATGATCGAACGCGACCTCGACCTGCTGACCCGGCTTGGGCCGCGGGTCATCGCTTCGATAACCGTCGAGACCGACGACGAGCAGGTGCGCCGCGCGCTCACGCCGACCTCGCCTTCGATCGCGCGGCGGCTCGCGGCCGCGCGCCGGCTGCGCGCATCCGGCGTATTCGTGCAGCTCGCGGTGGCGCCGATGATGCCGAACGATCCCGAGCGCCTGGCCGAACTCGCCGACGGCGCGGCCGACCGCGTCGTCGTCGATACCTACTTCGCCGGCGACGGCTCGGGCGGCCGGCGCTCGCGCGCGCTGATGATGGGCGAGTTGTACGTGCGGCTCGGCTACGAGGGATGGTTTCGTCCGGGCGCCGAGCGCGAACTGATGGCGGCGATGCGCGCGCGGCTGGGCGCGGCGCGGGTCCTCTTCAGCCGCGAGGGATTCAACGCCGTTTGAGACTTGCCTGACCCGGGCTTATCCGACAGAGATTTGCGCGCAGATTTGCCCGGAGATTTGCCCGGGATTTGCCGCTGACATTTCACTGGCGCATCGCCTGTGGCATAAGGGCGAAGGCGGCGCCCCGCAACCCCGGGCGCCGTGTCGAACAAGGAGACTCTGCCCATGGACTTCGGAATCCTTTTGCCTTTTAGAAACCCGCTCCAATGGAGCCGGCCGATAAGCGAGGTTTACGACGAACACCTCGAGGAAGCCGTTCTCGCCGAAGAGCTTGGCTACGATCACGTCTGGACCACGGAGCATCATTTCTACGACGACGCCTGGTCGCCGTCGCTCCTGCCGATCCTCGCCGCCATCGCCCAGCGCACGCGCCGCATCCGCCTGGGTACTTTCATCATCATCCTCCCTTTTCATCATCCGGTGCGCGTTGCCGAGGACGCCGCGACGGTCGATATCCTGTCCAGAGGCAGGCTCGACCTCGGCGTCGGTCAGGGCTACGTGGTGAGCGAGTTCGACAGCTTCCGCATCCCGCGCAAAGAGCGCGGAGGCCGGGTCGAGGAAGGCGTGGAGCTTATCCGGCGATGCTTCACTGAAGAGAATTTTTCGTTCGACGGCAAGTACTACCAGATGAAAAACGTGAACCTCACGCCCAAGCCGGTGCAGAAGCCCTTTCCGCCGATTTGGATTGCGGCGATGGCGGAGAAGTCGGTCGCGCGCGTGGCCCGGACGGGCTATCACCTGGCCGGCAGCGGCGGAGTGGACCTCCAGCAGATGTACGACGCCGGCCTGCGCGCTCACGGCCACGACGTCGGGAGCCACCACATCGCGCAACTGCGGGCGGTCTATGTCGCCGAGACGCGCAAGCAGGCGTGGGACGACGCCGAGGAGCATCTCTACTACATGATGACCGCGTACGATCGCCGCTTTAAGGAAGCCAACGATTTGCCGTGGAGCGAGGCGGTCTTCTCGCAGTCCTCCGTCCCGCCGCCGGGCAAGATGCGCGATACGCCCGGGCTGAGCTTCTTCCAGGCGCCGCTCGCGGTCGGAACTCCCGACGACGTGGTGCAGGATCTGAAGAACTACGAAAAGGCGGGCCGCGTGACGCACCTGGTGATGTGGATGCAGTTGCCGGGGATGCCGGCGCACAAGGCTCGCCGCTCGATGGAACTGTTCGCGAAGGAAGTGATGCCGCGCGTGCGCTGAACGAAAATTCGACTCACAACGCGGTGCGGCTGACTATCCGAATCGGCCGCACCGCAGCGCATCGCGGACCTCGACGAGACTTCAGTCCTGCGTCAGCTAATGCTGCGGGGCTGGATTGTGAATCAGGTGCACGATCCCGACCAGCACGACGGCGCCCACCGTCGCCATCGCGAGATGGCCCACACCGTTGTAAACCGCGATATTGAAGGCCTCGAAGATACGGTTGCCGATGACCGCGCCGACGAGCCCGAGCAGGATGTCGGCGAACATGCCGTAGCCCTCGCCGCGAACAATTTTTCCGGCAAGCCATCCCGCGATGAGTCCGATTATGATTGCGCCGATCATGCGATCCAAGCCTCCCGCTCGAGAAGATTCCCTGAGCTTCTGGAAACGGCTCGCGCAGCTTACGCGGCCATGTACTGCAGGCTACTCCGCCATGTAGCGATCGACCGGGAACATCACGCGGCCGCGCAGGATCGGCATACAGTCCGGCGGAAACTCCTGCGCTATCTCCGCGCCGGCGCCGCGGAGATCGGCGATAAAACGCTCGAGGTTCGACATCGCGCCGGTCGGAAGGTCATGCAGCACGACCAGGCTCCATGGAATTGCACGGCATTGATTGAGCGCTTGCTCGACCCATCCTGCAGGATCCTCCCAGTCACGCGGCACGCAGTTCCATAACACGCAGGTGAAGCCGCCCGCGCACAGATAATCGACCACCTTGCGGTTGAGCAGACCCGAATCGAGCGCGCCGCCGCCGCCGAAGGGCCGAAAGAGGCGGTCCGGATGGGTCAGCGCGCCAAGCATCCGCTGCGCGCGGCCGACCTCGTCTTCGGCGCCATCGCGATCCTCGCGCCGGCCGAAGGGCTTGCTATGAGTCAGGCTGTGATTGCCGATCCAATGACCCTCGGCACGGGCGCGTTCGGCTAACGCCCGGTGCCCCGGGTCGGCGAGCTTCTGACCGATTACGAAGAAGGTCGAGCGCACGCCTGCCGCGCTGAGCACGTCGAGGACCCGGTCGGTCACTCCCGGCTCGGGTCCATTATCGAAGCTGAGCGTGATCTTCACTTCGGTTTCGTTTCAGTTCGACCTCTGGCGTTGGTCCGGCGCCACACTCGGCCTGAAATGGGGCGAACGTGTCGCGGCCTCGGCGGGCCGCTCTGCCTACTTCTTCTGTTCCATCGGGGCGCCGCAGCATTTGAGCGCGCCGGTGCCGCCCTTGGTGACGATCACTTGCGAGCCGCACTTTGCGCAGATGTAAACTTTCCCAAGCTGGTTGGCCATCGTTGTTGGTCGCTCCGTTAGGTTGATGTGACTGGCCGCGCCCCGCGTCAGGCGCCACGAAAGAGCGGCTTGCGCTTTTCCAGAAATGCCCGGACGCCCTCCGCGCGGTCGGCTGTGGTTTGTAGCAGGGCGTACAGATCCTCTTCAAGCCTTATACCCTGATCCAGGGTCATGTCGCATCCCTTGCGCACGGCCTCCTTGACCAGGCGCGCGGCGATCGGGCCGCGGCTTCGGACCGCGCTCACGACTTCGTCCGCGACGCGATTCAGCGCGGCACGGCCCGCGCCCGGCGCGACATAGGTTACGAGCCCCATCCGCATCGCTTCGGCGCCATCGATCGCCGCGCCGGTCAGGAGCATGCGGAGCGCATGGGCCGCGCCGATAAGCCGCGGAAGGCGCTGGGTGCCGCCAAAGCGCGGCATCCGCCCGCGCTTAAGCTGGCCCATCGTAAAACGCGCCGAGCGCGCCGCGACGCGAAGGTCGGCGGCAAGCGCCAGTTCCAACCCGGCATCGGCGGCGGCGCCCTCGACGACCGCGAGCGTCGGCTTGGTGAGCACGGAGAGCGATTCGACGACGCCCGGCGCGTCCGAATCGACCGCGTCGTCGAAGCCGGAGCAGAAGTTACCCCCGGCGCCGCGAATTACGAGGATCAGCGCGTCGGCGTCGTCTTCGACCTCTTCGGCAAGCTCGATCAGCCTGAGGGCCATCGCGCCGTCGAGCCGATTGCGCGCGGCGGGCCGCACCAACGTCGCGGTGACGCATCCGCGGTCGCGCGCGACTTCCACCCGGCCCGGCGCTGCTCGCGCCGGGCGCGCGCGTTCAGGGCTTCGGCGTATCGCCCTTGTCACGCAGCTCCTTGCGCAGGATCTTGCCGAGCGGATTCTTGGGCAGCGCGTCGATAAATTCGATCGCCTCGGGCCGCTTGAAGCTCGCAAGCCGCGTGCGGCAGAACTCGGTCAGGTCGGCTTTGGTGACGTTCTGCTCGGGACGCGGGACGACGAAGGCTTTGATCGTCTGTCCCCATTCGACCGAGGGCACGCCGATAACCGCCGCCTCGTCGATTCCCGGATGGCTCATCAGGACGGTCTCGATTTCGGCGGGCGCGATATTTTCCCCGCCGCGGATGATCATGTCATCCTTGCGCCCGGCGAAGAACACGTAGCCTTCTTCGTCAACCCATCCGAGGTCGCCGGTCGCGCGCCATCCTTCGGGCAGGCGCGAGTCGTCCTCGCGTCCGGCGTAGCCCTTCATGATGCGCGGTGTGCGGATCAGGATTTCGCCGACCTCGCCCGCGCCCAGGAGCTTGCCGTCGTCGTCGCGGACGGCTATCTCGACGTCGGGCAGCGGGCGGCCGATCGAGTTCAGCCGCTTGAGCTTCAGCTCGACGGTCCTGGCGTCGCCGTCGATACGATGGTCATCGGGGCCGAGCACGGTCAGCGAGGAGGTGGTTTCGGTCTGGCCGTAGGCATTGACGAAGCCGACGGTCTTGGGGAAGGCCTCGATCGCGCGCCGGATGGTCTGGATCGGCATCGCCGCGCCGCCGTATGCAAGATTGGTGAGGCTCGAGAAATCGGTCCTGGCGAACGCCGGCTCGTCGAGCAGCTGCTTCATCATCGTCGGCACGACGAAAGCGTGGGTGACCTTTTCGCGTTCGACGAGCTGCAGCCAGGTCCTGGGCTCGAACTGCGGCATTATGACCATCCGCCGGCCCGTCCACATATTGGTCATCATCGCGGTGGTTCCGGCGATGTGGTAGAAGGGCACGCACACCAGCGCGACGCCGCGCTCGCTGCCATCGGCCATCTCTACGTTGGCCGTGACGTACGCGGCGAAATCGCGAAAACGCAGCATCACGCCCTTGGGCAGCGAGGTCGTACCGCTCGTGTACATCAGCACCGAGACGTCCTCGTCTTCGACCTCGAACTCGCTTTCATCGGGCTCGGCCGCCTTGAGCAGATCGGCCACTCGCGGCATCCCGGCCTTGCCGTCGCCCCAGGCAACCACTTTGGCGGTCTTGAGCTTGGGCGCGACGCGTCCGACGAGATCGAGATAACGGTCGCCGGCGAGCAGCACCTTGGCGCCGGCGGTGTTGATCATGTATTCGAGCTCGGGGTCCTTGGCGCGGTAGTTGAGCGGCAGCCAGGTCAGACCGGCCTTGGCGGCGGCGTAGTAGCCGGCGATGTACTGGTCGGAGTTGGTATCGAGGGCGGCGATTACGTCGCGAGGCTTGAGCCCGAGGGCTTTGTAAACCGAACTGAGGCGTCCCACCAGGTCGTTGAGATGCGCGTAGTTCAGCCTGCGGTCGCCGAAGACCAGGATTTCCTGGTCGGGAGCGATCGAACCGGGGATGCTGATGAAACTGACGGTGTTCACGGTACTCCGTTTCCTCCAGGGTGGCGCGCCCTCCTGAGAGCAGCGGCCGCCGGCGCTCGCTTTTCGAGCGCAAAATTTTCGAGCCGACGGGCGAGCCGGCGCTCCATCGCAAGCGCCTCGGCGAGCGGCAGGTCGAGGCCGTCCCAGACCGCCAGCTTCGCCATCGCGACCCGCTCGCGCGGCAGGCGGCTAAGCCGGCGGGCCAGCGCGCCCGCTGCGCGATCCAGGCTCGCCGCAGGCACCACTTCGGCGACCAAACCTATTGCTAAAGCCTGCTTCGCGTCAATCCAGCGGCCCGTGAGACAGAGATCCAGGGCGCGGCCCAGTCCGAGGCGCCGCGCCGCCGTCTGCGTTCCCGCCACTCCGGGAATCATCCCCAGTCCCGTCTCCGGCAGGCAGAACGACGCGTCGTCGGCCGCGACCGCCATATCGCAGAGCAGGACCATCTCGAGACCTCCGCCGACGGCGTAGCCATGAACCGCGGCGACCGTCGGAACCGGCAGGGCGCGCAGCCGGCCCCATACGTCGCGCCGAAAGCGGACCCATCGCGCAATCGTTGGCGAGGGGGCGCTGCCGAACTCGCTCACGTCGCCGCCGGTGGAAAATGCGGAGCCCGCGCCCGCGAGCACCATCGCGCGCGCCTCGGGATCGTCATGGACGGCGCTCAGCGCCGCGAACAGATCGTCGCGCATCGCGACGTTGTAGGCGTTGAGCTGGCGCGGGCGGTTGAGCGTTATCCATGCGAGTGCGCCGCGTTTGGCAAAACTGATCGTGCCGAAGCCCGATGCGGGCGGCGAGGAACGGATCGTCTGCGATGCGTGCGCCATGGCGGCGGCGGAGCTTGCGCTTGAGCGTCCTCAGGTCGAAAACAGGTCGGCGCCGGGGCTGGCCGCGACCTCGGGCCGCCCGCGCTCGAAGACCACGCGCCCTGCGATGATCGTGATATCGACCGGCAGGTTCATCAACTCGGCCGGCTTGAGCGCCAGCGGATCGCGCGGTAGCACGATCAGGTCGGCGAGACGGCCGGGCTCGATCGCGCCTGCGTTAAGGCGCGCCAGGCGCGCCGCCTGCGTGGTGAAAAGCCTGAAGCCCAGGTCGATTGGAATTCGTTCTTTAAGACCGATCTCGTAGCCCTCGAGCGAAAAGCGCATCGCAGCGGTGCCGATCGCGGCGAGCGGACGCGCGGGGGTGACCGGCGCGTCGGTGGCCGCGGCAAGCTCAATTCCGGCCTGCTGCAGGCTGCGCGCGCGATAGAGATAGGGCAGCAGCCCTGGCTCGGTCACGTACTTTGCGCCGCGGTAATAGGCGAAGCCGGGATTGGTGACCACCCAGGCGCCGAGCGCCTTGAGGCGTTCGAGATGGTCGGGCGTGATCACGCCGCCGTGTTCGATTCGAAAAACGGGACCGCCGTCGGACGGCGCCGGGGCGCCGCGCGCGGCCGTCTCGAGCGAGTTCAGCGCCAGCTCGAGTTCTTCGACCTCGGTGCAATGGAAGGCCGAATCGAGTCCGGCGTCGCGCGCCCGCGCGACCCATCGCGCGATCGGGCGATAGTCGGTCCGCGGACTCTCGACGAACTTGACCGCGACCAGGGTAATCCCGGCCGGCTGCGCGGCGCGCACGGCTTCGCCCAGCGCGTCTAAGTAGGGCGCGCCGAGCATCATCGCGACGCGTTGCGCCACCGCCCGCCCGTTGACCATCCGCGCCATCGCCGCGACGTCCTCCGGCCCGTTGCGCACGGTCGCGTCGGTAAACGCGGTTACGCCGGCTGCGGCGAGCTCGCGGCTGAACAGGCGCGCGCGCGCCTCGAGCTCGGCCGGGGTGACGCGCGGGAGCCGCCGCGAGAGATAGGTTTCCATCCCGGCCACCAGGCCGCTCAGCCGGCCCGTCGCATCCCGCATCAGAACGGCGCCCTCGGGCGGCTTGAAGTCGGGCGCTTCGAGGCCGAGGGCGGCGATCGCGCGCGAATTGAGCCACGAGGCATGGAGCGTCTGATGGCGCAGGCGGAGCGGATTCTTGGGCACCGCGGCGTCGAGTTCGGCCCGCGT
>DASXMQ010000170.1:0-17447 GCA_036495625.1 Binataceae bacterium (SeqCode) | reverse complement strand
ATCCGCGGATGGCACGCGGCAGTAGCGCGCGTGCGCAGCTAGAGGCCGGGGTAAAAAGCGTGGTGCAGAAATCGACCGAGCCGAGTGCCGCGGGGAAAAGTCAGTGAATCAAAAAATCTATCCGCGCGTAGCGCTGGTTTTTCCGGAGCACTACGCCGCCGCCGCTGCGGTGCTGAGCCGCGCCTTCGTCAACGATCCGCTGATCAATGCGCTCTCACCTGAGCCGCGCGAGCCGATCGAACGCGCCCGCCGGTTGACCGGGCTCTTCGAGGTAGTGCTGCGGCTCCAGCGCGCCGACGGCCAGCCGGTGTTCGGCGTATTCGAGGACGGCCGCCTGATTGCCGCGGCGGTGGTCGAGGGAACGACGCATGCGTCGATGGGCGGTACGCTGGCGGCGGCGTTGCCCGGCCTTCCGGCGCTGGTGGGGGCGATAGGATGGGGCGGTGTGCGCCGGGCGATCGAGCTGCTCCAGACGCTCTTGCGCAATCATCCGCCGCGTCCGCACTTGTATCTCAACATCCTGGGCGTGGAGCCGTCATTCCAGGGGCGCCATTGCGGGATTGCGATTCTCAATCATCTGCGCGAGCTGGTCGAACTGCGCTCCGATCTCGACGGCGTTTACCTGGAGACCGCGACCGAGGCCAACGTCGCTTATTACACGCGCCACGGCTACGAAGTGATCGGCGAGTTCTATCCGCTGGGATGCCGGATGCGGCGGATGTTTCAGGCGCGGCGCGATCGCTAGTCCGCCGCGCCGTTGGCTAGTCTTGCACTGCCACGCTAATCCTGCGCCGCGCCGCTCGAGGTGCGCGCCGGCTTGATCACCGTGACGACCAATCCGCCCGAGGTCCATCCGACGTCGAAGCCGACGCTGTCGCCTTCGCCCAGCAGTTCGATGCCGGGAAAGCGGCCGCCGAGCGGCGCGCCGGCGATTTCGACGAAGGGGAACTCGAACGCAAATTCGCGCCCTTGATGCGAACGTATCACGCCGCGGCCGCGGGCGCGGTCCAGGCGCAAAAGCATCCCGCGATAGAAGTTACCCGGAAAACGCTCGGCGTCGTACTCGTCAGCCATAGTGATTGCGCGGCCGGCTCAGCCGGGTTCGCTCAGCAGCTTATCGAGTCTGCCTGCAGCCTCCAGCGCGCGCAACTCGTCGTAGCCGCCGACTATCCTGCCGTTGATGAAAATCTCGGGGACCGTGCGCCGCCCGCCGGAGAGCTCGATCATCTTTTCGCGCAGCGCCGGATCGCCCGAGACGTCGATTTCGTCGAACGCCACGCCTTTGCGTTTCAGGAGCGATTTCGCGCGGATGCAGTAGGGACAATATGACGTCGTGTAAACCTCGACCTTTGCCACTTAGCCGCCTCCGCCCTCATTTTCGGCGCGCCCGCCACGCTTGTAAAGGCGGGTCAACCGCGCAGGCGGGACGCCGAGCAGAAAGGCGGCGCGGATGAACCACATCCGCAAGCTCGTCGCCAGCACGCCGCGCTCGCGCCAGCGCCGCGCCGAAGTCGTGACGCAGGAGCGCAGGCAGGCGACGCGGCCGGCGCGCTTTAGCCGGCGCGCGAGATCGAGGTCCTCGCACAGCTCGATGTTGCGATAGCGGCCGAGCCGCTCGAAGACCTCGCGCCGCACGAAGATCGCCTGGTCGCCGGTGGCCGTCCGGCTAAGGCGTGAGCGCACGCTGATTAGCCGTCCCACAAGGCGCAGCAACAAAGCGTTGTCGTCCAGGCGCACGTCGAAGCGGCCGCCCACCACCGACGGATCGTCGAGCGCTGCGGCGATGTCGCTTGCGAAACTTCGCGGCACCAGCGTGTCGGCGTGGACGAACGCCAGCGCATCACCATGGGCTGCCGCCGCGCCGGCGTTCATCTGGCGGGCGAGGCCGCGCGGCGCCACCATCAGCGTCGCGCATCGCGGCCGCGCGTGGTCGCGGCTGCGATCGGAACTTCCCCCGTCCACGACGATAACCTCGACGCCCGCCGCCGCGCAGGCTGCGGCGGCGGCAATCGATTCCAGCGTGCGCACGATCGTGCCCTCCTCGTTGAGCATCGGGACGATCACGGAAAGCGCGTTCACTGAGGTGATTCAGCGCGGGTATTTCACAAACGGCGATTGGGCGAGCGCGGATTTATGAGCGCGAGCGATTCATCGCCGGTCGGAAAATCGGCGATCCGCACGGTGCGCCCCTCGATCGCCAGGCGGCCCTGCTGGAAAAGCTGAATCGCCAAGACATAGAGACGATGTTCCTGCGCGCGGATGCGCTCGCTCAGACTTTCTTCGGTGTCGCCGGGCATAACCGGTACGACCGCCTGCGCGATGATCGGACCGTCGTCAACGCCCTCGCGCACGAAGAACACGGTGCATCCGCTGAAGCGGACGCCGTAGTCCAGCGCCGCCTTTTGCGCGTGCACGCCGGGAAAGGCCGGCAGCAGTGCCGGATGGATGTTCATCACGCGATCCGGAAACGCGGACAGCATCACCGGCGACAACAGGCGCATGAAGCCGGCGCATACGACGAGCTCGACGCCGTGCTCGGTCAACGCCGCGGCCAGCGCGCCGTCGAAATCCTCGCGCGCGGAGAAGCGGCGATGCTCGATGACACGAGTCGCGACGCCATGGCGCCGGGCGCGCTCGAGCCCCTGCACGTTCGCGCGGTTGGATATCACGAGGCGAATTTCGGCGCGCAACTCCCCCCGTTCGACCGCGTCGATAATCGCTTGCAGGTTGGTGCCGGTGCCGGAAATCAGCACTCCCAATTTTACCGGCGCCCGCTCTACCATCGCGCTCCTCGCTACCGCCGCGGCCTGACCGCCTGCAGGAGCCTCGCTCCGCGCTTGCCGCGGCGAAGCTCGCCGACAAGATAAGCCCGAGTGCGCAGACCTCGCAAATGAGCGATAACCGCATCGGCCTGCCGCGGGGGCACCACCGCGATCATGCCGAGGCCGTTGTTGAAGGTGCGATCCATCTCGGACCGGCCGATTCGTCCGAGGCGCTCAATCAGATCGAAGATCGGCGGCACCGGCCAACTGCCGCGGCGCACGACCGCTTCGATTCCGGCCGGCAGCACGCGCGGCAGATTTTCGAGGATCCCGCCGCCGGTGATGTTGGCCAGGCCGCGAATCGGAAAATGCTCGAACAGCGATGCCGCAGCCGTGGCGTAGATTTTCGTCGGCCGCAGCAGTTCGTCGGCGAGCGTGCAGCCCAATTCCGCCACGCGCGCATTGAGCTTCAGGCGCGCGCGCTCGATCAGAACTTGCCGGGCGAGCGAGAAGCCGTTGGAATGAAGGCCGCTCGAAGCAAGACCGATCAGCACGTCGCCTGGGCGGATGCGCTCGGGGCGCGGAATTGCGGCGCGCTCGGCCACGCCGACGGCGAAGCCGGCGATATCGTATTCGCCAGGGCGGTAGAAGCCGGGCATCTGTGCCGTCTCGCCGCCGACGAGACTCATCCCGGCGAGCCTGCATCCCTGCGCGACTCCCTTAACCAGCGCCAGCGCGACCGCGCTCCTGAGCTTGCCGGTCGCGATGTAGTCGAGAAAGAAAAGCGGGCGCGCGGCGTGACACACGATATCGTTGACGCACATCGCGACGCAGTCGATTCCGACCGTGTCGTGACGCCCGGTCATGAACGCGATTTTGAGCTTGGTTCCGACGCCATCGGTGCCCGCGACGAGCACCGGTGTGCGCATCGCCCGCGCGCCGTTGAGCGCGATCAGCGCGCCGAACCCGCCGATTCCGCCTAGCACCTGCGGCCCGAGAGTCTTGCGCGCGAGCCGGCGCAGCATCGGCACCAGCCGCTCCTTGAGAGCGATATCGACCCCGGCCGATTTGTAGCTGAGTCCGCGCGCCATCTAGGAGGCGCCCCTGCGGATCGCCAACGCCGCGGCGCGCCAGGCGCTCTTGCCGTCGGGATAGGCGACAATCCCTTCGCGGTAGCGCACGAGATCCATCGCGTTCAGCATATCGCGCAGTTCGTAGTGCCGGAGCATGAAGTCGGGATTGCGCGGATGGCCGGTCGCGGCCTGATCGATGAGAAAGGTGTCGAAGAGCAGCGCGCCGCCCGGGCGCAGCGCGTCGATAAGCCGCGGCACCAGGGCGCGGTCAAGAAAGTTGAGATTGAGTATCGCGTCGAAGCGGGCGCGCGGCAGCTGGAATGCCGAGAGATCGGCAGCGAACGGCCATACCGGGAGCCTTTCGGCGCGCGCGATCGATTGAAGTGTCCGCAACGCCGGTTCGGCGTAGTCTATCGAGACTACGTTGAAGCCCGCGCGCGCGAGCATCAGGCTATGGCGGCCGGTGCCCGCCGCGACATCGAGGGCGAAGCCGCGCGGCAGAAGGTCGAGCATCTCGACTACCGACGGCTCGGGCGCGCGCGGCCCGGCGCTCGTGCGCTGGCGCTCTTCCCACTCGCGGCGCTTGTCCAGGCTGGGCAGGGCTCCGCCGCTCATGACACGCGCGCCAGGGTGAGGACGTCGACGCGCCGGGCGCCAGCCGCGTGCAGTACGCGCGCACATTCGCTGGCGGTCGCGCCGGTCGTCATCACGTCGTCCACCAGCAAAATCCGCCGGCCGGCTACGCGCGCGGGCCGGCGCACTGCGAAGGCGTTGCGGACGTTGCGGGTCCGCTGCGCGCGGTCGCGCGCGGTCTGCGGCGGCGTCGAGAGGACGCGCGCGAGGGTCGCGACGTCGAGCGGGCAATTGAGCCGCCGGGCGAGCGCCGCGCCGAGGAGCGCGGCCTGGTTGAAACCGCGCCAGCGCAGGCGCGAGCGATGGAGCGGCACCGGGATTATGACGTCGTAGGCGCCGGCGTCGATTGGCGGCGCGGCGTCGAGATATTCGGCCAGCGCCCGTCCAAGCGACTGGTCGAGGCCGTATTTGTGCCTTCTGAGCAGCTCCGCAACCGCGCCCGACCCGTCGCGCGCGAAATCGGCCCCGCCGGCGCGGTAGCGCGTGATCGCTCGTGCCGAATCGAACGCCGGTTGCGCGGTGCGGCAGTGACTGCAGCGCTCGGCTTCGCCGGTATGGAGAGACGCGCCGCAGACGACGCAGAGCGGAGGACGCGGCGGCTCGATCGCGGCGAGACACGGCGCGCAGACGCGGCGCGTCGCAGTGATCGGCATGCTCGCGTCGCACGCGGCGCAGCGCTGTGGAAAGAGAAAGTTGAGCAGGTAATGCAGCATCGGTCCCGCTTCTATTGATGAAGCCTCCCGCGCGGTAACTCAAGCGTGCGCCGGTCAATTTAAGCCACCAGCCGATGCTCCGATGGCGCTGACGTTGTGGACAGTCGCCCCGACCGCGCCCTGGTGGGGGTCATCCGTAGCGGCCCGTCTTGTGGTATAGGGAAAACATGAAAAGGCCGCTTGATGGAATAAGGGTCATCGACTGGACGATTTGGCAACAGGGGCCGTATTCGACCGCGCTGCTGGGCGATCTCGGCGCCGAGGTAATCAAGCTCGAGACGCTCGACGGCGATCCCGGCCGCGCGATCTTCGCAGTGTCGGGCGCGACCACTGCGCGCAATGGCAAGAACTTCTATTTCGAATCCAACAACCGCCACAAAAAGAGCATCACGCTCGACCTGAAGAAGCCCGAGGCGCGCGAGGTTGTATATCAGTTCGTCGCCAAGAGCGACGTCTTCGTCCAGAACTACCGCAAGGGCGTCGCCCAGCGTCTCGGCCTCGACTACCAGACGCTGCGCGAGAAGAACCCGCGGCTCATCTACGCGACCGCCTCGGGCTATGGCCCCGAAGGCCCCGACAGCGGCGAGCCGTCGTTCGACTATCTCGCGCAGTCGCGCTCGGGCGTGATGCACATAGCGGGAATCGAGAGCGACGAGCCGGTGTACCTGTTCGGCGGCGTGGCCGACCAGATGGGCGCGATCATGCTGTCCTACGGCGTGATCACGGCGCTGCTCGCGCGCGAGCGCCACGGCGTCGGGCAGGAGGTGAACGCGTCGCATCTGGGCTCGATGATCGCGCTGCAGGGGCTGAACCTCGCGTGCCGCAACATCATGGGCACCGAGTTCCGCCGCAACACCCGCGAGAACGCCTTCAACCCGCTGTGGAACCACTACCGATGCGCCGACGGCAAGTGGCTGACGCTCGGGATGCTGCAGGCCGATCGCTACTGGAAGGATCTGTGCAACACGCTCGGATTGCCCGAGCTGATCGAGGATCCGCGCTTCAAGGACATCAGCGTGCGCGGCAAGCATTGCAAGGAGCTGGTCGCGATCTTCGACAAGGTGTTCATGACCAAACCCCGCGAGGAGTGGATGAAGTTGCTTAAGGCGGGCGGCGACTTCATCTACACGGTCGTAAATCGCGTCTCCGACCTGCCCGACGATTCGCAGGTGCTGGCCAACGACTACGTCGTTGACTACGAGCATCCGGGGCTCGGCGCGCTGAAGCTGGTCGGGTTCCCGGTCAAGCTCAGCGAAACGCCGGCCAATCCGCGCGGCCACGCGCCCGAACTGGGCGAACACACCGAGGCGCTGCTCATTGAGATGCTCGGTTACAGCTGGGAAGACGTGGCGCGCCTCAAAGAGGCGGGTGTAATCTGAATACTAGGCGGCGCGCCCGCCGGTGCCGCGCACGGAGGAAGGACTATGCCGGCGATTACTGGAACCGTCGAGGATCGCGAGCAGATTCGCGAGCTGTATGCCCGCTACGCGCTGTACATCGATTCGGGCAAGTTCGAGGAGTGGGTCAACTGCTTCACCGAGGACGGCATTTTCGAAAGCCCGTCGCTCGGCAAGCACGCCGGCCATGACGCGCTGCGCAAGTTCTGCGCGTCGTACAAGGAGTCATGGGCAGGCGCGCAGGTCCGGCACATGATGGTGAACGTGAGCTTCGACGTTCATGGCGATCACGCTCACGGCACCTGCAACCTGATCTATTTCCACATCAAGAGCGGCAAGACCGAGTTGACCGCGGTCGGCGGTTATCGCGACGAATTGCGCAAGGTCAACGGCGACTGGCGCTTTGCCCATCGCAAGGTTTACGTGGACAAGTAGCTCGCCGACAGCGCTGGCCGATTGCACGGCCGGCCTAGCCGCGGCGGCCCGCTTCCTTGAGCGCGCCGTCGAGGTCGCGCGAGAGCGGCGACCGCACTAGCGCCGGCCCCGAGACGGGCGAGCGAAATTCGATCTCCGCGAGATGGAGCCAGAAACGGTCCTTCACGAGGGTATCCAGCGGCGGCCCGCCGTAAAGCGCGTCGCCAGCGATCGGATGGCCAGCCTCGGCCAGATGGACGCGAATCTGATGGCGCATCCCGGTGCGCGGACGCGCCGCGACCAAGGTGAAGCTCCCGAAGCGGCGTATCGGCTCGATCTCGGTTGCGGCAGGGCGCGCGCGAGACGATAAGGCCGCGACCATGCGGCGAGCGTTGCGCGGGTCATGTGTGATCGGCGTTTCAATCTTAAGTGATTCTTTAAGATTTCCCGCCACCAGCGCCTGGTAGTCCCGCCGGATACGGCCGGCGCGAATCGCTTCGCGGAGCGCCGTGAAAGCGTCAGGCTGAAGCGCAACAATCAGCGCGCCCGAAGTGCCATTGTCGAGACGATGCACGAGCCCGCCCTCGCGCGGATCGTCTCCCGCCGCCGCAGCCTCCGGAAATTGAGCGACGACTCCGTTCATCACCGTGCCCAGTTCGCCGGGACGCAGGGGATGGCATGCCATCGGCGCCGGCTTGTTGACCACCGCCATCGCGGGATCGCGAAACAGAAATTCAATTTCTACTTGAGCGTCGGGGGCGAGCGCGGGAAGCTCCGGGGCCTCGCCGATTTCTACCGTGTCGCCGCCGCCGACGACGGCGCCTTTGCGCAGGATACGGCCGTTGACTCGAACCATCCCGCCCGCGAGCATCTCGCGCGCGGCGCGGCGCGATCGCGCCCAGCCAAGGCGCACGAGGTAATGGTCGAGGCGCTCGGGCGCGTCGGCGGGCATCAGTTGGGAGTCAGCCGGCGCCGCACCCAGCCGTCGATTTTCGCCGCGAAGCCGGCAAACGGGTCCTCGTTAGGCGCGGCCTTGAAGAAGCACTTGCGCATGTAGTCGAGCGCGCCCGAGTAGTTCTCGAAGCTCCGGCTCAACTCTTCGAACATCAGGAAGCCCGGCCGATAGAGCGCGACGTCGAGTTCGGAGACGGTCTGGTAGGAGCGCTTGCCCTCTTCAAGATAGTAATCGAGGTAGCCGCCGCGCTCGACGAAGCTCCGGAACAGTCCCGACATGAAGAGCGTGTAATCGCCGACGTACTTGCGCAACTCGCGTTCGCCGATAACGCGCCGGCGGGTTTGCGCCGCGCCAGTCTGTGAGACGAGCATCTCGACCACGCTGGTCAACCGGCGGCCCTCGGCGTCGCGCAGCGCGAGCCATCGTCCGGTCACGCTGAAATCGGCCAGCACCGACGCGACGTAGTCAACTACCTGCTGGTCGGCGAGTCCGAGCTGGCCGAAGCTCGTGCGCGTCATCGCAAGGAAGAAGTCTTTGAGACGTTTCGCGGAAGGTGGGTCGGGAACCATTCTCTAAACTCCCGGGCCAGGACCGGCGGGGTCTTTCGCCCCTGCCGGGACGGCCTTGACAAAAGTTTATCAGAACGATTTCGGCGCTGCGATCCATTTCTCGCGCAGCAGCGCCTTCAACTGACGAAAGCGGGACCGGCGAAGGCGGCAAAGTCATTCGGCCTGCTTCAAAAGCGATCGGTCAGTGCGGTGCGGGAGTGCGCATGCTTCTGGGCATTGGCAGTCTCGGCGCGGGAGTGATAACCGAGCGAGGCGTGAAGGGACGATTGTAGGCGGGAAACTGTTTCCATGAGGCGAAGAACAAAATCGCCGTCACGATCGCGATGACCAGGATGTCGGCAAATCCGATTCGCGTAGCTCCGCGATATGCCCGGCGAAGGCACCGCTTCATCCGGCACTCGCTCGAAGCTTTGCCGAACGCGCCGCGGCGCCCTGCGCGCTCGCCGGCAATCCGAACAGTCCGCGCAGCTCGCGCCCCGTTAGCGAACCGGCGGCCGCCGCGACCTTGAGCGGCGGCCCCGCCGCGATCACGCGGCCACCGTCTTCGCCGCCGCCCGGGCCGAGATCGATCACGTAGTCGGCGTGCGCGATGAACTCGAGATGATGCTCGATCACGATCAGCGTGTTGCCGTCAGTCACGAGGCGCCCGAATACGCGCAGCAGCTGGCGGATGTCCGCGGAGCTGAGACCGGTGGTCGGTTCGTCGAGCAGAAAGACGCGGCCCTGAGGCTTGCCGTCGTCGCCCGCCGGCAGCGGTTCGAGGTCTGCGAGCAGAAAGCGCGCGAGCTTCAAGCGCTGCGCCTCGCCACCCGATAGCGTCGAAGTCGCCTGCCCGAGGCACAGGTAGCCGAGGCCGACCGAGCTCAGCGCCTCGAGCCGCCGGGTCAGCGCCGGCGACTTGACGAAGAACCCGCGCGCCTCATCGACGGTCAGCGCCAGCACCTCGTTGACGTTGCGGCCCTGGTAGCGGATGGCCAGGATGTGGCTCTGGAAGCGGCGGCCGTCGCACGCGTCGCATTGCACTTCGAGATCGGCCATGAAGTGCATCTCGATCGTCACGGTGCCGGTGCCGTGGCATTTCTCGCAGCGTCCACCGTCGACGTTGAAGGAGAAGTGGCGGGCCTGGATGCCGAGGCGGCGCGCCTCGTTGCTTTGCGCGAACAGGCGGCGAATGTCGTCGTAGATTTTGAGATAGGTCGCGGGATTGGAGCGCAGCGAGCGCGCCGGCAGTTCCTGGCCCATGTGGACCATCTCGCCGATCAGTTCGAGACCGTCGATCCGGTCGCAGGCGCCGACGTCGCTCACGGGCTCGCCGCGCCGGCGCAGATAGTTGTTGTAGAGCACATCCTCGACCAGGGTGGATTTTCCCGAGCCCGAGACCCCGGTGATACAGACCATCCGTCCGAGCGGAATCCGCAGGTCGAGATTCTTGAGGTTGTGCTCGCGCGCGCCGACGATCCGGAGCGCCGGGTCGCGCCGGTCAAAGCGCCGCTCGCGCGAGAGCGTGCGCATCAGGATCACCCGTCCCGGCGGCGCTCCGTTCGCGTTGGCGGCCGCCTTCGCGCCGTTGGCGGCTTTTTTACGGCCGCGCGCGGGAGCGCCGGCGCGAATCAGGCTGCCGCCGTCGCGGCCGCCGCCGGGTCCGAGCTCGACCGTGAAGTCGGCGGCGGCGATCATCATCGGATCGTGCTCGACCACCACCACGGTGTTGCCGAGGTCGCGCAGATGACGCAGCACGCCGAGCAAGCGGCGAACGTCGCCGGCGTGTAAGCCCACGGTCGGCTCGTCGAGCGCGTACATCGTGGCGGTCAGCAGGCTGCCGAGCGCGCTTGCGAGATGGATACGCTGGGCCTCGCCGCCCGAGAGCGTGCGCGCCTGGCGTTCGACCGTCAGGTAGCCAAGCCCGACTTCGTCGAGATAGCCGACGCGGCTTTTGAGCTCGCGCAGCACGGAGCCAGCGCGCTCCGCCGCGCGCGGCTGATAGCCGATCCGTTCGAGCGACTGTTTGAGTTCGCGCACGGCGAGTTGTCCAGCCTCCGCGATCGTCATACCGTCCACGCGCACGTTGAGCGCCTCGGGCTTGAGCTTCGCGCCGCCGCAGGCGGGGCACGGAACGAAACGGCGATAGCGGGCGAGCAGGATACGGACGTGGGTCTTGTAACGCCGCTTTTCCATCCAGCGAAAAAATCCGCGCACGCCCGGCCATCGCTCCCAGTCCTCGCCGTGCGAGCTTTCGCCGGCGCCGCCGCGCGGCTCGCCGTCGAGCAGCCAGGTCCGCTCGGTATCGGTCATCTCGCGAAATGGCACTGCGGTGCGCACCCGGGCGCGGCGCGCGCACTTGAGCATCCCGGTCTTCATCTCGACGTAGGCGGGCGTGCGCCAGGGCGCGATCAGGCCCTGGCGCAACGACAGTCCTGGGTCGGGGATTACCTTTTCAAGGTCGAGCTCGACCGTGCGTCCGAAGCCTTCGCATTCGGGACAAGCGCCGATCGGACTGTTGGCGGAAAACAGCGCCGGCGTCGGCTCCGGAAAGAGCGTGCCGCAGCGCGAGCAGTTGAAACGGCGATCGAAGGCAGCCTCCGCTACCGGCACGATCCGCCCGTTGTCGCGCACCACGCTGACCACGCGGGCGCGCCCGCCGCCGAGATAAAAGGCTTTCTCCAGCGCCTCGCGCACGCGCGCGGCAGCGTCGGCGGAATCGTTGGCGACGCGGTCCGTTACGACCATCAGCGGTCTTTTGTTAGCAATCGCGCCCGCGACCGCGCCGGAATCGTTGCGGGCGGCGGGCGACGCGGAGGGCGGGGCGCCGCGGGCAGAGCCAGCGGCGCCGTTTGCGTAAGACGGGGAACTATCGGTCGCGGTATCGGCCACTGCTTCCGGCGCCGTCTCGGGTGCGGCGTCAATGGCTGCGGTATGTGCGGGATTTTGCGCCGCGCCGGAGGCGGCGTCGCGCACGACACCTTGGACCTCGCGCGCCAGCAGCTCGGCGGTTTCGACGATCGCGCCTTCTACGAACAGCCGATGGTACCCATTCTGGGCCAGGAACTCGCACGCCGCTGCAGCCGAGCGTGAGCCAGGGTCGAAGGGCGCGAGATACAGGCGCATCCCGGGCTCGGCGAGCGCGTAGGCCGCCGCGCTCTCGACGGTGTCGCGCGTAACCTCGCCGGCGCATCGCGGGCAGACGGTTCGTCCGAGCGTCGCGAACAGCAGCCGCAGGTAGTCGCTTATCTCGGTGACCGTGCCGACGGTCGAACGGGCGTTCTTGATCGTGTTTTTCTGGCGCAGCGCGAGCGCGGGCGGGATATCGGAAATCGAGTCCACGTCAGGCCGATCCATCCGCTCAAGGAACAGCCGGGCGTAAGTCGAGAGGCTCTGTACGAAGCGCCGCTGGCCTTCCGCGTAGAGAGTATCGAAAACCAGGCTTGATTTACCCGACCCCGACACTCCGGTGACCACAATCAACCGGTTGCGCGGCAGGTCGAGCGAGATGCCTTTGAGATTGTGGGTACGCGCCCCGCGGATACTGATGGTGCGCTTAGGGCCGCTCAATGCTTTTTCTCTGGTTCCCTGTTTTCGGCTGTGGCGCAAGGCCGGCGGCGGCCTCGGGTTATCGCGGGTCGGCCAGGGGGCGGGCTTTCTTGCGTCGCTCGCCCGGGTACTCGTTGGCGACTTTGGCGTAAAGCTCGGCCAGCCTGATGTCGAAAGCGCCCTGCAGCCGCGCCGTCTTTTCCTGGCGCTCGGCCGCCGGCAGGTCTCGCAGCCGCGCGAGGTCCTCTTCGAGCTTGAACATCAGGCGATTGCGTTCGAGGAGATATTCGTAGCCGTTCATAGGCGACCCCGGAAGAATTCCAAAGACTACGATTATAGGTTAACCTTCCGGTGCCCGACAACCGACGCTGACTATCCGGGACATCGAGTGCCGGGACATCGAGTGCGAGCGCTTCGTCGAGCTACATCGCTTCCGCCGGCTCCTCCCGTACTTCAAGGATGGGATGATCCCACGCTTTGTCACGGCTTTCTCGGCCGCGAGGGAGGTACCAGCCGCGGTCCATATGCCTCGTTGAATCTTTCGTACTGGGTGGACGACAACTCGCGCGCGGTTGACGTCAACTGGCAGCGCGCGCGCCGCCTGATGCCGCTTGGGGTGCGCTTCTCCCAGCTGAAACAGGTCCAAGGCAAGGCAATCCAGGTGATCGAGTCGCGCACCGAGGGCGACCCGCGCCCCGAAGCCGACGGATTGGTTACCGCGATGACCGGTGTCGTGCTCTGCATCTTCACCGCCGATTGCGTACCGGTCCTGCTTGCCGACGCCGAGAGCGGCGTGATTGGAGCGTTGCACGCCGGATGGCGCGGGGCATTGGCCGGGATAGCCGGGGCGGGAGTGCGTGCGATGGTGCAGCAGGGCGCGCGCCCGGGCGCAATTCGCGCGCTGCTCGGCCCCTCGATCGGGCCGTGCTGCTTCGAGGTTGACCTCGAGCTCGCGCGCCGCTTTGAGCGCCGCTTCCAACGCGCTCACGCCCACGTCCATCAGAGCGATCGGCCGGATAAAGCTTACCTCGATCTCCGCAGTATCGTCGCCGGCCAGCTTGCCGCGGCGGGTCTCGAGCGGGAGGAAATCGCGAACGTTGGACCGTGCACCAGGTGCGAATCGGAGCGCTACTTCTCGCGCCGCGCGGCAGGCGGCGCGGTCGCCGGCCTGCAGCTCAGCTTCGTAGGACGCTTCCCTGCCTAGCATCGCTGTGCGGATAGCTTTACCCGATGCGTGCGCTAGTATTCTGGCGCATGCGGCCGCGCAAGCCGATCGGGCACAAGGCGCGCAAATCACCGTCGCGCAAGGTGCGCAAGCCCGTCCCTCCACCGACGCGGGTGGAGGAACCGCCGACGACCTACCGGCGAGCGCGTGAACGCGAACGTCTGCGGCGCGAAGACGAGGGGGGCGGCGTCTAATCGGCGGTGCCTGGGATGCGTTCGGGCGCGCGCGGGATTAGTATGCGCAATCAGCACAACTACAACGGAGCCGCTTTATATCGACCATGCTGAGCTTCGAGCTAAGTGAAGAGCAACAGATGATCCGCGACACCGTCGGTGCGTTCGCCCGCGAGCAGATTCGGCCGGCCGCGCGCGCCGCCGACGAGAGCGGCGAGATTCCGGCGGCACTCGTCGCGCAGGCCTGGCAGCTTGGGCTCGTGCAGGGGCCGATCCCGGAGAGCCTCGGCGGCAATGGCGATACGCGCCTCGCGATGACCGGCGCGCTAATCGCCGAGGAACTCGCCTATGGCGACCTCGCGATCGCCGCTCATGTGCTCGCGCCCCGGCTCCTTGCCTTCCCGGTGCTCGAGATGGGGACCGACGAGCAGCGCGCGCGTCATCTCAAGCGCTTTACCGGCGCGGACTTCGCCGTCGGGAGTGCGGCGCTGATGGAGCCGCGATGGGATTTCGATCCAACCGCGATGACCACGCTTGCGCGCCGCGACGGCAACGGTTTCGTCCTCGACGGCGCAAAGTGCATGGTCGCATTGGCGGCGGCGTCCGAAACGCTGCTGATATGGGCGGCAAGCGCCGGTTCCGATCGGGTGGACGGATTTCTTGTCGCGCGCGACACGCCGGGGCTGAGCGTCGGCGAGCGCGAGAAGAATATGGGACTCAAGGCGCTCGAGAGCTTCCCGGTCGAGCTCAAAGGATGCCGCCTCGGCGCCGAGGCGTGCCTGGGCGGCGAGGGCGGGGCGGATTTCAGGCGCGCGACGAGCCAGTCGCGGCTCGCGCTGGCCGCGATGGGCGTCGGCCTGGCGCACGCCGCGTTCGACTACGCACGCGATTATGCCAAGGAACGCAAGGCCTTCGGCGTGCCGATCGCGACCAAGCAGGCGGTCGCCTTCATGCTGGCCGACATGGCAATCGAGATCGACGCGGCGCGCCTGCTCGTATGGGAGGCCGCGTGGCGCCTCGATCGCGGAGAAGATGCGCATCGCGAGAGCTATCTTGCGCGCAACTATGTTGCCGCTTCGGCGCTGAAAGTGGCCGACAACGCGGTCCAGGTGCTGGGCGGCCACGGCTACATCCGCGAGCATCCGGTCGAGATGTGGCTGCGCAACGCGCGCTGCCTCTCGGCGATCGAGGGACTCGCCACAGTCTGAGAGCTATCCACCTGAAAGATATCACGGGAGATCCTTGAGATGATCGATTTCGAAATCGACCCGCAGACCCAAAAGCGCATCGACCTTTTTCACACGGTGGCCGAGCAGATGATGCGGCCGATCTCGCGCGAGTACGACGAACGCGAGCACGAGAAACCGTGGGACTTCCTGAACGCGATGTGGGCGGCAAGCACCGCACCCGGCGGAGATCCGATGGGCGGCGACGCGAGCGGGCAGGGCGCCGTGAAGCTGCGCAACGTCTATACCGTGGCCACCACGGAGGAGCTGTGCTGGGGCGACGCCGGGCTCTTTCTGTCGATTCCCAACGCTGGCCTTGGCGGCGCGGCGGTGATGGCGGCGGGCACGCCCGAGCAGAAGCAGCGCTTTCTCGCGCCTTTTCGCGGCGGCAAACCCAAGTGGGGCGCGATGGCTATCACCGAGCCCGGTTGCGGCTCAGACTCGGCCGCCGTGACCACCACCGCGACGCGCGACGGCGACCATTGGGTACTCAACGGCAACAAAATTTTCTGCACTTCGGGCTGGATGGCGGTCGAGAAGTCGGAAGGTTTCGTGGTGGTCTGGGCGACGGTGGACAAGAGCGCCGGCCGCCCCGGAATAAAGCCCTTCGTGGTCGAGCATGGAACGCCCGGGATGTCGGTCGCGCGCTTGGAAAAGAAGCTCGGGATTCGGGTGAGCGACACGGCGGCGCTGGTCTTCGACAATTGCCGCGTGCCCGCCGACCATCTGCTCGGCAGCCCCGAGGTGAGGCGCGAGGGCGGCGGCTTCAAGGATGTGATGGCGACGTTCGACGCGACGCGGCCGATCGTCGCCGCGATGGCGATCGGCGTGGGGCGCGCGGCGCTCGACTTCGTGCGCGAGTTTCTGGCCGAGCAGAAGGTCGATATTCGCTATGGGCTCTCGCCGCGGCGGCTGAGCGCGGTCGAACGCGATTTCATGGAGATGGAGGTGCAGCTCAAGGCGGCGCGTCTGCTGACCTGGCGCGCGGCCTGGATGCTCGACATGGGAATGCGCAACAGTCTCGAGGCCTCGATGGCCAAGGCCAAGGCGGGTCTCGCGGTCACGCAAATTACGCAGAAGGCGGTGGAGTTATTGGGGCCGCTTGGCTACTCGCGCCGCTACCTGGTCGAAAAATGGATGCGCGACGCGAAGATCAATGACATTTTCGAAGGCACGCAGCAGATCAACATGATCATCGTGGCGCGGCGCATCCTGGAATACTCGAGCAAGGAACTGAACTGACGCCGCGCATCGCGCGCGCGATTCCAGAACTGGAAACCAAACGGCCGGCTCGCGGAGAGCCGGCCGTTCGCGTTCAGTTCAGTGATGGCGGCTTACCAGAACCACTTGCCTTTCTCGTAGGCGAAGATCTCTCGGGTCGGAACCACGGTGGTTGCGTGCGGTGACGCGTGCTTCGCCTCCTCGACGCTCTTGCCGGTGAGAGTGTAGTCGTATTCCTTGTAGGTCAGGATGCCCACGGCGACTCCGTTGGTGGCCTCCTTGCACGTGCACGAATCGATCGCGCCATAGCCGACATAGTTTCCGCTCTCGACCCCTTTTTCCATCACCCACTTGATGTTGCTCAAGTTGTCATGCTCGCGGACGCTCAGCTTGTGCGCCCATTCGCGGCAGAAATCGGGAAAGGCCGCGCTCGCAATCTGAAACTGCTTGAGCGCGCGGATCATGACCGGGTTGAGCGCCTGCGCCGCGCCCTGCATCCCGTTTCCATCGAGTCCCTTTAAAACCGGGGCCATCGCGTTTGGGACCTTGAGTGCGGGGGTCGTATCGTTGCTCGCGACAACGCCGGCTGACGGCGGACTCGCCTGTGCCACCTTTGACGGAGCTACAGGCGACGGGTTGACCGGCGCCGCAGCCGCCAAGGCAGGCGTCGTGGGTGAGGTTGCGTGCGGAACCGCGGGCGCCGGAACCGCCGCCTGAGTGGCCGCGGCTCCGTCGCTTGCGGGCGCGCTTGCTTCAAGCTTCATCGATGAGCCTGAGGCGGCGGTAGGTTCGTCGGACGTAGTCGAGCTTTGAAATAGCGAACAACCTGCCAGTGGAATCGCGGCCACCACGAGCAGAATCAATCCCACCGCCAATGCATTGAGTCTGTTGCCGCTGCGCTCAATGTGACACATCGTCTTCCCCCCGAAAGCCATCAGCTGCTTCGCACCGTGGGCTTGAGTCTAGCTATGTAAACAACCGATCGCGAGAAAAAATCAAGAGGGCGGGCGTTCGCTGCTCACGGCCGCAGCCCCCGCGAAGGGGGCTGCGGCCGGATTCGGACCTGAACTATCAGACCTTACTGATTCGGGATCAGCTCGACCCGGCGGTTCTGGGCACGGCCTTCGCGCGTCTTGTTGGTCGCGACGAAGTTCGTCTTCCCATAGCCGTGCGGGCTCATGCGGCTCTCAGCCACACCGTGATCCGCGAGGTATTTCACAACCGCGTCAGAGCGGCGCTCCGAGAGGCGCAAGTTGTACCGCACCGAGCCGATCGCGTCGCAGTAGCCGTTGACCGCGATCGACACGTTCGGATGCGACTTCAGAGTCTCTGCAGCCTCGTCTAGCACTGCGGCATCCTGCGGACGGATGTTCGACTTGTCGAAGTCAAAGTGCACGCCGCGCAGGATGATCTTCTCCGGTGGCGGAGGAGGTGGTGGCGGAGGAGGTGGCGGCGGTGGCGGTGGAGGTGGCGGCGGTGGTGGTGCCTGTTCCTTCGCAAACGAGCATCCTACGAGCGCACCAAAAATCGCACCGCCGAAAGCGGCGAGCGGGACCCC
>DASXMQ010000169.1:0-29244 GCA_036495625.1 Binataceae bacterium (SeqCode) | reverse complement strand
CAGGTCGGGCTTTACCACTTTGAGCGGATCGCGGACGTCATCCACATATCCGAGCGCATACCCGCCGTAGGAATATCCCATCAGGCGCAGCAACTCGACCGGCAGCGTCTCGGCCACCGCCAGCGGCACCGATAGATACTGGTTCTCTTCCTGCCGCAGCCACGCGAGGCTGTAGGTCAGATTGATCCCGCAGCGAACCGAATCCGAGCGGTTCGCACCGCCGCCGTGATAGATACTGCCGGTGTAAAACAGCGCCGAACCCTTGGTCATCTCGGCCGGCTCGGTGTCCTTCTCCTCGAATTTCAATCCATCGTCGAACAGATGGCTCTTCGGGATGACGCGAGTGGCGCCGTTTTGCTCAGTGAAATCGGTCATCGCCCAGATCGTGTTGAGCTGAACCTCGAACCCCTTGGGAAACTTGAAGAAATCGAAAACCCACTGGTCGCGATGAATCGGCTGCATCTCCGCGCCGGGCCCGATCGTGATGACCTGGGTCAGATGAACCTGAAACGCCGCGCCGTGGGAGAGCACTCCCTTGGCCGTCGCCAGCGCCAGCGGATTCATCACCAGGTCGCGGCAGGTTTGCGAACGCGCGATCAAGCCGCCTGTCCTGCGCGTGCTGCGCCCCGCAAAATCGTCGCGGCCGATGCGAGTCGCCTCGACATATGGCTGCAGTTCCGCCGCGGCACGGTCCATCGTCGACGCCGGCGCCAACGCGTCGACGATCGCGGCGCCATCCTCGGCCAGAGCTGCGGCTATATCGTCGGCGCTGGTGGATGCGGGAAGGTGCCTGATGCTCATATACGAGTTCTCCTGCCATGGCGCAGCGCGCGCCGGCGAGCGGGTTCCGGGCGGGCCATCGCTCTGACGAATCTTAAACACTTCACCCGGCACCGGACAACCGCGCCGGACGCTCGCCTGGAAGCGTTGCGTTTACTCCTCAGGGGCGCTACGCAGGAGCTTGACGTCGCCGGCCCTGGACCTTCGCGCAAGGAGGCTGCATCGATGGAATTCGGAATCAGCTATCCAACCTACATTCGCGCCTGGCACGACGTGGTGATGGCCGAGGAATACGGGTTCAGCCACGCCTGGTTCGACGATTCGCACATGTGTTACAGCGACATCTTCGCCACCATGGCGCTCGCGGCCGAGCACTCACGCACCTCCGTCGTGGGCAGCTTCGTACTCTGCGCGGGCAACCGGGCCGCGCCGGTCAGCGCCTCGGCCCTGGCGACGATCAACGAGCTCGCACCCGGCCGGGTAATCGCGGGCATCGGAAGCGGCTTCAGCGCGCGCAACGTGATGGGGATGCCGGCCACGCCGCTCAAGGCGCTGGCGAGCGAGGTCAAGGTGCTGCGCGAACTGCTCGCGGGCAAGGAAGCGCTCTACCGCGAGGACGACCGCGAGCGCGCGGTGCGTCTGCTTCATCCCGGGATGGGCTTCATCAACGTCAGGGATCCGATTCCGATCTACGTCGGCGCCAACTTGCCGAAAGCGATCCGGGTCGTGGGCGAAGTGGGCGACGGCTGGATAACCGTCGGCGCCGATCCGGGAATGATCCGCAACGGGCTTTCCGAGATCCGCGATGCGGCGAAGGAGGCCGGGCGCACGCTCGGGCGAATCCCGGCCGTGATCGTCACGTCCGGCTGCGTGCTGCGCCACGGCGAAGACATCATGTCGCCGCGCGTCTTCAATCGGCTGGGCTCGTGGGGCGCGCTCAGCCTGCACACGATCTGGCATCCCACAAACACGCCGATAGGCCCGTTCGCGCCGCCTGAATTTCAGCCGCTGGCCAAGCGCTACTACGACGAATACATAATGAAGATGAAGACGCCGTGGGAAAAGCGGTACCAGGAAATCCATCTCGGACACCTGATCTTCACCAAGCCGGGCGAGGAGCGCTTCGTCACCCGGCAACTGCTCGAGGCGACCACCGTCACCGGACCGCCGTCCGCAGTGATCGAACGCATCAAGGAGCTCGAAGAGGCCGGCGTGACCGGAATCGCGCTGCGGCTCACCGGAACCGATGGCCGCGAAATGATCCGCGAGTTCGGTAATGAGGTTATCGCCCGATATTAGGGGATAAGTCGCTGGCGGCTCCAGGCGCCCCTTCGGGCCTCCGCCGCCAGATGCGCCCGCGCAGGCTCAGACCCCACAGGCGAACCCGCTCCATGTATAGGTAGATAACCGGGGTCGTGAACAGCGTGAGCATCTGGCTCACCAACAGGCCGCCGACGATCGCGATTCCCAGCGGGCGGCGCAGTTCCGAGCCGGTGCCCGATCCGATCGCGAGCGGCAGCGCGCCGAGCAGCGCCGCCATCGTGGTCATCATGATCGGCCGAAAGCGCAGGAGGCAGGCCTCTTCTATCGCTTTCTCGGGAGATTTGCCCTGCTGGCGTTCAGCCTCGAGGGCGAAGTCGATCATCATGATCGCGTTCTTCTTGACGATACCGATGAGCAGGATGATGCCGATGAGCGCGATCACGGTGAGGTCGATGCGGCAAAGCATCAGGGCCAGCAGCGCGCCGACGCCTGCCGACGGCAGCGTCGAGAGAATCGTGATCGGATGAACGTAACTTTCGTAGAGAATCCCCAGCACGATGTACACCGCGCAGAGCGCCGCGAGCACGAGCATCGGCTCGTTCGTCAGCGAGTCGCGGAAGGCCTGCGCGGTGCCTGCGAAGTTGCCGTGGATGCTGGCCGGGAGACCGATGTTGCGCTCAGCCGCGTCGATCGCCGTGACGGCCTGGCCCAGCGAGACCCCGGGCGCGAGGTTGAACGAGATCGTCACCGCGGGAAACTGTCCCTGGTGATTCACCGAGAGCGCCGTGGTGCTCGGTGCATAATGGGTAAAGGTGCTCACTTTGACTTCGGCGTTGTTGGATGAGCGCGCGTCGAGCAACGACAACGACGCCGGGTCCTGCCAGTATTTCGGCGCCGCTTCCATGACGACGTGGTACTGGTTAAGCGTCGTGTACATGGTCGAGACCTGACGCTGGCCGAAAGCGTCGTACAGGGTATCGTCGATGACCTGCTGGGTGAGCCCGAGCCGCGAGGCTGTATCGCGATCGACTACCAGCGTGGCCTGCAGCCCGCTGTTCTGCTGATCGCTGTTGACGTCGGTGAGAATCCGCATGCCTCGCATCTTGGCGAGTAGCCGCGGCGCCCACAGGTTGAGCTCCTCGAGGTCGGTTCCCTGCAGGGTGTACTGATAAAGCGCGTTGCTCGAGCGCCCGCCGATACGCAGGTCCTGCGTGGCCTGCAGGTAGAGCGTCGCGCCGGGGATGTGCGTGGTTTTCTTGCGCAGTACGGCGATCACCTGGTCCGCGCTCAGCTTGCGCGGTCCTATCGGCTTGAGCGCGATGAACATGCGGGCCGAGTTGACGCTGCCGGCGTTGCCGCCGGCGAATCCAATCACGTGGTCGACCGAGGGATCGTTCTTGATGATGTCGACGAAATCGGCCAGCCGATCGCGCATCGACTGGAACGACGTGTCCTGGTCGGCCATGATCGCGCCCATCAGGCGCCCGGTGTCCTGCTGCGGAAAGAAGCCCTTGGGAATGACCAGGAACAAGTACACGCTGAGCGCGAGCGTCGCGAGCGCTATTGCGAGCGTGAGGCGCAGGTGCCGCAGAACCCAGGAGAGGCCGCGCGCGTAGCCGGCGTGCGCGCGGTCGAAGATCCGCTGGCTCGCCCGGCCCAACCGCCCGTGCGGCTCGCCGCTTTCGGGCCGCAGCAGCCTCGCGCACATCATCGGCGTGGTAGTCAGCGAAATCACCATCGAAACCGCGACCGCCGTCGATAGGGTGGCCGCGAATTCGCGGAACAGGCGCCCGACGATTCCACCCATCAGCAGGATCGGGATGAACACCGCGACCAGCGAGACGCTGATCGAAACCACGGTAAAGCCGATCTCGCGCGCGCCGCGAACCGCGGCGTCGAACGGCGACATTCCTTGCTCGCGGTAGCGCGAAATGTTCTCGATCACCACGATCGCGTCGTCAACCACGAAGCCGGTCGAGATGGTGAGCGCCATCAGCGACAGGTTGTCGAGGCTGTAGCCACAGAGGTACATGACGCCGAAGGTGCCGATGAGCGAAATCGGCACCACCACGCCGGGAATCACCGTGGCCCGCCAATTGCGCAGAAACACGAACACCACCAGGATCACCAGCGAGATCGAAATGAGCAGCGTCAGCTCGACGTCGGCGACCGAGGCGCGGATGGTAGTGGTGCGGTCGAGCACGATGGACATCTTGATCGCCGGCGAGATCGAAGCTTGCAACTGAGGCAGCGCCGCGATCACGCGGTCCACGGTCGAAATGATGTTGGCGCCGGGCTGGCGGAAGATGATGATCATGACCGACGGGGTGCCGTCGACCATCCCCGCATTGCGCACGTCCTCGACCGAATCGATCACGCTGGCGACGTCGGACAGCCTGACCGCCGCGCCGTTGTTATAGCCGACGATCAGCGGGCTGTACTGGTCGGCGCTCAGCAGCTGGTCGGTCGCGCTTATCGCCCAAGCCTGCGTTTGATCGGCGACCTCCCCCTTGGGACGGTTGGCGTTGGCCTGGCTCAGCGTATTGCGGACCTGCTCGAGGCCGATCCCATAGTTGTTTAGCGCGTTGAGATTCAGCTCGACGCGCACGCCGGGGAGCGCACTGCCGCCCACCGTCACCTGGCCGACGCCACCAATCTGCGAGAGCTTCTGCGCCAGGATGGAGCTCGCCGCATCATAGACCAACCCGCGCCGCAGCGTGTCGGAGGTCAGCGCGAGAATCAGAATCGGCGCATCGGCCGGATTGACTTTCTTGTAGGTCGGATTGCTCGGCAGATTGGCCGGCAGCTGGCTGCGCGCGGCGTTGATCGCGGCCTGCACGTCGCGCGCGGCTGCGTCGATGTTGCGGTTCAGATCGAACTGCAGAACGATATTGGTGGTGCCGAGAGCGCTGGTCGAGGTCAGTTCCGTGAGGCCCGCGATCCGTCCGAACTGGCGCTCGAGCGGGGTCGCGACCGACGACGCCATCGTCTCCGGACTTGCGCCGGGCAGGGCCGCGGTGACCTGGATCGTCGGAAAGTCAACCTCGGGCAAAGGCGCAACCGGGAGCAGCTGAAATGCGGCGGCGCCGGCAAGCGCGATCGCCACGGTCAGGAGCGTGGTCGCGACGGGCCGCCGGATGAAGGTTTCGGAAAAGCTCATGACGAAGGCGCGCCGGCGGGCGCGTTGAGCGCTGTGTCATGGCGCGCCTTCGCGCTCCGCTCTGCGAGTCTTTCGAAGGCGAGAAAAATCACCGGCGTGGTGTACAGCGTCAGCAACTGGCTCAGCAGCAGCCCGCCGACCATCGCTATACCCAGCGGGCGGCGCAGCTCCGAGCCGGTACCGGTGCCTAGCGCGAGCGGCAGCCCGGCGAGCAGCGCCGCCATCGTGGTCATCATGATGGGCCGAAAGCGCAGCAGGCAGGCCTGATAAATCGCCTCGTCCGCGGGCTTGCCTTCGTTGCGCTGGGCGTCGAGCGCGAAGTCGACGATCATGATGCCGTTTTTCTTGACGATGCCGATCAGCAGGATGATACCGATAAGCGCGATCACGTTCAGATCGTTGCCGCAAATCAGCAGGGCGAGAATCGCTCCCACCCCCGCTGACGGCAGGGTCGAGAGGATCGTGATCGGATGGATGTAGCTCTCGTACAGTACGCCGAGGACGATGTAGACGGTGACGAGCGCGGCCAGGATCAGCAGCGGCTCGTTGCTCAACGAAGCCTGGAAAGCCTGCGCCGTACCCTGAAACGCGGTCGCGATACTGGCCGGCATTCCGATCTCGCTCTTGGCCGCCTGGATCGCGGTGACCGCGTCGCCCAGCGAGTAGCCCGGGGCAAGGTTGAAGGAGATGGTGACCGCCGGAAATTGACCCTGATGGCTCACGATCAGCGGCACCTTGGTCGGCTCAAAGTGAACGAACGTGCTGAGCGGCACCGAGCCGCCGTTAGGCGAGGACAGGTATATGTCCCTGAGCGCGCGCGGGCTGCTCTGAAACTCGGGATCTACTTCGAGCACCACGTGATACTGGTTCAGCTGCGTGAACATCGTCGAGACCTGGCGCTGGCCGAACGCGTCGTAGAGCGTGTCGTCGATCGTCTGCGACGTGATGCCGAGGCGCGAGGCGGTCGCGCGGTCGATCACCAGCTGTACCTGCGAGCCGTCATTCTGCTGGTCGGTCGCGACGTCCATGAGTTGGGGAAGCGTGCTCAGCTTCGCCATCAGCTTGTCGGTCCACTGGTTCAGTTCGTTCACATCGGGATCTTCGAGGCTGTACTGATACTGCGTGCGGCTCACGCGATCCTCGACGGTCAAGTCCTGGACCGGCTGCAGGAACAATTTGATATCCGGAACCTGCGCGAGTTGCGGCTGCAGGCGGGCGATCACCTCGCTGATGCCGACCTTGCGCGCGGCCAACGGCTTCAGGTTGATCAGGAAGCGCCCGCTGTTGACGGTGGTGTTCGTCCCGTCGATGCCGATGAACGAGGAGAGGCTCTCGACCGCAGGATCTTTCAGAATCACCTGCGCAAGCGCCTGCTGCCGCCGCACCATCGCCGGGAACGACGCCGAGGGCTGCGATTCCGACACCCCCTGGATAACGCCCGTATCCTGCACCGGAAAGAAACCCTTGGGCGCGATGATGTAAAGCACGATCGTGAGCACCAGCGTGCCGATCGCGACCAGCAGCGTCGCGTCCTGATGCCGCAGCACCCAGCGGAGCGTCGTGCCGTAATACTCGATGGTCGCGTCGAACATGCGCCCGGTCTGATGGTAGAAGCGGCCCTGCTCGGCCTCCGGCGTATGGCGGAGCAGCCGCGCGCACATCATCGGCGTCAGCGTGAGCGACACCACCGCGGAAACCAGGATCGTGACGGCCAGGGTGACGGCGAATTCGCGAAACAGGCGGCCCACGATATCGCCCATGAAGAGCAGCGGGATCAGCACCGCGATGAGCGACACGGTCAGCGACAGGATGGTGAAGCCGATCTGCTCGGAGCCCTTGAGCGCGGCCGCCAGCGGCGATTCGCCTTCCTCGATGTAGCGCGCGATGTTTTCGATCATCACGATCGCGTCGTCAACCACGAAGCCGGTCGAGATGGTGAGCGCCATCAGCGTCAGGTTGTTGAGGCTGTAGCCGAGCAGATACATCACCCCGAACGTCCCGACCAGCGAGAGCGGAACCGCGACGCTGGGAATGATGGTCGCCGACAAATTGCGCAGAAACAGAAAGATGACCATCACGACCAGCGCGATCGTGAGCATCAGCTCGAACTCCACGTCCTCCACCGAGGCGCGAATCGTGGTGGTGCGATCGGTGAGCACCGCGACCTTGACCGAGCCGGGCAGCGAAGCCTGCAACCGCGGCAGCAGCCCCTTGACCTTGTCCACGACGGTGATGATGTTGGCGCCCGGCTGCCGCTGAACGTTGAGGATCACCGCGGGCACGTCGTTCATCCATGCCGCCTGCTTGACGTTCTCGGCGTCGTCGACGACGCGCGCCACGTCCTGGAGGCGCACCGGCGCGCCGTTGTGATAGGCGACGATAAGCGGCCGATAGTCGGGGCTCGAAAGCAGCTGATCGTTGGCGCCGATCGTATAGGCCTGCTGCGGACCGTCGAAGTTGCCCTTGGCCTCGTCGACGTTGGCCGCCGCGATCGCGCTGCGCACGTTCTCGAGGCTGAGCCCATACGAGGCCAGCGCGGTCGGATTTACCTGCACGCGCACCGCCGGCTTCTGCCCGCCGCCGATGCTGACCAATCCAACGCCGGTCACCTGCGAGATCTTCTGCGCCAGCCGCGTGTCCGCCAAATCCTCGACCTGAGTCAGCGGAAGGTCGGTCGAGGTCAGGGCCAGCGTCAGGATCGGTGCGTCGGCCGGGTTGGTCTTGCTGTAGATCGGAGGAGTCGGCAGGTCCGGCGGCAGATACGAAGCGGCCGCGTTGATCGCGGCCTGCACCTCCTGCTCGGCGATGTCGATGTTGAGCGAAAGCACGAACTGCAGCGTGATGATCGAGCTGCCGAACGAGCTGTTCGACGTCATCTGGTTGAGGCCGGGCACCTGGCCGAACTGCCGCTCGAGCGGCGAGGTTACCGACGAGGCCATCACCTCCGGACTCGCGCCCGGATAGAACGTGAGAATCTGAATGGTCGGATAATCGACCTCGGGCAGCGCCGATACGGGCAGCTGCCGGTAGGCCACAAGTCCCGCGAGCAGGATCGCGGCCATCAGGAGCGAAGTCGCCACCGGGCGCAGAATGAACAGCCGCGACGGATTCACTGGCTTCTGTGCACTGTCGTCCCGGCTCCGGCGGCGGCCGACGTCGCAGCGGCGGCGGCCTCCGGTGCCTGGACCATCACCCTGCTGCCGGCATGCAAACGGTCGAGTCCGTCGGTCACCAGCAGTTCGCCGGGCGTCACTCCGGAATTTAGCGCGACAACTTCTCCCTGGGTGGCGCTTACGGTGACCGTGCGTACATCGACGGTGTTATCCGGCTTGACGACGTAAACGAACGTGCCCTGGGGATTTCGCTGCAGCGCGGCGGCGGGCACCAACAACGTGTCGCGCATCGTATCGACCAGTAATTTGACGTTGACGAACTGGTTGGGAAACAGCGCATAGTCGTCGTTTGGAAAGATCGCCTTCAGCTTGATCGTTCCAGTGGTCTGATCGATCTGGCTATCGAAGGTTTCCAGCGTGCCCGTGCCAATCTGATTCTTGAGTTCCCGATCGAACGCGCTAACCGGCAGCTTCTGCCCGTTTCCCATGTCCTTGATTACCTGCGGCAGGTTATCCTCGGGAATGCTGAAGTCGACCGCGATCGGCTGCAGCTGTGTGATTACCGCGAGCCCGCCGGTGTCAGTCGCGTGCACGATATTGCCGATATCCACCATGCGGAGCCCGATCCGCCCGGTGATGGGCGAGGTGATTTTCGTATAGGCGAGCTGCACCTTGGCCGCCGCGACGTTGGCCGCGTCGCTTCGCACCGCTCCGTCCGACTGGCCGACCAGCGAATCCTGATTGTCGAAGTCCTGCGCGGCGATCACGCCCTGCTGATAGAGCGATCGATCGCGCGCCAGCGTGATCTTCGCGTTGACGAGCGTCGCCCGGTCCTTCGCCAGTTGTCCCTCGGCCTGGGCGAGCGCCGCCTGATAGGGGCGCGGGTCGATCTCGACCAGCAGATCGCCCTGATGCACCGTCTGCCCTTCCTTGAAGGCGACGTTGACGATTTGTCCGTCCACCCGCGTCCTCAGCGTCACGGTGTTGAACGCGGTCACAGTGCCAATTGCGGTCAGGTAACGGTCGAGGTCGCCGCGTTTCACCGCCGCCGCCGTAACCGGCACGGCCGGGTGGGTCGTCGAGGCTCGGGCGGAGGTGCTAGAGGCTCCGCCCATGCGGCTTAGCAGAAAATATCCGGCAAGGAGAATGACGGCGAAGATGACCAGCCAAAACCAGCGCCTGGACACTCCCCCTTGCTGCGCGAGATACACATCCCGCGCGCCACCTCCTGGTGGAACGCTTGAGTCCATCATCTTCTTCGCTTCTACCACCGATCGGAGCGCCATCCCGCATAGCCGAGCGTGCCCCTTGAAACGATCCAATTCTTATTCCTTATTAGACGTTAAAGCACGAGTCCGGTTACAGCCGCCCTCCGCGCAAAGGGCCGCAAAGGGGTAGTCCGGCCGCGATGGGTCACATGCGAACGATGGACATTGCTGCGCTTTTGTGGAAGCATCCGCGCGCGATGCGGTTCGCGCGGCTAGCCACGTTGATACTCTTCATGAGTATCGTGATTTCGATCCGGTCCGCGACCGGCGCGGCCGCTCCGGCCGACAGCGTGGCAAAAGCGGCCGACAGCCAGCTAAACCTGCCGCCGGCGATGGGCTGGCAGGATTGGCAGGTGGCCCGCGACCAGCACGCGCCTCGCGCGACGGTCAAGGTCTTTGTACGCCGAAATGAGACGCCGGCAACCGCGAAGGTGCGCGTGGTGGTCGCGCAGACGCCCAAGCCCACACTCGATTCTCCGCAGGCGGTCGTCAATGCGCTCGTTCAGACCGCCGCCCATCAGTGCAAAAAGGCCGGCGCAAAGACGCTCGACAAGAGCGCCATGGATATCACTTTTGAAATGCGCGCGTTGGGATGCCCCGGGCAGAAGGGCGAACGCTATCTCCTGCAGCGGATCGCTTTTATCGGCGACTGGGAACTCCAGGTCACCTACGCGCCGATGACACCGACCGACGATTTGCCGCCTTCCGAAAAGGCACAGGCCCTGAAACTCCTGTCATCCGCCACAATCACGGACGCCGCGAACTGATCGCGCCTGCCCGGCCGTCATCCAGGATTTTCCGCGCCGTGCGGATTGTCGATGACGAACAGCCATGTTCCATCGCTCTGACGCCGCACCACCTCGGTGCTGTTGCCTGACAGAGTCACCGGCTTGCCATCGGCATCGACCCCGGTCGCGCTCCATTTGAGGCCCGTTAGGGCGAGGCCGCCGTCTCCGCTCTGCACCGCGCGCGACTTCACCGTGAACCTGGGTTTCATCGCGATGAATCCCTTCATGACCTCGCGAATCGCGGCTCGTCCGACGATTACTTCGCCGGAGTCCTGTACGAAGCTCGCGTTGGGCTCATAGAGTCCCACCGCGGTCTCGAGATCCCCGTGAGTCAGGGCTTCCAGCAGAATGCTGTCGCATTCCTCGGGCTTTCGGGCCGGCATGGGCAATCTCCTTTATTTTAATCCAGGATGGGTGGACAATAAGCCGCGCGCGCTTGAGTGTCTACCTTGCACGGCGTCACGCATCGAATCGAGGCGGCGCACGAAATTTCGATGCGCAATCAATTGTCATGTGGGAGGGATCCTCGATGGCAGTGACCGTGATATACGACGACAAACCCGCCTCCGCCGCTGGCGCCCAGCCCCAGGGAGATGACCTCTGGATGCCGCTCGGAGAGCTACGGGCCGCAGCGGGCTGGGAGCTCAAGCCTGAGGGTCTGTGCCGCGATGAGCGCTGCGTACCCATTCCCCCCGCCCAGCGCGATCGGTTCCTGCGCGGCGATACGGTCAACCTCGCGGCGCTGGCGCGCAGGCTTGGCCAGCCGGTCGTCCACGACGACGCGCACGCGGTCTGGTTTTTCGGCGAATCGGCGGATGCCCGCCAAAGCGCCCTCGCCTCGCTCAAAGCGCCCGACTTCACCCTGCCCGACCTCGAGGGCAAGCTGCATTCGCTTTCGGACTACCGGGGGCGCAAGGTTCTCCTGCTCTCGTGGGCAAGCTGGTGAGGATGCCGTTTTGACCTGCCGGTCTGGCAGGCTATCTACGAGGAACTGAAAGCTCGCAATTTCGTGATTCTCTCGGTCGCGTTCGATAGCGGCGGCGCCGCCGCCGTGCGCGAGTTCATCAAACCGGCCGAACCGGTGCGGATCGATCCGCTGTTCCAGGAGATCATGGGATGGGACTCGGCGCTATGCGATCGCGCCGCCGCTCCGACTTACCCCAATCTGATCGATGAACGCCACGTTGTAGCCGAACTCTACAATATGACTAACGTCCCGATGGCCGTGTGGATCGACGAGCGTGGCAATATCGTGCGTCCGGCCGAGGCCGCTGGCGCAAGCGACGGATGGCGCTCGATGGACCGTTCCACCTTCCAGATGAAGAAAGACGTGGCCGCGCGCGGACAGGCCGTGCGCAAAAGTTACGTTGACGCCCTCCGCGACTGGGTGGCCAGGGGCGAGGCCAGCGAATACGTGCTCTCGGCGCAAGAAATACGCCGGCGACTGAACGCACCGGGGAACGTCGACCCGATTGCCACCGCCAATTTCAGACTCGGCGAATATCTCTATGCGCAGGGGCATCTTGAAGACGCCAAGCGGTATTTTGCCGAGACGCGGCGGCTCTGCCCCGAGCGCTGGAACTATTTGCGCCAGACGATGCAGCTTGAGGAGGATGGGAGCGCGTCCGGGCCGGAGTTTTTCCGCGCCGTCGACGCGCTCGGAGACCGGCATTTCTATGAGCCGGTAGCGCTGAAGGCCTCTAGCTCCTAAGCGGCCGCAGCGTCAGTTCGCGTGCTGCGCGGGTATCGGCACCGCCGAAGCCGGCGCGTCCCATCGTGTCGTAGCGATGTACGTCGGATGACTCGTGTCGCTTGGCGCCGCTTCGGTGAAGATCGACGCCGCCGGGATCAGCGCGATCCCGCCGCTCTCGGCGAGCGCGAATCGCGCCACCGTCGAGGCATTGCGGTTGACCACGTACAAGTTTCGTCCGCTGCCATCGATCGCCATCCCGGTCGGATACCCCATCCCGGTCGGACAGTCCGCTACGTGCTCCAGTCCGTCAGGCTTCACGACGAGCGAGGAAACCGTATCGATCCCGAGATTGCCGGTGTAGATGAACACGCGCGGACCGACGGCGACTGCGGCGATCGCGAACGGGCCGGAGGTCGAAACTCCCACATGGACGGCCTTGGTCACGCTGAGTCTGCCGTCCTCGGCGAGTTTCGCCACGACCACGCTGCCGGTCGAACGATCGGTCGCATAGACAAAGCTCCCAGCGGGATTAACCGCCACGAGCCCGGGACGGCCCGGCTTGTCTCCAAGGCTCGGCGTCGCCGCCACCAGCTTGAGCTTTCCGGAAGGCTCGACCGCGAAGCTGACCAACGTCCCCGCGCCGGCGTCGGAGACGAAGGCGAACCGGCCGTCGGGCGTGAACGCGATCCCCAGTGGCTGCTGCAAACCGCCGCCGCTAAGCGTCTCGATCGGTTTGAGTGCGCCGGTAGAAGGATCGATCGCATACTCCGCGATCGATCCGTCATTTTTCTTGCCCTCGCCGGCGTTGCCGGAGTTGGTTACGTACGCGAAGCCGCCGCGCGGACTGACCGCAATCTGCTGCGGATGACTTGCAACGCCGTCGTCGTCCACTGAACCGTCGCCGATCGGCAGAAGTTGGCCCGTGTCGCGGTCGATTCGGAACTGATGAATCCGGCCCTCACCTTCGTTCGCCACGTATAGGAAGCGGCCCGACGGATCGATAGCGATTCCGGTTGGACCATTTGGCGCACCGGCTTTCTCCGTACGCAAAAATTCCAGGTCGCCGTCAGCCGCCCGGGCAAACTCCGAAATCGTGCCTTCGCCATTGTTGGTTATATAAACGAAACCCGCCGGAGAGGTGCGAGGCCGCGGCGCTCCCTGGGCGCGCTGCGGCCTATCGGCGGGTGCGTATCTCGCCCGATTGCATCCCGCCGCCGCGATCGCCGCCGCCGCGGCGAGCAGCGCGAGCGCCGCCACAATGCTATTCTCGGCAGCGATTTTCATAGGAACATTACGCGCCGATTCCCAGTTCCCCCTGTCGCGCATATCTCTTTCGCCGGTTTGCCCCTCGGCGAGTCAGATTATATGCTTGCAAAAAACCGATGCCAGTGAATCTCGCTAACGTGATACGGGGCAAGCAAGCATGAGATTAAGCAGCCGTTCGCTCGCAGGGGCTGTCGTTGCAATCGTCCTGACGCTGCTGCTTGTTCCTCATGGGGAGGTAAAATCCGCCGACCCCGCGAAAGCCGCCCTGCCTGCCGCCCCCCAACCCGGAACCCAAATTACTTACGCCAACTGGCAGCAGTATAAGGATTTCATGCCGCCCGCGATGCAGGCGCTCTTCACCGGCCAGTATTTCTGGAAGATGCCTCCCGACATCCGGATTGAAGTGGGGCCCACCGAGCCAATGCCGCTGCCGCCGGCCTTCCTTGCCGACACCGAAAAGAACGCAGGCCGCGCCACACTCAAAAAACTCCCGGATGGAAGCTACATTCCGGAAGGATACGTTAGCGGCGTTCCCTTTCCCAATCCGCTTAGCCAGTCCGCTCTCGCGGCATATGCAGTTTTCTACGACCTCTATTATCACTACAATCCACGCCTTCAAAGATCTGTCTTCTGTAGCTATTCCGGCGATTCGTACGGCAATTTTACCGCCAGCGGACAGGTAGACGTCGTGTACTCCCAGCTTACCCATCTGAGCGATCCGACGATGCCGGCAACTGTACACACTACCGGCGATTTCTTCTTCGCTAAGTATATCCAACAGATCGCTCCGGAACAGGGGAAATATACGACTTCGCTCGATCTCACCTACGAAGACCTGACGAAGCTCGACGATATTTACAACTATCTACCGAGCTCGCGGAGGCCGATCCGCTCTTCCGATGCTGCTCGCTGCGCGCCGCTGCAAAACAGCGATTTCACCTGGGAAGACGCCGCCCTTGGGCCGCCTGGCCTTCCGCAGCAGTTCGAGATCAAATACCTGGGCGAAAAGCGGATCCTCGCGCTGGTGCACGCCGACCAGGCAGCTCTAAAACAATGCGGCACCGCGACGCAGCTGCCGAGTGAGTACTATTATCCCTCTTCCAGGGGCATCTTACCCTGGGCAAAGCCGAGCCTCGGCAAGTGGGAGCTCAGGGATGTCTACGTGATAGAGATGTCCCGTCTGCCGGCGTTCAGCCAGGGCTACTGCTACAGCCGCAGGGTCTTGTATGTCGACAAGGAGACCTTCTTTCCGCTGGCGGTCGAGCTATACGATCCGCAGGGCGCTCTTTTCAAGTTCATTACTCAATTCTGGACGCCGCTGGCGGTTCCCAGCGGCGGCGCGGCGCTCGGCACCAACGGCCCGCAGGCCGGTTTGTCGATAAACTTCACCGACAAGCACGTCTCGATAAGCGTGACCCAATCCTCATGTTACAATACGGAGTGTCAGGCGCAGTACCTTGATGCGAGCCAGTACGCGAGCCCCGAAGGTCTGACGAGAATCGTCCAATAACTTCGTGAACCGGACTCTACCCACATCGTCGCGCGCCTTGAAAAGACCGGCCTAAACGGCCGCCGGCTTCTTTGCTTCGCGCGCCGCTCTGCGCATAGGATCGCCGCGTGGCCATCAAGCCCGACGTAGTGATTGCCGGTGCAGGTCCGGCGGGCAGCACCGCCTGCTACCTGCTCGCGGGATTGGGCTTTCGCGTCCTCCTGCTCGAAAAGAGCGGCTTCCCGCGGTACCGAATCGGCGAATCGCTGACTCCCAGCATCCTGCCGGTGCTGGATTTTCTGAAGCTGCGCGAGAAGGTCGAGACCGGCGGGTTCCTGCGGATGCCCGGCCATATCGTGTGCTGGGGCAGTCCCGAGGCGCGGACCGGCTACTACAGCCCGGACCGATCAAGACGAGGCTTTCAGGTCTGGAGGGAAAGCTTCGACGCGCTGCTGCTGGAGCATGGACGCGGCCAGAAAAGCGCGGAGGTCCGGCTCGGCGCGGGCGTCAACGCGGTCCTCATCGACGGCCGCGGCGTGACCGTGCAGGCCGCACGCGAGAAGCCGATCAGGACGCGCTTTTTCGTCGACGCTACGGGCCAAGCCGGGGTGCTCGCGCGCCGCGACGATCTGCGCCGGCGCGATAACGCCTTCAGAACCATCGCAGTAACCGGCTATTGGAGCGGCGCCGCGGCGCCCGCGGGCGACGATTTCGGCAATACGATGCTCGAAGCCTACGAAAACGGCGTGGTGTGGTCCGTACCGCTGCACAACGGGCTCCGCAACGTAACCCTGCTGGTCGATTGGAGCGAGGGCCGGCGCATCCGCGAACTCGGACTCGCCGCTTTTTACCGGTCCGAGGTCAAAAAGCTCTCCTACGTCTCGCAGTTCCTTGTTGCAGCCGATTTGCCGGATGCTCCCAGAGTTTCGGACGCCACGCTTTATACCTCGTGCGAGTTCGCCGGCCCGCGCTTCATGCTGCTCGGGGACGCCGGTCTGTTTATCGATCCTCTGTCATCGGAGGGCGTGCAAACCGCGATGGCGTCCGCGATCGCCGGAGCTGCGGTGATTAATACTATCCTCAACCGCCCGGCGGCGGCCGCAGGCGCGCTCGCCTTCTATCGGGACGCCCAGAACAATGCTTATTCGACGCACTATCGTCAATCCGCCGAATACTACGATCAAGAACGCCGATGGCTTGATTCTACTTTCTGGCGAAAACGCAGTGGTCTGCTCGCTTCGGTCCCGAGCTCAGGAGCAAGCGGCGACGGCGCCGGCGCGCCGCTCAAACCGCCATCCGAAGTGTCCCACGTGCGCGTCGCCCCGCACGCGAGAATCGAGCGGCGGTCCGTGCTCGAGTGGCCCTACGTGGAAACGCGCGAGGTGCTCGTCACCGATAGCAACACGCGCGGCCTCCGCTACCTGCACAACGTATGTGTGCCGGCGCTCCTCAGAGAGATCAAAAAGAAGCCCGCGGTGACCGATATAGTGGCCGCCTACCTCGGGCGGCGCGAGGGCAGAAACGCGGATTCCGGCATGGTGCGAGCCGCGCTGGTCAGGCTTTATCGGGACGGCGCGCTCATAGCGATCGAGCCACGCGAAATCCGATCAGGCTAGCGCGAAAATTCGGGCTGTTTCTGAAACGATAAGAGACCCGGCAATAGCGGGCGAAGAGCATCCACGATCCGCCGCGCAGCACGCGCGAGGAACCCTGCTCCGGTCCGCGAGGATCGCGAGCGGGCGATCGCGAATAGTATTTCGCGTCATAGTAGTCAGCCACCCATTCCCAGGCATTGCCCGCCATATCGTAAAGGCCATAGCCGTTGGGCGGATAACTACCCACGGGCGTCGTGCCGTCCTGGTTGTCATAGTTGGCGAGCTCGTGGGCGATCTCGTCGTCGCCCCACGGAAACAGTTTGCCTTCAAGGCCGCCGCGCGCCGCCTTTTCCCATTCGGCCTCGGTCGCAAGCCTGGTCCCCGCCCATTCACAATACGCCATCGCGTCAACCCATCCCACGAGCACCACCGGATGGTTTTCATGGCCAGCGGGAAAACTTTTGGTTTCGCGGTTCCAGTTTGCCCACTCGGCCCTCGGATCGTCGACATACGGCGCGGCATGGCCGGTCTCAAGGACGAAACGCCGGTATTGCGAGTTCGTGACCAGATTCTTCGCAATATGGAAGGCGCTCACAAACACCCGATGGGCCGGGCGTTCGCTCGGGTAGCCGTCGTCGGCGCCCATCAGAAACTCGCCCTCCGGTATCAGTATCAGTTCCGAGCCGTCCTTGGCGTTGATGATCTCGGCCGGGTTTTTCATCGGGTTTGACCGGTCAGCCGTTCCTTGCGCGGACGTTTATCGAATTACTATCATTGCGGACGCGAAAGTCGATAAGCATCCTGAAGAGAGCCGTGCGATTCGCGTGCAAAGACGGAACTGAATGAGGCCTATCAGCAAAGTCAGCCTGTCGCGCGTCGGCCGCCTGCTGCCTTTCATTTCCGGATTCCGATCCAAGCTCGCGATCATATTTTTGCTGTCGTTTTCCAACACGATTCTCGGCCTGCTGTGGCCGATCTTCACCAAGATTCTTATCGACGACGTTCTGGAGGCGCGCAACCTGCGCCTGCTCTGGATCCTGACCGGCGTAATGGTCGCCGCCACAATCGTGAGCTACGTGCTCGGCGCGTTCAACCGCTACTACTACACCAACGTCACCGCGCGCGTGCTTTTCAATCTGCGCCAGCATCTTTTCGAGCACTTGCAGGCGCTGCCGATGCGCTTTCACGTTCGCGCCAAGATCGGCGACCTGCTCTCGCGGCTCAACACCGACATCGCCGAAGTGCAATCGATGCTGACCGACGCCGGCTTCAATTTCATCACCAACGTCTTCACGCTGTTCGCGGCAACCGGCTTCCTCATATGGCTCAACTGGAGGCTGTTTCTGCTGAGCCTTGCCCTGGTGCCGCTGCAACTGTACGGAGTGGTGAGATTCCGACCGTTGATCGTGGATCAGACGCGCTCGGTACGCGAGATCAACGCGGCCATTTCGTCTTTCCTGGTCGAGTCGCTGTCGGCGATAAAATTCGTGAAGCTCTTCGTCGCGGAACAGATCCAGCACGCGCGTCTTTCGGCCCTGGGCATAACCTTTGTAAAGGCCGTTACGCGCCTGGAGATGCTGGCGTATCTCGGCAGCAGCGCCTCCGCGGCCAGCACCTTTCTCGGCTCCGCGCTGGTGACGCTCTACGGCGGATACATCGTAATCGAAGGCCGGATGACGATCGGCGCGCTGGTGGCGTTCTCGGCCTACCAGATGCGCGCGTTCAGCCCGCTGCAGGCGCTGATCGATCTCTACCTGCGGCTGCAGCGCGCGGGCGTCTCGGTGGACCGCATCTTCGAGTTCCTGGATCTGCCGACCGAGAGCGACCTTGCGCAGGGAAAGAACCTGCGTCTGCCGGAAATTCGCGGAGCGATCGAGTTTCGCCATGTTTCATTCAGCCACGATCCGGCGGTGCCGATTCTCGACGACCTCAGCTTCAGGATTCCGGCGGGTGGAAGGCTCACGATCGTCGGCCCCAGCGGCGCGGGCAAAACTTCGATCGTCGACCTGATGACGCGGCTGATTGAGCCCGGCGCGGGATCGATCCTGCTCGACGGCCACGACCTGCAGACGCTTGACCTGGCGTGGCTCAGAAGCCAACTGGTGGCGACGGGGCATCAAGCCTTCGTGTTCCACGCACCGATGATCGAAAATCTCCGCTATGTCTGTCCCGACGCGTCCCAAGAGCAGGTCGCGGCGGCGGCGCGGGCGGCCGGATTGCACGATTTCATCATGTCTCTGCCCCAAGGCTACGACACCCCGGTAGGCGAACACGGCGCGACGCTTTCCGACGGCCAGCGCCAGCGTATCTCGATCGCCCGCGCGCTGCTCAAGGATCCGAAAATCCTGGTTCTCGACGAGGCGTTGTCCGCCCTCGACGTGACGAGCGAAGCCGAAATCCGCGCCGCCGTGGAGCGCGCCCTCGCCGGCCGCACAGTGATCACGATTACGCATCGGCTCTCCTCGATCCGGCCGGACGATCAGGTGATGGCGCTCGAGCGGGGACGCGTGCTGTGGAGCGGCCGCTACGGCGACCATCCCGCCGGCTTGTCTCAGCGAATCCAGCCGCCACAGGAACGTGTCGCGTAAGACGAGCGCCCTCGACCGATCGTCCGGCAGCATCCATCAGGGCAGCTTCAAGGGCAGCGGCAACCCCGCGCATTTGAGCAGCCGCTCGCGGGCGCGCGCGAATCCCATCGCGGGACAGTCCTCGACGAGGAGCGCCAGCAGGGCGCTCAGATGCGCCGAGGCGAAGCTGTGGCCGCGGTAGTTGCGCGACTGATCCAGGCCAGGCAGCGGCCGCGGCGACGGATGCGCCCGGAAATGAATCGGGCCGTCCGCAACGTATTGATAGTCGCTCCATGAGCAGCCGTCGCTGGCGGCCACGCCGAAGACGCCGTCGAGCGCCGCCGGCCACATTTCCGGGCCCTCCGGCGGCGACGACGCCGCGATCAGCGTGCCGGCGCGGCCCGCGCGCGCGGCGATCCGCGCCATCCGCACGCGATGCTCCGGATTGGCCGTGCCCAGGCTCAGGTTTACCACGTGCATCTTCTGCTCGATCGCCCAGTGAAGCGCGGCCTCGAGAATCTCGATCGAGGTCGCCAGGCGATCGGAGAAAATCCTGACCGCGAACAACTCCGCATCCGGCGCCTTGAACTTCAGAATTCCGGCGAGCGCGGTGCCGTGCCCGAGCGTGTCGCGAAAATCCGAACTCTGGAGCGGCTCGCCGCCGGGACCGGCGCCGAACGCCATGCCGCCGGCGATCGGGCCGACATGCGAATGTCCCGGGTTGATTCCGCTGTCGATAAGCGCGATGCGGATGCCTGCACCGGTGCGAGCGTCCAAGAACCGCGGCTCAAAATCAGGCAGTGGATTGACTGCGCCGCGGGCCCGCGCGCGGCCGCGTGCAGCTTTACCCGTGCCGGTCCGGCCTTTGGCCCTGCTCACCGGCGAATGGCTTTCCCAAATGCTGCTATGCGCTCCGGCTCAGGGATCCTGGCTCGTTGCTTCCGGCCCGGAGAGGTCCTTGTCGTTGTTGACGAAGCGCATCCCGATTCCAGCCATCGAGTGGCCGAGTTCAACGTCGGCTAGATGCTTGAGGGTGTCGGCGTCATACACGGCGAGAGCGTGCCATTGGCCGCCGCAATAGATTTTCTTACCGTCAGGATGAATGAGCGGCACCGCCTGGCTGTTAGACATCGAAACCTGCGCTTCCCGCTTTCTCGTCTTGTAATCGATCTTCCACAGGTCGTTCCATACGAAGTACGCCTTGTGCAGATCGGGTGTAGTGCCGATTCCCTCGACCGTGTACCAGTCCTCGACGAACGGCTCAGTCTCGACGACGTCAAGCTTCGGATGCTCTTGTTTCAGGTCGAGCACGCCGAGCGACAGCGTATCGGTGCCGGATATGGAATCTTCGACGATTATCGCGAAGGTGACGAGATAGTTCTGCTCCTCGTAATTCAAAAGCAGCGGCAGGCCGTAGGTCGCTCGAATCCCGGTAATGTTGCGATGGGCGAGCGGAATGGTACTCAGCAGATGGCCGTCTTCCGCATCGAGCACGAGGATGTCCTGACCGACGCAGAAGGTGTAAAGCTTCTTGCCGTCTGGCGAGAAGCCGAACGACATGGTCTGCTGCGGCGCCGGGAAGGTTTTGATCGTCTTGTAGGTGGCGGTGTCGACTACTCGGAACCGCGGCTCTTCGTGCTGGTAGCGGCCGAGACTGACCTTTAGCGGCAATTCGCTGATATACAGGCGGTCGCCCTTGGGATTGAGGTTGGTCCCGGAAACCCGCACCGTCTCAGTGTCGCTGGAGAGCTTTATGGTCGTGACTTGTTTGCCCTGCTCGAGGTCGATGACGGCGACGGCCTGATCGAGGTTGGTAGTCGCGTAGGCGTAGCGCGGAGTGGCCGAGTTGGTCGCAATCTGGAGCACCGGGCCCTGCCCTTCAAGCGGCACGGTTCTGACAACCTTGTCAGTGGTGGTATCTACGACCTCAACGTTGTTGGGCAACGTGCCGACGACCATGTACCACTTGGCCCACGCGCTGGCGGCGGGGAGAGTCATCAAAAAAAGCGCGAGCACGGATGAACAGTAAAGACGCAGGCGACGAGCGTCCAACTTAGCCATGGCAAATCACTCCGGTGAGGCGCGTCTCTGCGCGCGCACGTGCGGCCACACGCGTCGCGCCGCTATCGCGGCGCGACGGCGCGACTTACATCGATCCTATAAATGAACGAGCCGGGCGACAGACGAACGTGCTACTTGACCTTCGGATACTCCACGGCCAAGCTGCGCCAGTCTTCCATGTTGACGCCGGAGCATCCCTTCGCCCATTCCGGATAGTTCTGCAAGCTGTCCGGCACCTGCGCCGGCCACCAACAGACTCCCGAACATCCTGCCAGGTCAGCCTCGGTCGGACTGCACATCGCATGTGCGCCGCCCCACGGATCTGCTTCCCAGCCGGGGTTGAAAATCGTGGTACAGCCCATCGGCTGCACCATCCCGACCACGTCGCCTCCGGTGCGCACCGCTTCGACCGCGTGGGCCTTACGATTCGCCGCCTTCAGGTGCTTCATGTGTCTCCTCCTGCCAACGGATCCGGAGCGGCCTCAAAGTTCGCTTCCGGCCGTCACTAGCTCAGTTCCTTCGGTACGTCCCCCCGGCTTCGCACTATGAATTTCTGTACAAATCCCGGGTTCTTTTGCTCAAGCTCGGTAAACACTCCGATACCATATTCGGTCCATTCGCGCAAAAAGACGCAATAGTGGAGATTTGGGAGCGCGGCCTCCCCGAATTCCTGCAGTGCCTCGTGGTAACACCCCCCGCCGCAAATCCCGCGGATCCAGCAGGTCTGGCAGACCGGTTTGTTGCCCACCTGGACACTATTGACGAATTCGGTCAACCGGCCGTACTCGATTCCGCCCTGCTTCACGTTGCCGTACTTATGCTCCTCGACGCCCGGAAAGCGATGGCACAGGTAGACGTCGCCGTTGCCGTCCACGTCGAGCAGTCCGAGCCCGGCGCCGCACGGGAACATCTTGTTGGTCCCGAGGTGCAGGTCCGTAAGCATCGTGCTGAGATTGGAAAATCCCGTGTACTGGCCGTTGAGCGCGCGTTCGATGTAGCGTCCGCCGAGTTCCTTGAAACCGGTCAGGACCTCGCGCAGGTCGGTCGCCTCCAGGCCGTAATCGAGTCCGGGCTTCGCGGTCACCGGGGAGAAGCCGACTTCGAAGAATCCGAGACCGCTCAGATGCTCGTAGATGCGGACGATTTCGACGGCGCCCTTGGTCACCGTGACGCGGGCGACTATCGGGCGCGCCGTGTACCGTTCGAGCAGGCGCCCGACGCGGTTCATGATTTGGTCGTATGAGCCTTTCTTTTCGCCGGAGTTGCTCAGAAAGAACCGGCGACGGTCGTGGATTTCTTTGGGCCCGTCGATGCTGATCGTCACGCCGAAGCGATGCTCCTGCAGGAAGTCGATGATCTCATCGACCAGCATCGTGCCGTTGGTCGTGATCGAGAAGTCGACCTTTTTGCCGGCAGCCGCGCCCTTCTTCTCGGCGTAGTCGACAACTTGCTTCATCAGCTTGAAGTTGAGCAGCGCCTCGCCGCCGAAGAAAACGATATTGACCTCGCGGTTTCTGCCTGCCTTCTCGAAGAGAAAATCGACGCTGGCGCGCGCCGTCTCCCACTCCATCCGGACCGGCGCCGGGCCGTACTTGGCCGCGTCCGGTTCGTAACAATAGGTGCAATGGAGGTTGCACTTGTTGGTTACGTTGAGGACCAACGAGCTTAGCGGAAACTGCTCGGTGTCGACGAAGGGCAGCGCGATCGGTTTGCTGCTCTGTCCGCCGACCAGGACATCGACGTTCATGAATTCCCGCACGACGCCGGCGACGTCTTCGGGGACGAAGTCGTGGGAGAGCTGGTTGACGACTTCTTCGAGCGTGAAGCGCCGCCTGGTTTCGCAATACTTGAGGACCGCCTCGGACAGCGGATCCATCGTGAACAACGACATGGTCTTCGCAGCAACCAGCACCGTCATCCCGGAGTGGTTGACCACGTGCGCGTTCTCGGGCCGGAATTCCAGTTCGTCAGGGCGCATGTAGGGGCCTCTACCAAACAGCGTATCAGTTTATCGGGTTAAACACGAACTTCGGCGGCATCAGCAGCATGAACGCCCGCGCCCCCATCGGGAGCTTGGAGGGGTCGGGTTGGTACCATGCTTCGACCCATACGTCGCCCACGTTGGACTCGCTGTGGATGCGCTCGGGGTTCGGTCCGTCCGTGTTCGGGATAAAGGTTCCGTACTGATTGACGTGCCCGACATAGAGCACGTCGTCGTCGCTGATCCTGCTGACTCGCTCGGCCGTGTCCCATTTAAGCGGCCCGACCCGCCCGATATTCACCGGCTTGCCGTCGGGGCCGTGCGTGAACCCCTGTGCATCGAATTGCTCGTGGACCTTTGGTCCGCGCGCGCCGCCGGGGCGGCCGAAGCCGCGCTCCGGAGTGATCGCGATGTAATCGACGGTCTTGTAGAGGTAGACGGGAAGATCGCCGGTGACGCCTGCTATCTTGGCCGTTCGCGGCCCGACCTGGGCGTCGGAGTCAGCCGTAACCTCGGCGATCACCGTGCTGTCGTCGGGTTGGCTGACCGACTTGATCTTTACACCGTCGCCGAGGCTTATCGCCGACGCGTCGACATTGGCCGGCAGATTCATCCCGAACAGCCGCACCTTGGTCGTCTGCCCGGCCTGGATCGCTTTCGGGATCGTCGTAAGCAACTGGGCTCCGCCGCCGACCTTGTACAGCGTCTCGTCCATTCCGAGGTCGCCGATCGGCGTCAGCAACCGCCGCCCGTGCATCGAGGTGCCATTCTCGTTGCCGAAGAAGATCTCGACCTCAGTGTTGTCGCCGACCTGCGCATGTCCGCGCCACTGGAATTTCGCATAGAGGATGGCATCGGTCGTGCCGGAAGCCGACGATCCGTCCTGGAAATCGTGGGTGAACTTGCCGCTATACTGGTCGTCGCCCGACGAGGTCACGATCAGGCTGCCCGTGTAATCTCCGCCCTTGCCGGGGTCATGTCCGACCACCAGCCATTTTCCGGAATAGTCCGGCTTGGCCGCGGCTTGCCATTGCGTCCACGCGGAAGTCTCAAACGGGAACCGCTTGGTGAAGTACGGTACCGCTTGGCCGGTGGCCACCCGCCGCCAGGGATCGCTCAGATTGCCGGCCGACGACGTGTCCGAGGCGACGAACGGCACGAAATATTCGTGCAGATCGGGCAGTCGCCTCCACAGCTCCGGCGTGCGCCGCTGGAGCCCTATCCGTGCAAAGGAATGGCATTGAACGCACGCGCCAACCACGTTGGGCGGCAGGCCCTCCTTGTCCTTGGTCTCGAGCGTGCCGTTGCGCTCCTCGAGCGCGTACTCGAATGGGGGAATCTCGGACGGGGCCAGCCCGTTGTTGTCGGAAAGGTACTTGAGGATCTTGCGGGCTTCTTCTTCTTTGAGCTGGAGGCCGTGATTGCGCACCATCCGGCTGAGCGTCATCCGCCAGCCTTCCGGCGTCATCCGTACCGAATCGATCGAATCAAGCTTGCCGTCCTTGGGAACGTGGCATGCCGTGCAAACCAGCAACGTGTCCGAGCCCTTCTGCTGCGCGCTGGCCGTGCCGATCGCGAAGCTCGCAAACAAGACCAGCAGAAACCCCTGAACAACTGCCCTCGACGCTAGACGCTCGCCCATTCGACGTGGCCTCCCCTCAGCTTCGGCAAGATTGATCTTCATACCGCGATCGAAGGAAAAAAGAAAACCAAATAGTCACTTTGACCCGGGCCATCATAGGCAAAATCCAGCTCCTCCAATCCTGGGACGTCGTTCCAGGCGATCGCATCACGTCGTCGCGCCTGATGCAGGATTAGTACCATCCGGCAGCCATCTTCCTGCCCGCGAGGGGCGGCCTGCGTCAGAACATCTCGAAGTACTCGCGATGCTCCCAGTCGGTCACGTGCGCGAGAAACCGCGCGATCTCGAATTCCTTGATTGCGACGATATAGTCGATGAACTCGCTCCCCATCTTTTCGCGGAAAAGCGAGTTGGTCTTGAGCGCACTTACCGCGTCCATCAGCGATCGCGGAAGCACCGCGCGGCCGCTGTCTGCGTAAGGATCGTTGGTCGGCGGCCCGGGGTCGAGTGCCCTCTCGATCCCGTCCATTCCGGCGATCAAATTTGACGCGAGGTACAGGTAGGGGTTGGCGGACGGCTCGCCGACGCGGTTCTCGAGGTGCGTGCCGGGATCGGCCGGCCTGCCGATTACGCGGATCATCGAGCCGCGATTTTCGGTCGCCCAGTTCGCCAGATAGGGCGCGAGCGAATTGGGGCGCAAGCGCTTGTAGCCGTTGAGCGTCGGATTGCTGAATACGCAGCTTGCTGCCGCATGATGCAGCAGTCCGCCGACGAAATTGCGCCCGGCCGCGGACAGCAACTGCGACTCATCGGGCGCGGCGAACGCGTTCTCGCCGGTCGCCAGCGAGTAGAGCGACTGATGCAGGTGCCAGCCGCTCGCGTAAACATTCTGCAGCGCGGGCCAGCACATGAACGTCGCGTGACATCCGTGGCGCCGGCAGATCTGCTTCACCGCGCTCTTGAACAGCAGCATATCGTCGGCCGGCGCGAGTCCGGTTTCGGGCTCGAACGTCACCTCCAACTGGCTTGGGCCCCATTCGGTCTCGAGGCTGCGAATCGGAAGTCCCAGCGCCTGCAGATTTTCGCGCAGCATCTCGAGGATTGGCTGCATCTCGTCGATCTTCTGCTCGGCCAGGTGCTGAAAGCCATGCGTCAGCAGGCTCACTTGCGGCGGCTCCGCGGGCTGGCCGGACTGCTCGAGCCTAAGACGCGGATCGTCGAGCTTCATCACGTAGAACTCGACTTCCAGGCCCGTCATCGAGCCGAAGCCCTTGCGCCGCGCTTCTTCCAGCGCGCGGCGCAAGATGTAGCGCGGCGCGATCGTGACCGGTGCGCCATCGGGCAGATACAGATCGGCCGAAACCCACGCCGTAGCCGGGACCCACGGCAACACGTGGAAGGTCTCCGGATCGGGAACCATCAGGAGGTCGCCTGAGCCGCCCGCCGCGCCGAGCGGCAGGCCACCCTGCCCGGTGAATACGGGGAACACGACGTGGTTGGAAGTGTCGAAGGCGAAGAGCGTGCTGACGATGCCGTGGCCGCGCTCGAGCGCCGCGAGAAAGTTCGGCGCGGTCAGCGTTTTGCCGCGCGCGATTCCGTGCTGGTCGGCGAATACCACGCGCACCGAACTTATGCCGTCGCGTTCGATCGTGTCGCGCAGGCCACGCGCCCGCTCGCTTTGCGCCGCCGTCCAAAGCCCGTTGCGCTCGATGAATCCCGGACGCGATAGGCCCGACGGCCTGACTTCATCCAATTCAGCCAACTTCTCACCTCCGCGGCCCAAGAAGGCCTCCAGGCCCGGCGCGATCAATTCCGACGGCGCGATCCTGCCGCCGGGCTTCCGTCACAGAAAAAAGGAATTGTTCTCCTGGCCCTCGTCGCAATCGATCAAATTGATTTGCTTCAGCGCGATCTTCCAAACACCCTGCTCCGGCACGAACAGGTATCCACACCAGCCCGCGAGCGCGCGATGAACGCCCAGGCGATAGGTTTGAATCACGAAATTGGCTCGCGCTGCGAGTTCGTCGGCGCGGCTCGTGAAAATTTCCAGATTGCTCAGCAGATGGCAGGTGCGGGTCGGTGGGATTTGCGAGTAGGCGCTGCCGGTGCGCAGCCGCGCGACGCGGTCTCTCAGCCGGCGCCGGTCGTGAAATTCTCCCGTAATCTCGCGCCGCGGATCGTTGCCACGCCTGACCGGTATCCAGTAGATGCACTCGCGGCTGAAAAGTTCGAGCCAGCGCTCGAACTCGCCGTCGTCGAGCAGCCGCGCCTCGCGCTTGATCAGCCGTTCGCACGCCTCCTCGAGTTCGCGCGCCGGCGGCTCGGCGGGATTCTTCCACGTGCGGTCGAGCGCCGTCAGCCGCTCGTAGAGCGCGTCGTTGACGTAGCGATACGGCTCGCCCGCGCCGGAGTCGTCCTTCGTCGCCAACAGCGGCTCCTATTGCACCGCGAGCTTTAGCTCGGCGCTCATCAGCCGCTTCCACTCCCGGTAGTAGGCGCGCAAGTGGAGATCGTCGCTCACCGGGCCGGTGACGACCCCTTCGGCGTCGGTCCGTTCGACGCCGGTATGCAGATGGCGGCTGATGTCGATCCATTCGAGTTCGGGGATCGCAAGTCCCTGCTGGCAGGCCTCGAAGTTCGCGCAATCGTCGACCTCGCCGAAGTTCGGAAAATCCTCCTGCGTGCGCATCCGCAGCACGTTGATCTCGTCGGGCACGCCACTCAGCGTGGTCGCGTACCACGTCACCTGGACGCGGTCGACGGCGATCGGCTCGACCACCTGAATCTGGTTGCCGATGATAAGCAGGTTGGGAAAGATGTTGAGGTTCATCCCGGATCCGACCGCAATCTCGAGCAGCCGATTCGCTTCCTCCTCGCCCATACGTTTGCGGAGCTGTTCCTCGTAGTTTTCGCGTCCGGGCTGCGGCCGCTGCCGCTTCCAGGCCGACTCGGCATGCATCTCGGGCCGCTGATCGATAAGGGTATGGCCGCCGCCGAGCGCCTGCGTGTACATCGCGCAATCGTCGGGGTCGGCAGTGCCGAAGTACGACATGTCGCGGCCGGATCCGTAACGCCGCGCGGTCATCGCCAGCAGCGAACGATGCGAGAAGGGCGGATGGTAGCCGTCGCCGGCATTGTCGTAAACCATTTTCCAGTTGGCCGCAATCACCATCCGCTGCGCCGAACTGCGGACCACGATCTCGGCGCCCGGATAGCGATCGAGCCACTGGTCGATAAGCGGACGCGCCGCGCCCAGATGCTGCGCCAGCCCCGGCGCCGCTCGATTAAGGGTGCCGAAGATGAGTCCGCGATAGGTTTCGAGGCGCGGAATTCTCGCGAGGTTGTAGCGCTCCAGCTTGAAGTCCGGCCCGTAGGCGTCGCTGCCCGGCACTGAAACGCACTCCCCGCTGCTGCTGTAAGTCCATCCGTGATAGCCACAGGTGAAGTACCGCGCCGAGCCCTCGCGCAGCCGGCACACCGTTGCCCCGCGATGGGTGCAGCGGTTCATCAATCCGTTGATCTTGCCGCCGCCGTCGCGTGTGATGATGATCGGCCTGAGCCCGAGCGTGCGCGCGACGAAATCGTAGGGCTTGGCGATCTCGCTTTCGTGGGCGAGGTAAACCCAGGTGCCGCCGAAAATCCTCACCATCTCTTCGGCGAAGATTGCGGGATCGGTATAGAGCGAGCGATGCACCCGCCCCTCCTGCACCAGGTGATCCCATCGCGAGACCGCGTCGTGCATACGTCACAGGCGATAACGCGAAGCATCCGGCCGCGTCAACAGGGCCGACATCGCCCCAGATGACCCGCGGGCGCTTGCGCGGCGGCCCCGCAAAGCCCGCGCCGGCCTGGCCGGCGGTTTTTGCGAACGCGCGGAGGCAAGAGCCTTCGGGACGCGGATGCACTTTCGACGCGGTTGGAGCAAAATGTAGTTCTGGTCGGGGAGTATCGGTGCGGGCAGCGGCGAAGCCCAAACCATCGTGCAACAACAGGAACGATCCGATGGCAATGATTCAGGACACTGACCCGGAAGAAACCCGCGAATGGCTCGATTCGCTGGAGGCCGTGATCAACGCCGAAGGCGTCGATCGCGCGCACTATCTGCTCGAACAGCTCATCACGGCGGCGCGCCTGCGCGGCACTTACCTGCCCTACAACGCCAATACTCCATACCTGAACACCATCCCGCCCGAGCGCCAGCCGCACTATCCCGGCGACCGCGAAATCGAGCGGCGCATCAGCTCGACGATCCGCTGGAACGCGCTCGCGATGGTGGTGCGCGCCAACAAGGAGGGTTCCGAACTCGGCGGCCACATCGCGAGCTTCCAATCCGCGGCCACGCTCTACGATATCGGCTTCGGTCATTTCTGGCGCGCGCCGACCGAAAATCATGGCGGCGACATCGTTTACATCCAAGGTCATTCGTCTCCCGGAATCTACGCGCGCGCGTTCGTCGAAGGCCATCTCACCGAAGAACAGGTGCTCAACTTCCGGCGCGAGGTCGACGGCCGCGGCCTTTCGTCCTACCCGCATCCGTGGCTGATGCCGGACTTCTGGCAGTTTCCGACGGTGTCGATGGGCCTCGGGCCCATGATGGCCATCTTCCAGGCGCGCTTCACCCGTTACCTCGAGCACCGC
>DASXMQ010000168.1:0-5907 GCA_036495625.1 Binataceae bacterium (SeqCode) | reverse complement strand
CTCGGCCTTGGGCAGCACCGTTCCGATCATCCACGGGTCGGGCGTGCGCGTCATCGCGTCAGTCAGTCCCCAGAACACGTTGCGCCACGCCAGCACTTCGCCGGCCTGCACTTGCGCCGAGCGCAATTCCTTCGATCCGATCGCATCGATCGCCTTGAGAATCAGGCCGGCCAGAAAATCGAGCTTCACCGCAAGCCGCGTGCATCCGTGGAGCGTGAAACGCGGGATAAAGCCCGAGCGCGGGAAAAACGTGTTGGCTTTCTCGACGTCGCGGTAAACAAACAGGTTCTCCCACGGCACCAGCACCTTGTCGAGGATGAGCACGGCGTCGTTTTCGTCCAGGCGTGAGGAGAGCGGATAGTCGAAAGGACTGCCCATCGTCGCCGCCATCAATTCGTACGACGGGCGGCAGATGAGTTTGACCCCGCGCGTGTCCATCGGGATCATCGCGAAAATTGCGAGTTCGGGCTTGCCGAGCGGGGTCGGCCCGTAAAACCCGATGAAGTTGTAGTGCGTCAGCGCCGAGCCGGTCGCGACGACCTTGGCCCCGCTGACGACCACGCCGGCGTCGGTTTCCTTCTCGACGTGCGCGAATACGTCGGTCACCTCGTCGGGCGATTTGCTGCGGTCGGTGGGCGGATTGACCAGCGCATGGTTGAGGAAGAGGCACTTCTCCTGCGCCTCGCGGTACCAGCGCAAGGCGTTTTCCTGGTATGGGGCGTAAAACTCGGCGTTGGCGCCCAGCGTGCCGGTCAGGCTCGCCTTGTAATCCGGCGATCGCCCGAGCCATCCGTATGAAACCCGCGCCCATTCGGCGATCGCGTCGCGCGCGCCCACCAGGTCCTCGGCGCTGCGCGGGACCTTGTAGAACTTGTGCGTGAAGCCGCCGTTGCCGGTATCGGTGGGCGCGGTGAGCACGGGACTCTTTTGCGGATCGTGCAGCGCGTCGTACATCCGCGCCAGCATCCGCGCCGAGTTGCGGAACGCGGGATGAGTGGTCACGTCCTTGACCCGTTCGCCGTAGATCCAGATCTCGCGCGAATCCCGGATGCTTTCCAGGAACTGCTTGCCGGTAAACGGCCGCACGGAGCGGCGTTCGCTTTTAGTCTCTGGTGCCTCGCGTTTCATCCGGAACCTCCGATGCGCGCTGGCCGGCGACGTGCGCAACCGGCCCCCCAAGCCAGATAGCGTATGATGCCGCATAGAGCAAAGGCGCAGGCGCGAGATGCACGCGCGCCAAGCTTGTTGCAACCGCTTTGGCCTGCGATCCTGTTGGTGGGCGCGATTTCGCCCCGCGAGGAGTTATGCCGGCGTCATCGAAAGCCGCAAGCCCGGTCGTGTTCCTGCTCGACGTCGACAACACGCTGCTCGACAACGATCGCGTGGCCGACGACCTGCGGCGCCATCTGACGCTCGAGGTCGGCAAGGATCAGCAGGAACGCTACTGGGCGATTTTTGAAGAACTGCGCAATGAACTCGGCTACGCCGACTACCTGGGCGCACTCCAGCGCTACCGTGTCGAGCATCCTCACGACACGCATCTGTACGAAGTTTCCGCGTACCTGATCGATTATCCATTCGCCAACCGGCTCTATCCCGGCTCGCTCGACGCGGTCGCGCATCTTTCCGCCTTCGGACCGACCGTCGTCCTGTCCGACGGCGACGTGGTTTTTCAGCCGCGCAAGGTCAGGCGCTCGGGCCTGTTCGAGGCGGTCGAGGGACGCGTGCTGATTTACATCCACAAGGAGCAGGAACTCGCGGAAGTCGAGACGCTCTACCCGGCGGAGCACTACGTGCTCGTGGACGACAAGGTGCGAATTCTGGCGTCGATCAAAAAGGCGTGGGGCAAGCGCGTGACCACGGTCTTTCCGCGCCAGGGCCACTATGCGCATGCCGCCGACGTTGCGAGCTACCCGCCGGCCGACATCACCGTCGAACAGATCGGCGATCTCGTCGGCTATGACCTGGCGGCGCTGCTCGCGGCGCGATGAGCCGGCGGCCTCTGCGCGCGGCGCCGCGACCTTAACTTCCGGCGGCCGCCTTGGGCTGCGCTTCGCGCACGCCGATCGCCCCGCTTGCGCGCAACTGCCCCAGTTCGGACTCGCTAAAACCCCAGGCCCGCAGGCCTTCTTCGGTATGCTCCCCGGGACGCGCCGGCGGACGCTGGATCTTGCTCGGCGTGCGGCTGAAGCGCGGCGCGGGCGCCGGCTGCACCACGCCGTCGATCTCGACGAAGGTGCCGCGATGGCGGTTGTGCGGATGCTGCGGCGCCTCGCCCATCGTCAGCACAGGCGCGAAGCAGATTTCGCTGCCTTCCATGATCGCGCACCATTGGTCGCGGGTCTTGGTCTTGAACAGCGCTCTGAGCCGTTCCTGGAACGCGGGCCATTGCGTGCGGTCGTTCTGCCGCGGCAGCTTCTCCTGCTCCAGGCCGCTCAGCCGCAGCAATTCGGCGTAGAACTTGGCCTCGATCGAACCGATCGAGATGTACTTGCCGTCGCTGGTCTCGTAAACGTTGTAGTAGTGCGCGCCGGTGTCGAGGATATTTTCGCCGCGATTGTCGTTCCACACGCCGGCGCCACGCAGACCGTAAATCCCGGCCATCAGCGATGAAGCGCCGTCGATCATCGCAACGTCGATCACCTGGCCCTTGCCCGATTTCTGCGCTTCGAGCATCCCCGCGACCACGCCCAGCGCGAGATACACGCCGCCGCCGCCGAAATCGCCGACCAGGTTGAGCGGCGGCACCGGCGCTTCGCCGCGCCGTCCGATCGAATGAAGCGCGCCGGTGAGCGCGATGTAGTTGATATCGTGGCCGGCGGCGAGCGCGAGCGGCCCATCTTGCCCCCAGCCGGTCATCCGCCCGTAAACCAGCTTCGGATTGCGCGCCATGCAGACGTCGGGGCCGAGCCCGAGACGTTCCATCACGCCCGGCCGGAATCCTTCGATCAGCGCGTCGGCCCGCTCGATCAGCTTGAGCGCGACCTCGGTGCCCTCGCGGCGCTTCAGATCGACGGCGACCGAGCGGCGACCGCGGCCGAGAAGGTTGTACTTGGATTCGGTATTGATTCCGAGGTTGGCATCCTCGGCGCGGTCCAGGCGCAGGACCTCGGCACCCATGTCCGAGAGCAGCATCGCGCACATCGGCGCGGGGCCGATACCCGCGAACTCAACGATTTTGTAGCCGGACAAAACTCCCATGACGGACGCCTCCCTGCGTGTTAACTCGTACTCAAACCCGATCGCGCGCGGCGGCGCTGCGCGCGCGCCACTACCTTCAGCCCTGAAACAGCGGAACCTTGGCCTTGGCGTATGTCAGCTTCTGCACCAGCTTGTCGCCTTTGAAGTGCATCAGGTCGAGCCCGCGCCACGACGTCGGCTCGCCCTTGACGGTCAGCGTGCAGCGCCAGCTGGCCATCACCTTGCCCGCCTCGGGATCGACGAACATATCCTCATCGATGAATTTCATCGCGCCGAAGGCGCCCGAGAATTGCGGCTCGAAGGCCGCGCGAATCGCCGCCTTGCCCGTGTTGCGCCGGCCGTTGAACTCGTCGTAAACGCCGTCTTCGGAGAAAAACGCCATCACCGCGTCGAGGTCGTTGCGATTGAAGGCATCGACGAAGCGGGCGCTCAGATCCAAAAGATGAGCGCGATCCATAATGAGCCTCCCTGAGCGCCGCCCTACGGCAGGCTGCGCGCCTTCTTGTACGCGTCGCGTCCCAGGCACTTGCCGAGCCACGCCTGCGCGACCGGCGTCGCCGACATATCCAGCTTCACGAACGTCGCGAAGCTCAAAACCGACGACAGGTTGAGGTCGGCGATCGTAAAATCCTTGCCGAGCAGATAGTCGCGCCCCTTGAGCGCGCCGTCGAGGACCTTGAACGGCGCTTCCATCGCAGCGATCGCCGCCACCGCAGCCTGCTCGTTGCGCTGCTCGGCCGGCAGCAGCAAGCGGTTGCGCAGGATCGTTATCAGATGCGGTTCCGCCTCGGTCATGGCCCAGAAACTCCACTGGGCCGCGTGGCCGCGGTCTTCATGCGATTCGGGCCAGAACGGCGCCTTGCTGTACTTGGCGGCGAGATAAAGGTTGATCGCCATCGACTCCCAGAAAATCTGTCCGTTGTCCTCGAGCGCCGGGATGTGCCCATTGGCGTTGATCCTTAAGTGCTCGGGCGATTTGGCCTTGGTGGTCTCGACCGGAACGTGCTCATACTTGAGCCCCAGTTCCTCGAGCGCCCACAAACAACGGGCCGAACGCGATTTAGCAGTGCCGTAAAGCTTAAGCATCTTCATCCTCCGATACGCGACGGTTTCATCTTATCTAGCGCGCCGGCTTCCTCGCGCACAAACGATCGCCACGGGCTTCCGGGGCGTTAGGGGCGAATTGCGCCTCCGGTTGGAACACCGGCGCGTCCGTGCAAGGATTTGCCCCGAGGCCAACCCCTATATGCGACGCGACATTTTCAACGATGAGCACGAGATGTTCCGGGCGCAGGTGCGCCGCTTCGTCGAGGCCGAGCTGGCGCCGAAGATCGACGGCTGGAACCGCGCCGGGATGAGCGACCGCGAGAGCTGGCGCAAACTGGGCGCCGCCGGATTTCTCGCGCCCAACGCGCCGGCCGAATACGGCGGCGGCGGCGTGGACTTTATCTACGATGCGATCGTGATCGAGGAGCTAGCGCGGGTGCGCGCGCACGGCCTGATGATGGGGCTGCACTCGGACATATGCCTCCCCTATTTGGTGAGCTTCGGCAGCGAGGAGCAGAAGCGGCGATGGGTTCCCGGCGCGATCTGCGGCGACGTGATCCTGGGAATCGCGATGACCGAGCCCGGCACGGGCTCCGACCTCGCCGCGGTCCAGACCACCGCGCGGCGCGACGGCGACAGCTACGTCATCAACGGCTCCAAGATTTTCATCTCCAACGGCCAAATCGCCGACCTGTTTATCGTGGTAGTCAAAACCGACCCCAAGGCCGATCCGCCCCATCGCGGCGTCAGCCTGGTCCTGGTTGAAGGCGACGCGCCGGGATTCGTGCGCGGGCGCAAGCTCGACAAGCTGGGCTTTCGTGGACAGGACACGAGCGAGCTGTTTTTCGAGGATTGCCGCGTGCCGGTGACCAACCTGCTTGGCCGCGAGGGCACGGGGTTCAAGATGCTGATGGACAAGCTGCAGCAGGAGCGCCTGGTCACCGCGATCGGCGCGATCACCAGCGCGCGCCGATGCCTCGAGGACACGATCGAGTACACGCGCGGGCGCAAGGCCTTCGGTCAGCCGATCGCGTCGTTCCAGAACACGCAATTCAAGCTCGCCGAGATGATGACCGAGATCGAAGTCGGCCAGGCGTTTGTCGACCGGCTGCTCGCCGCGCACGTCCGCGGAGACGAAATCGTGACCGAGGTCAGCATGGCGAAATGGTGGGTCACGGAACTGCTCAAACGCGTATCCAGCCAGTGTCTGCAATTGCACGGCGGCTACGGTTTCATGATGGAGTTTCCGGTGGCGACGGACTATGCCGACGCCGCGGTGCAATCGATCTACGCGGGCACCAACGAGATTATGAAGGTGATCATCGCACGGCGTATGGGCCTCGACGCGCGCGAGTGAACGGACCAGCGACGTCCGCAATAAAGAGGAGCCAATCGATGGCCGAGCAGAAGAATCCGAATCGCGTGGTCAGCATCTTTCGCTTCCGTATGCGCGACCTGAGCGCCGCCGAACGCGAGGAGTACAAAACGACCGCTGAGCGGATGCTGAAGATCGTGAACGCGATGCCCGGCTTCATCTCGTTTCGCGAGTATAAAGGCCACGACGGCGAGTTGGTCGGCATCACCGAATGGTCCTCCGCCGAAGCGCTCGCCGAGTGGCGCGAAAATCCCGAGCATCGCAAGGCCCAGGAACGCGGACGG
>DASXMQ010000167.1:0-8967 GCA_036495625.1 Binataceae bacterium (SeqCode) | reverse complement strand
CCCCCCCCCCCCCCCCCCCCCCCCGACTCCCGCAGCCGGCGTCCGTTATTTCTTGCCTGCGGCGCGGCGGCGTCCGCCGGCGTGCGAGCGCGGCCCGCGGGCGTGCGCCTTGGCGTCGCCCGTGCCGGTCGCCTTGGCTGGCTCCTCGGCTGAGTCCTCGGCAGACGCGCCGGCGGCTTCGGCCTCGTGCTCCGGAGCGCGCGCAGCCCCGCGCTTTTCGAGCGAAGCCTTGAGCGCGGCCATCAGGTCGATCACTTGGCCGCGCCGCGGCTCCTCGTGCACTTCGGTCACCTGCTGTCCGGCGATCTTCTGCTGCGCCGCCTCTTCGACCTTTTCACGGAAGGTGTCGTGATACTTTGACAGGTCTATCTTCTTGCTCGTGAGCTCGCCGATCAGCCGCTCGGCCAGAGCGAGTTCGCCTTCTTTGGCGGCCTCGTTGGTCGCGCGATCGACCTCGTCGATCGACCGGACCTCGTCGGCATAGTAGATCGTGTGCATCATCAGCCCCTTCTCATAGGGCCGCAGGACCACGACGTGTTCCTTGCCGCGCAGCGTGTAACGCCCAAGCGCGACGCGCCCGGTCTTGGTCATCGCGTCGGTGAGCAGGCGATAGGCCTTGGCCGATGCCTGATCGCATCCCAGGTAGTATGCGGTCTCGAAATAGATCGGGTCGATCTGCTCCAGCGGGACGAACTCGGTTATCTCGATCGAATGGTTGCCGCCGCGCGCCTCCAGGGCCTTCAGTTCATCGTCGGTGAAAGTGACGTAGCGATCCTTGGAAACTTCGTAGCCGCGCACCAGTTCGCCGCGGTCGATAATCGCGTTATCCACGGGGCAAAAGATTTTCTGTTGGATCCGGCTCAGATCCTTGGCATGCAACAGGTTGAAGCTCACCGATTTGGACCGTGTCGCCGGGAAAAGGCGCACAGGAATCGAAACCAGGCCGAACGAGATGTTGCCGTTGCCGACGGGACGTGATGCCATAGATGTAGCCCTCCCGGATAAAATCAGCTTAGCGGTACCGGCGCCGCGGATGCCATACGGTTTCGTATCAAAAATCGAAAGGCGAAGAATGAACGAAAAATAATGGCGCTCGACGAATATCGCCGCAAACGCAGCGCCGAGCGCACGCCGGAGCCTTTCGGCGAAACTGCGCTGCCGGCCCGGCGCGCCGGCGGTATGTTCGTCGTGCAGAAGCACGCTGCGACACGGCTTCATTACGACTTCCGGCTCGAGATGGAGGGCGTGTTGCGTTCGTGGGCGATACCCAAGGGGCCGTCGCTGAATCCCGCCGACAAGCGGCTCGCCGTGATGGTCGAGGACCATCCGATCGAGTACGGCGATTTCGAAGGGATCATTCCCGAGGGCAACTATGGCGCGGGCGAGGTAATCGTCTGGGACCGTGGCATGTACCGCATCACCGATCCGCCGGACGACGCCGCCGGCGCCGTTCGCGCAGGCAAACTCGACATCGAGATGTTCGGTTTCAAGCTGAGGGGCGGGTACGCGATGGTGCGGACGAGCGGGCGCAAGCCCGAGGCTCGCGCGAGCCGCAACGAAAAGCCGCAATGGCTTCTAATCAAGCGGCACGACGCATTCGCCTCGGCCGAAATCGACATCGCGGAAAGCCGGCCGCGCTCGGTGCTGTCCGGGCTTACGCTCCAGGAGCTCTCGGATGCGTCCACGCTCGCCGCGGGTCTGGTCGCCGAACTCGAGCGGCTACGCGCGCCGGAATTGAAGGATCCGCTCGTGCCGGAGCGGTTTCCTTTTGCGCTCGCGAAGCTGGCGGATCATCCGCCCAACCAGCCGGCCGACGGCGCGGAGTGGATGTACGAGATCAAATACGACGGAGTGCGCGCGCTCGCGATCCGCGACGGCGCCGCAGTGCGGATTTTCGGCCGCAGCGGGCTCGAAGCGACCGCCAACTATCCCGAGGTGACGCTCGCGCTCGGCAAGTTACCGTTTGCCCGCTTCGTGCTCGACGGCGAGATCGTCGCATTTGGCCCCGACGGACGGCCGAACTTCCAGACCTTGCAGCGGCGTATCCAGGCGCGGGATCGCCGCCAGATCGCGGAAATGGCGCTCGCCCATCCGGCCCCGTACTACGTCTTCGATCTCCTGGCCTTCGATCGCTTCGATCTGCGCGGCCTTGAGCTTGAACGGAGAAAGGAGATGCTCCGCCGAGTCGTCCGCGACGAGGGGCTGCTGCGTTATTCGGACTATCACACGGGCAGCGGACACCAGTTTTACGACGCGGTTGCAGAGCTTGGGCTCGAGGGCGTGGTCGCCAAGCGCTTGAACTCGCCCTACCCGGCGGGCCGCAGTGGCGCATGGCTCAAAATCAAATGCCCACGTACCGAGCGGTTCGTCGTCGGCGGATGGACCGAGCCTGCTGGATCGCGCACGCATTTTGGCGCGCTGCTGATCGGGCAGTACGAGGCGCCGGAAGTGCTGCGATTCGTGGGCCGTGTCGGCACCGGGTTCGATGATAAGGGTCTGCGAACGATCGGCGCGAAGCTGCGCGCGCGCGCGATCGGCGCGTCGCCGTTTCGACGCCGCGGCGCGGGCGAACCGGCAATCCCGTCCGGCGCGCATTTCTGCAGGCCGGAGCTGGTGTGCGAAGTGCGCTTCACGGAATGGACGGAAGGCGGCGTGGTGCGCCATCCGAGCTTTCTCGGGCTCGTCGATGGCGCGACGGCCGCCGACTGCGCGTACCAGGGCCCGGATTCATCGTCGAGCCCATCGTCGAGTCCGCCAGGAGACGCAGCACCGGCGCTCCTCGGCCCTGAGAGCTTCGCGCGGCTCTCGCGTCCGACATCCCCGGGTCCGTCCGCAAATATCTCAACGAATGGCCAACGGGGGGACAAGTCGGCGGAGGTCTCGAATCCCATGAAACGCGCCGCCCGCACGCATCATCCGGATCACGCGGATCACGTGGAAATTACGCACGCGGACAAGGTTTTCTGGCCGGCCGAGGGTTACACCAAGGGCGACCTGGTCGAATACTACGAGACCATCGCGCCGTGGATGCTGCCGTATCTGAAAGACCGTCCCGTGATGCTGACGCGCTATCCGGACGGAATCGAAGGCAAGAGTTTTTTCCAGAAGGATGCGCCGGGCTACGTGCCTGGATGGATTCGCCGCGTGAAGATCTATTCCGAAGATTCCGAGCGCGAGATTTCCTACTTCATCCTCGAGAGCGTCGAGGCGTTGAAATACGTCGCGAACATGGGCGCGATACCGATACATATCTGGTCGTCGCGGACGCCGAGCCTCGGCAATCCCGACTGGCTACTGTTCGATATCGATCCCAAGGGTTCGACCACTGCGCAGGCGGTGCTCGTCGCCGAGGAAACCGCCCGAGTGCTGTGCAGTGTCGGGATGCGCCCATACGTCAAAACCTCGGGGCAGGCCGGTATCCATGTGGTGGTCGGACTGAGGCCGCACTACACCTACGAGCAGGCCCGGATGTTCTGCGAAGCGGTGGCGCGCGTGGTGGTGGCGCGGATGCCGGACGCGGCGACGGTGACGCGCGCTCCGGCCGCGCGCAAGGGCAGAGTGTATATCGACTATCTGCAGCTTGGGCAGGGCAAAACGATCGCGGCGCCGTTCGCCGTGCGTCCGCAGCCCGGCGCGCCGGTTTCGGCGCCGCTCAAGTGGAATGAACTGCGAAGCGGCCTCGATCCGCGAAAGTTCAATATCAGGACGATGCCGCGCAGGATGGGCCGTCTGGGAGAGGATCCGTTCCTCGGCGCGCTGACGGATCAGCAGGAGATCGAGGCTGCGCTGCCGAAGGTCGAGTCGATGCTGCGCGGGAAATAGTCCGCAGCTACTCTCACCGTGGCGAATCAGTCGCCGTCGAAGCCGTGCAGTTCGCGCACAACGTAGAGCGGGCGGCCCTTGACCTCGTTATAGACCCGGCCCATGTACTCGCCGAGAATGCCGAGCGTGATGAGCTGGATTCCGCCGAGGAACAGCAGCACCACCATCAGCGAGGTATAGCCCGGGACATCGACGTCGTGCAGCAGCTTGCGGATCGCGAGCACCACCGCGTAGAGAAAGGCGAAGGCCGAGATGGTGAAGCCGAAGTAGCTCCAGACCTTGAGCGGGAAGGAGCTGAACGACGTGATCCCGTCCATCGCGAAGTTCCACAGCCGCCAGTAATTCCACTTGGTGCCGCCCGCCTGGCGCTCCTCGCGCTGGTAATAGACCGCGGTCTGCTTGAAGCCGACCCACGCGAACAGTCCCTTCATGAAGCGCGTGCGCTCGGGCAGCCGGACCATCACGTCCACCACTCGGCGGTCGAGCAGGCGGAAGTCGCCGGTGTCGCGCGGGATGGGGACGTCGGCGATCGCTTCGAACACGCGATAGAAAAAATGCGCCGTGGTGCGCTTGAGCCAGGTGTCGCCCGGCCGTTTCTTGCGCGTCGCGTAAACCACATCGTAGCCCGTGCGCCACAGCTCGACCATCTGTTCGATCAGCTCGGGCGGATCCTGCAGGTCGGCGTCGAGCGGCACGACCGCGCGTCCGCGCGCGTAGTCGAGACCGGCGCTGAGCGCGATATCTTTGCCGAAGCTGCGCGAGAGGCTGAGAACCTTGAGCGCGGGGTTGCGCGCGCGATGCGCGAGCAGACCGGCCAGGGTTTCGTCGGTGCTGCCGTCATTGACGGCCACGATCTCATAGCTCAGCCCGAGCCGTTCCATCAACTTGCCGAGGCGCTCGAACAGGCGGTCGAGGACGGGCGCCTCGTTGAACATCGGCACGACGATTGAAAGTTCGGGCGAGAGTTCGGACGCGGCCTGCACCGCCGCGATCGCGCTGGTGCCGCGGCCCGCACCGGCCGCCGGCTCCAGAAGCGTCGGATCGAGCGCGTGCTTCATCGCCGACCTGCGCGCGCGCGAAGCAGCCTCGGCGCAGCGCTTATCTCGGTGCGGCGGTGCCCACGCGGCGCACGGCAAAAAGATCGTAGTGGGCGGTTCCGACACGCGGGTAACGCTTGATCAAATTCAGGCATGGCCTCCCCCCGGCTCCGCCCCATTCCCGCTCACCGCGGTCATCCATCATGAGATAACTGGCCGAAGGATGCGCCGCAAGCCACCCGCAGAGGTCCTCTCCCGTCGCGGGCGCGGCCGGCAGTGGGACAAAGGCCGCACCGGCGTAAAAAGCCACGCGGGGGTCGGCTCCCGCGACGGCCGCCGCGCCACCCCCGCGCCGCGCGATCTCCTTCCCGGCGTAGCGCATCCCGCGCTGGTCGTAGCCGAGCGGGAACAGCGTGCGCGGCAGCAGCGCGACTAGGACGACAAAGACGACCGCCGGACCCGATAGCGTCCGTACGAGCGGCGAGCGCGTCCGCGAGAGGCGCGCATCGAGCCATCCCGCGGTCTCGTCGAGCCCGATTGCGACCCATCCGAGCGTGAACGGGACCAGGTGAAGCATCAGACGCGTCCCGGTGCCCGTCAGCACGAAGCCGAAGAAGTACATCGCGAACAGCGCGGCGAGCATCGTCTCCCCCCATCGCGCCGCGATCGAACGCCGGTCGGCCCAGAGACCGATAATCAGTGCGGCGCACAGCAGCGGTCCAAGGGCTCGGACAAGCGAGTAGCACGAGCCGAAAAAGTCGCGCTCGACTTTTCTTGCATAGGTGCGAGGGGCGAGTTCGATCGCGGTCAGCCACGAGGTTGTCGGCTCATAGCCCATCTCGCGAAATTGCTCGAGCCTGCCGGCCGCGATGCCGGTTGCCTCCATCGTTATCGTTACGAGCTGGCGGCCGACCGTCCAATGGCCCGTAAATGCGCGCAGCCAAAGCAGGTAGGGCGCTGCGACCAACAGGAATGTCGTGGTCAGCACGCCGGCGGCGGCGAGGCCCCAGCGCGGCGTCCACCGGCGCCAGACGAACGAGCCACCGGCCAGCATCGCGGCGAGGAGCGCGGGAACGCCGATCGCCTCGGTGCGGTACAGATAGGCGAGTCCACAGACTAACGCGGCGCCCGCGACGTCAGTGAGACGTAGGCGCTTGACCCCGCGCACGACGAGCAGCAGCGCCGCTATCAGCAGCGCGATGTAACCGGCCTCGGTGCGCGCCGAGGCCGAATACGCGGCGAGCATCGGATGGATCGCCGCGAGCCCGGCTGCGCCGGCGGCCACGCCGCGCCGTCCATAGACCTCGCGCATCAGGTAGTACAGCCACACGACGCCGGCGGTGCCGAGCGCCACCGACAAAAGCTCGCCCGCAAGTTCCCAGTTGCCGATTGCGCGATAGGTTATGGAGACGAGGAAGGGGTAGAGCGGCGAGAAGACCCAGGCGAGCGCTTCCCGGGGGCGTCCGGCGTAAAACTCGCGCGCCATCGCGACATAAGCCACGCCGTCGGCCGAGATGCAGTAGCTGGTGAGGACCAGGTAAAGCCGGATCGCCGCGGCCACTGCCGCCAGTGTGCCGACCACGCGCGGCTCGGAGTATCGCGAGAGCCACTGCCCAAGGCGATCGGTATTGGCCGAGCCTTCGGGATAGTTCTGGGCAAAGGCGGCGCCGCGGGCTTCAGATCCAGTCACGTCGCCGTATCTTATGCGTTGCAGGCGATTCGGCGCGAATCGCCGTAGCGAAAGATGCCGCCTCGAAAGGCGCGTACTCCGAGGCGAAATTCCGCCGGGCCTGAGCGCAGTTGGCGACCCGAGGCCACGCCGGTTTCGCGGTCTGCGCACTCGGGCGGGCTCGCGGAGGGCCCCCTAGATGCCCTTCAGGAAATGCGCTGGCGGAGGCTAGCGGCGCGATACCTTGGCTGCTTGGAGCCCCTTGGGTCCCTGGGCGACCTCGAACTGAACTTCCTCGCCTTGCTCGAGCGAGCGAAAGCCGTTGCCGTCGATGGAACTGTAATGGACGAATACCTCCTGCCCGTCTTCCATGGTAATGAAGCCGTAGCCTTTCTTGGAACTAAACCATTTGACTGTGCCGTTCGACATCTCCCCCGAGACCTCCATGCCGTAACCGTTAGTATCCGGCGCTGCCGGGTACCTCCCCACGCGCTATACCGGCGCGCATATACCACAAAGGGGGCGCCTCAAACCAGCGGCTTCGATGGGTTCTACGGAGAGACCTTTGAATCGCCGCCCGCCGTAAAAGGGAGGATTTCTATCCGCGCCAAAACCGCGGGCGGGCATGAATATGGCAATGATCGGGGATCTGGCGCATGACGCCGTCGATAACGAACTTATCGTCGCCGAACTTGGCGCGCGCGACGGCCGAGAGCGCATCGATCATAAGAGCGCGTTCGGCTTCGGTTGCGGTCGCGCGATGCTCGCCGAGCACGGCCATCGGCGTGTCGCACGAATCGCAATCGAGGATGGTAAACGCCACGGGATGAATGAAGCGGGCGTAATGCTGGGTATATTCACGCAGTTCGCAGAGTTCGCACTTGGGCATCAGCTAGGACCTGGCCGCCGGCGGCTCGCGCGACAAGCCGCTGGTCATCATCGGATCGGAAACTATGAAGCATTCGGCCCGGGGCGCGCAGGGCTTGGCGGGCACTGCGCGCCGCAAGGCCCGCAGCGCTCATCTGAGAGGCGAAATCCCGGTTCCCGATACTAATTCTTTTCTGACTAATTTTTATTGGGCGCGGCGGCCGGACTCGCCATCGGCGCCGGGGTTTCCATGCCGCCGCTCGCCTTGGCCGCAGCCTTGCGGCAGCGATAAACGCTGCTCTTGGAGATCTTCATGTCCTTGGCGACCTCGGCGACCTTCTTGCCGCCCTGCAGCTCGGTCATCACCTGGGCGCAGTCGATCTTATTCGCCGCATACACGCTGGTGAGGCCGAACTGAAGGGTAAGCGCCGAAACGACGGCAAACGAAGCAACCAGTGCCAGTTTCTTCTTCATCGTGTCACCTCGCCTATTGAGACGTTGCTGAAAAACCGCCCCAGTATCGCAAAAATGCCGAAATCCCAAAAGAGTCAACGAAATGTCGTAGTGGGCGGTTTACCGCCCACTACCGAAATGTCCGAAAGTATTCAGGGGCTAGAACTCGACCATCACCTTGCTCTGATTGGTCGGCATCGAAAGCGCCGCGAAGGCTTTCGGCAAAGCGTCGATCGCGAGCGTATGCGTGATCATCGGCGCGGTCAGAACGCGGCCGGACGCGAGCGCATCGATCGCGGTCTCGACCTCGGCGCGTCCCATGCCGAGGGCGAAGCGCAGGTCCAGCTCCTTGCTCATCGCCGTGATCGGCGCAAAGCCGTCGTCTTCCGTGCATACGCCGATTATCACGACGCGGCTTCGCGGCTGCGCGTACGCTATCGCCTCGGCCATCGCGCCCGGCGCTCCGACACACTCGAAGATCACTTGCGGCCCCGCGCCGGTCAGCGACTCGACCTTCCCGGCCGGATTGTGCATCCGCGGATCGACGGCCGCGTCGGCGCCCATCGTGAGCGCGAGGCGGCGGCGGGGTTCGCTGAGCTCGGAGACGACGATCGCGCGCGCGCCGGCAAACCGCGCCCACAGCATCGTGGCGATTCCGATCGGTCCCGCGCCCATCACCACGCAGCTCTCGCCCGCCTGGAAGGCCGCGCGATGGAGCCCGTGGAGTCCGACGACCAGCGGCTCGACCGTTGCCGCGACCCGAAAGCTCATCCCGGCGGGAATCCTGAACACGCTCGCGGGCCGCGTTTTCATCAGTTCCGCATACGCGCCCGGGACGTCGCCGAAGCCCACCTGCCTGACTTTGGGGCAGCGCTGGGCCTCGCCGAGGCGGCACTCCTCGCACGCGCCGCATCCGACGTACGACATCGCCACGATCGGGTCGCCGGGTTCGAAGCCTTCGACGCCTTCGCCGATCTCTTCGACCACGCCGGCAAGTTCGTGGCCCATGATGGTTCCGGGCGGCATGCGGAAGTTGCGCCCGGCGGCGTGGAGATCAGAGCCGCAAATGCCGGCGGCCTTGACCCGCAGCACAAGCTCGCCCGGGCCCGCGACCGGATC
>DASXMQ010000166.1:0-32281 GCA_036495625.1 Binataceae bacterium (SeqCode) | reverse complement strand
TATCTAATCCTGTTTGCTCCCCACGCTTTCGCGTCTCAGCGTCAGCAACGATCCAGAGGGCCGCCTTCGCCGCCGGTGTTCCTCCTGATATCTACGCATTTCACCGCTACACCAGGAATTCCACCCTCCTCTATCGCGCTCCAGCCGACTAGTTTCCGACGCACTTCCGAGGCTGAGCCTCGGGCTTTCACATCAGACTTGGCCGACCGCCTACACGCCCTTTACGCCCAGTCAATCCGAACAACGCTTGCACCCTCCGTCTTACCGCGGCTGCTGGCACGGAGTTAGCCGGTGCTTCCTTTGAGGGTACCGTCAAGGGCCCGCTGGATATTAGCCAGCGGGCTTTTCTTTCCCTCCGACAGGGCTTTACGACCCGAAGGCCTTCATCACCCACGCGGCGTCGCTGCGTCAGAGTTTCCTCCATTGCGCAATATTCCTGACTGCTGCATCCCGTAGGACTCTGAGCCGTGTCTCAGTCCCAGTGTGGCTGACCATCCTCTCAGACCAGCTACCCGTCTTTGCCTTGGTGGGCCATTACCCCGCCAACTAGCTGATAGGCCGCGGACCCCTCCCGGAGTGATAGCTTGCAGGAGCAGAGGCCACCTTTTACCTCGGACAGCGAACTGTCCGTGGTCTTATCTGGTATTAGTCCGTCTTTCGACGGGTTATCCCAGTCTCCAGGGCAGGTTATCCACGTGTTACTCACCCGTGCGCCGGTTTACTCGCCGAGTTGCCCCGACTTTCTCCCACGACTTGCATGTCTCAGGCACGCCGCCAGCGTTCGTTCTGAGCCAGGATCAAACTCTCCATGTAAGCTCATTATTTCATCCCGGATCGATGCGGCTACCGCATCGATCGGGATGGATCGACCGCAATTATACAAAAAACCAAAGAAACCGGACGGGCTTGGACCCACATTCGATCCCCGCCGCCCGATTAAAGGCATGCACTACTATTCAGTTTTCAAAGACCGGCGCCCGCAGGGGCAAACGTGAACATTATCGCTCGCCACTAGCCCTGTCAATCCAGATACCGACTTTCTCGGCGATTCTTGTGAACAGGCTTGAGCTCCAGACAGATCAAGAAAGCGAATCTCGCCGTCGCACGGCGGCATTCGCGCAGTTTCCGCCTCACGAAAATCTCGCTTCACGCCGCTCGGACGCGTCAAAATACACGCCCGTTGCGATCGTTACCAGACCGGCGACCGCAAACATCGGTCCGTATCCCCACAGCGTCGCGAAAAGGCCCAGCAGATACGGCGCCAGCATCGAGCCGCAATCGTAGAGCGACGTGTACACAACCGAGCTGCGGCCGAACTCCTCGGCCGGCGTGTGCGTGATGACCATCGCGCCCAGCGCCGGATAGGCGTAGCTGTGGCCGACACCGCCGAGCACGGCCGCACCCAGAAGCGCGCCGTGTCTGCCGGTAAGCGCGAGAACCGCAACTCCGATCCCGAGCAGCCCCATCGCAGGCCCCAGGATTCGCGCGACACCCACCCGGTCAAGCACGCGCCCGCCGAACAGCCGCAACACGACCGCGATTCCGCTGTAGAGCGCAAAGTACCATCCGACCTGCGCGATATTTTTCTCGTAGGCGAAGGGCGCGACGAAGCTCAGCCGTGCCGCAACCGCGAACGCGAAGACGAACGAGACGATCCATAGCGGCGCGAGCTTGCGGTCAAAGACCAGCGCGCGATAGCCCTCTACCGCAACGCCCGCCGAATCCCGCTCGTGCGCGCCGCCTGCGCCGCCGCCAGCGGGCAGCATCACGGTCGCGATGGCCGCGACCAGACACAGCAGCCCGGCTACGCAAAAGAATATTTCGAAACCGAAGTGCTTGAGCAGCGCCTCGCCAATCGGTGGCCCAAGCGCCGCCGGACCCTGCCCGCTTAGGCTGAAGAGCGCCATCGCCTCGCCCCGCCGCCCCTCGGGAATAACGTCGAAGACCATGGCAAACAATGCTGCGCGCGCCGTGCCGTCCACGGCGCCCTGCAGGATGCGCACAGCATAAATCGGCCATCCGAGCGAATGGATCGGCACGTACAGCGCCATCGCCGCGCCATCGAGGACGAGCGACCAGAGCGCGACCGCACGCCGCCCGCGCCATTTAAGCAACGGAACGAGGCCGGGCCGAACCGCGAGCGCGGCCAACGCGCCGACGCCTACGATCGCGCCGATTTGGGCGGCGCCGCCGCCCAGCCGCACGATAAGAACCGGAAAAAAGACGAACAAGTTGGTGGCGATACCAACCGCGGAGGACGCGATGAATACCAGCCAGAATTCGAGGCCGTGGCCGGCCCGCTCGTGATCGACCTGCGGCGCGCCTACGCTCGCGCTCATCGCGCGAGCGTACCGCGCAGCAGCACCGGCCCCGACGGCGCCGCGTGCTCGGCCACTGCGGCGCCGCCGGCCGCTTTCGCGCCGTCGCCGCCCGACGTTGCCGGCACGCCCAACGCTGGGGTCGCGCCGGTCGCGCCGCCCTTGGCGGCGGGCTCGGCCGTTATCATCGCCGACGCCACCGCGAAGCGCGCCGGCAGCGCGGCGCTCAGGACCGCGCTGCCATCGGCCGCCGTGGTGAATTCCGCTGCCTTGGCCGGCGCGCCATGTTTCGCGCTCCACCAGAGCACGAAAATCGCGCCGGCGGCAGGAGCCTTAAGCCGCGACACGATCAGGACCGCGCGGCGCTCGCTTTGGGCGAGCGCGAGCGTCGCCTCGGGGCGCTCGCGCGCGGCTGGCGGCGCCGTCTTGTCCGCCGCCGTCGCCGACGGTGCGGCCGGCGGCGACAGGTCCAGCCTCACGGCGTCCGGCGCCCGCAGCAGCTCGCGCAGCGACTGTGCGGCCGCGAGCTCGCGATGCGCCGCCGCGACCCGCGCGCGCGCGGACGCCGCCTGGCTCTCGAGCCGCGCGATCCGCGAAAGCATCGCGTCGGCATGGAGGCGGAGGCGGGCGGCGCGATGGTTGGCCTTGCCGGTGAACTCGAGCATCACGATGAGAGAGGCGAGCGCGAGCGCGATGGCCATGCCGGCAACCGCGCGCCAGAGCGCCGCCGCGTCGCGTTTGCGCCGCGGCGCCTGGGCACCGCCCACCGGATCGAGATGCGCGGCCGCAGCGTCGATCGGCGCCCCCTTAGCGTCCTTCTGCATCATCTTCGCGCTGCGTCATGCTTGCGCCAAAGCACCTTTATTATCCCGCCCGTTCCGGTAAAGATATACGGTCGTCCGATGCAAAAAATTCAAGACCTGCACGTAATTACGACCGAAGCGCTGGTCCCCCCGCGCCTGCTCAAGGAGCAGCTCGCGGTCGACGACCGCATCGGCGCCCACGTGGTCGAGGCGCGGCAGACCGTCCGGCGCATCATCCGCGGCGAGGACTCGCGCCTGATGTGCATCGTGGGGCCGTGCTCGATTCACGACCCGGCCGCCGCGATGGATTACGCGGAGCGCCTGGCGCGGCTCCGCATCCAGCTCGCCGAGCGGTTGTTCATCGTGATGCGGGTGTATTTCGATAAGCCGCGCACGACCGTCGGATGGAAAGGGATGATCAACGACCCGCACATGGACGACTCGTGCGACATGCGCGAGGGGCTCTACCGCGCGCGCCGCCTCCTGCTCGACATCAATGCGCTCGGGCTGCCGGCGGGAACCGAGATGCTCGACCCGATCACGCCACAGTATATCGCGGACCTGGTCTCGTGGACGGCGATCGGCGCGCGCACCACGGAGTCGCAAACCCATCGCGAGATGGCGAGCGGGCTCTCGATGCCGGTCGGATTCAAGAACAGCACCGAGGGCAATCTGCAGGTCGCGGTCAACGCGATCGAATCGGCGCGCCGCCCGCACTCGTTCATCGGCATCACGCAGGACGGGATGACCGCGATCGTGCGTACGACCGGCAATCCGGACACGCACGTGGTGCTGCGCGGCGGGCGCACGCCGAACTTCGATGCGGCCAGCATCGAAGAATGCTGCCGCATGCTGCGCAAGGCGGGGCTCGAGCCGCGCGTGATGGTCGATTGCTCGCACGCGCAGACCAACAAGGACTATCGCAAGCAGCCCGAGGTGTTTGCCGCGCTCTGCGCTCAGGTACGCGCGGGCAGCCGCGCGGTCATGGGCGCGATGCTCGAAAGCTTTATCGACGCCGGCAATCAGCCGCCTGCGGCCGACCGATCAAAGCTCAAGTACGGAGTCTCGATAACCGACCCCTGCATCGACTGGCCAACCACGGAGCGATGCCTGCTCGAAGCGGCGGAGGCGCTGGCGCCCGCGGCGGGCGTGCACGCCGCGGCGTCCGACCGCTAACTTCGGCCGGCGCGGATTGTACGGCTCACGGAGCCCGCGCGACAAATCCCGCTTTCAGGGATCGACCTTGACGCGGCCGCTCGTCGGCGGCTTGTTTATAGCGAAAGCGGCCGTGCGTCGGAACAGCAAGCCATTCCCGTTCGACCCGCCAGGCCGCGGCATCTGAGCAGCACGCGAACGTGAACTCCGCAGGTACATCGGAGCGCCAAAGCGTATGGAGCCGCGTCGCGCGCCATCCGCATAGCGTTGCGCTGGTCATCTACCTGGGTCTCTCTGCGGCGCTCTTCCTGCGCCCCGCCCTGCCTCACTTCGGCACGATCTATCTCGGACGCGGAATCGACCAGTCCTTTTTCATCTGGTGCCTGGTATGGTGGCCATACGCGATCGCGCATCATCTGAATCCGCTCATTACCAGACTCATCTTCGCACCGACCGGCTTCAACCTGACCTGGTCGACGTCGATTCCGCTGCTGAGCCTGATCGCGTTCCCTCTGACCGCGACCGTGGGGCCGATTACGGCGTTCAACCTGCTCTGCGTCGCCTGTCCCGCGCTTTCGGCGTGGACCGCGTTCGTGCTTTGCCGCAGTGTTACGCGGCGCTTCGGCCCGTCGCTGTTGGGCGGCTATATCTTCGGCTTCTCTTCGTACATGCTGGCGCAGACTTACGGCGGGCATCTCAATCTGCTCGCGGCGTTTCTCCTCCCGCTTGCCGTGTACCTGGTGCTGGCGCGCCTTCGCGGGAATATCGGAAAGCGGCGCTTCACGCTCGGATTGTTGATGCTGGGAACGGCGCAGTTTCTGATCGCGGCCGAGGTCGCTGCCACGATGGCGCTGTTCGGCGCGCTTGCGCTCGTTGCCGCGTGGGTGCTGGGCGACGGCGATCTCCGCGGGCTCATCGCCGGGCTGGCGGCGCCGATTTTTTTCGCCTGCCTGGGGATGGCGATCCTGATGAGCCCATACCTCTGGTATATGTTTGCCGGCTTTCGGCCGCTCCCGATCTATTCGACGAGTTGGCACTCGACCGACCTGCTGAATTTCGTGATTCCCACCCCCACCGTCGCTCTGGGAGGCGCCGTGGGGCTGTTTCGCCGGGTCTCGAGCGATTTCACCAGCAACGTTTCGGAGCAGGCCGGTTATGTCGGCGTGCCGCTGCTGGCGATAGCAATCTGGTTTGTGCTCGAGCGATGGCGCACCTTCGAAGCGGGGCTGTTCGGCGCAACCATAGCGATTGTCGCGGCGGCGGCGATGGGGCCGCGGCTGCACGTGGCGGGCAACAGCTACTTCAAGCTCCCGTGGTCGCTGCTGCATCGCGCCCCGTTTATCGACCAGGCGCTGCCGCTGCGCTTCAACGTTTACCTATTCCTGACCCTCGCCCTGCTAGCCGCCGTATGGCTTTCAGCGCCGCGGCACAGCCTTGCCACGCGCGCGATCGCCGGCACGCTGGTGTTCGTATCGCTGTTTCCGAATCCCTCTGCCCAGGTCTGGGCCGAGACCGGCAGCGTCGCGCCGGCCCCACCCTTTTTTACGAGTGGGACGTACCGCCGATATCTTGCGCCGGGCGAGATCGTGGCGACGCTGCCCTATGCATGGGGCGAAGCCGACGCCTGCATGATGTGGCAGGCGCTGAGCGGGATGTATTTTCGGCTCGCCGGCGGATACTCCGCGCTGAGTCCGCCTTCCTATCAACGATGGCCGATCGTTCGTTCCGCTAATCAACTCGCGACGATTCCCGACCCGGCCGTTCAATGGAAAGCCTTCGCCGCGAACCACGAAGTGACCGCGGTGCTGATGGGCAACAACCCGATGCCGCCGGCCTTCCCATCGGTCGAGCCGATCGTCGCGGCGCTGGGCCAGCCGGCGGTCGCGGCGGGCGGAATCACGCTTTATCGCGTGCCGCCGGCGATGCTCGCGCCCTATCGCGGAGTTGACTGGCTGCGGATGGAAAGACTCGTGGATTCGCAGCGGTTCGGCGCTCTGCTGATCGCCGCCCAACGCTATATCGCGTCGGGTGCGGACCCCGCGCGTCTCGACCCGGCAAGCGCGACCAGGGTGGGATACCTGCCGGCCGCGTGGCTGCCGCTCAGAAATCGGGCGACTGACTACCGACTGTATATGCGCACGGAGTCCGATGGATTGGTCACAGTCGGGCTCTTGGGAAGCAGAGACGCCCTCCGTCCGCTTGTCGATCGCTATGGCCCCTATGCACGGCGCGTCTCGTTCGCCGGGCGTGCACGGCCCGATGAGAGCGAATCGGCGCCGGCCGTCAGTACATATTATTATCCGCTGCTGATGTCGTTCGATCGAACGGGACTCGAGCGTGCCGCTCAATTGGCGCTGTCGGATCCGGCAAGGCTCGACCTCGAGTCCAAATCACCTCAACCGATAGCAATCCATGCCGCGCATTGACGCGAATGGTTTGGCTGCGACGATCTGAATAGCGAAACCGGCCGAATCCGTCGCAGTTGCGTGGCGGCAGTGAGCAGCGATTGTTAGTCTCGAGTTCGTTCGCTCGGATATCGCTATAGGCGGTCAGATGCCTGACGCAACACGCGCTCCCCGCCTCTTCGACCGTCAGGCGGCGGGCGCATTTCTCGTCTGCCTGACACTGTCGGCGCTCGTTTTCGGACGCAACCTGCTCGCGCATCCGGCGAGTATCTACGTCGGCCGCGGACCCGATCCGCAATTGTATATCTGGTTCATGGCCTGGTGGGCGCACGCGATCTCGCACGCCGTCAATCCGTTCCTGACCAAAGTCATCTGGGCGCCCTCGGGCGTCAATCTCGCCTGGACTGCCAACATGCCGCTTGCGGCATGGGCGGTGTATCCAGTAACGCGGGCCTTCGGACCGATCGTCTCGTACAACCTGATCTGCCTGCTGTCGCCGGCGCTCGCGGGATGGAGCGCCTTTATCCTTTGCCGCCACGCCGCCGGCGGCCATTGGCCGGCGCTGTTCGGCGGATTGTTTTTTGCGTTCTCGCCGTACGTGTTGAGCCGAATGCTGGGCAACGTGGATCTGACGCTGATCTGGCCGATACCGCTGGGCGCGTACGCGGCCCTGCGACGAATCGAGGGGAGCCTTGGCGCGCGCGGCTTCGTTGCCGCGCTCGCGCTTCTCATCGCTGCGCAATTCCTGCTGTTCGCGGAGATCGTCGCGAGCGCGGCGCTGCTCGGGGCGGTCGCGCTGGCGCTGGCGGCCCCCGCGATGGAGCCGCCGGAGCGCCGCCGCCTTTTCTCGGCCGCAGCGCTGGCTGCTGCCGCATACGCGGCGGCGGCGATTCTCGTCGCGCCCTATCTCTATTACATGTTCGCCCACCCGAGTGCGCCGGGACAGATTTTTTCGCCCTGGCACTTCGCGATCGACCTTGCGAATCTGATCGTCCCGACCGGCGTCAACCAGCTCGGCCTTGCGCCCTTCTTCGCGCCGATCGCATACCGCTTTCGCGCCGAGCTATCCGAGAGCGGCGCGTATCTGGCGCTGCCGATAATCGCGATCGCGATTCTCCATGCGCGCGAACGATGGAACGCGCCCAACGGCAGATTCCTTGTGCATCTGTTGATCGTAATCTGCGTGCTCGCGATGGGGCCGCGGCTTGAAATCGCGGGCCGCGTCGTCATCGGACTCCCCGGCTCTGCGATTGCGCGCCTGCCACTGCTGGACAAGGCCTTGCCCGCACGCTTCATGCTGTACGCCTACCTGGTGCTCGCCGTGATGGTCGCGAAATGGCTCGCCGGTGCGAAGCCGCGAACAACCGCGCGCTGGATGCTTGCGCTCGCGGCCGTGCCCTTCATGGTGCCCAATCTCTCAGCGGACTACTGGTCAACCCCGGCCGCGATTCCCGCCTTCTTCGGCGACGGCCTCTATCGGCAGTACCTCGCACCGGGCGAGACCGTGGTTGTGCTGCCGTACGGAATTCTCGGCGAAGGGATGCTGTGGCAGGCCGTCACCGACATGTACTTCAGGATGGCCGAGGGTTATGTGACTTTTGCGCCGCCCGTGCCGCGCGAGCAGAGCGGCTGGCCGATTATCGAAAGCCTCTACCAGTTGAGAGGCGTGCCCGCGGCCGGCGATCAGTTCAAGGCCTACGTTGAGAGCCACGACGTCGGCGCCGTTATCGTTGGCCCGCGCAGGCACTACCGCGTCGGCTCGATCGATGGCCAGCCGACCGCGGCGACCTGGATGCGCGCGCCAACGCTCGCAACCGAGCGCGAGGCTACTGCCGCGATGCTCGGTTCGCTGGACCTGCCGGCGATCGCGGCTGGGGATGTCACGATTTATCCGCTGACACCGCGGGCGCTCGCGCAAGGCCACGCGGATACGGCGCTCGCGATGGAACAGCGCGCCCAACAGACCCGATTCGAAGCGATGGTGCTCGGCGCCGAGCGTTACCTCGATGGCGGCGGGGGCCTCGCCTCGCTAAGCGTCGAGCGCGCGCAGCGACTCGGACTCCTGCCGCGCGGATGGTTCGGCGGCACGCTCGCCGGCTCGCGCGACACCAATCCGGTTTTTCATTCCGTGGTGTTGCTGAGTCCGGCCGGGGCGGAGGGAATCGCGGTCGGATTAGCGGACTCGTACCCGGCGCTCGAACCGACTATCCGGCGCTACGGCCCCCTCTCTTCTCGAATCTATTTTCCGTATCCCGCGCCAATGACGGCGGGTTCCACGCCGCGCGGGCCTGCTATGCTGGTGATGGTGTTCGACCGCGCGGGGCTCGCGCGCGCGGCCGCGCCGGCGGCGCGCCAACCCTAGCTGAGTCTTCTCGATTGCCGACAGACTGCGGCGCCGCGCGGGCTCACGCGGGGAGCGCGGCAGCAGCGCAGCCATCTTAGCGTGTTGCGAAGGCAGCTCGATGTTGCCGCGAGTATCCGCGTTCGCTATTTTGCGTCCTCGGCGCTCTTCGAGAGTTGCGCATGATTTCTCAGGCACGGCAGAATCGATGAAAGTGAGCGGCGCTTCGTGACCGACGACCAGCCATCATCAGCCGATCTGCAACTGACGCCGCGCCTGCTGGAGGGTCTGGTCACCAACGGCCCGACCGACCCGATCGCGTACTACAGACGTCCCTTTGTCGGATGGTTTTTCCGCCGGCGAATCAATCTTGGACTGCGGATGATCGCGGATCGCGATTATGCGAAGGCGCTCGAGGTCGGCTATGGCGCGGGCGCGGTGCTGCTGGCGATCGCCTCGAGGGTCGACGAATTGCACGGCATCGATCTCGACGCCGACCCGGCTCCCGTCCAGGCCTGGCTCGCGCAGCATGGACGCAGCGCGAGGCTCCTTAAGTGCAGCGTTTACGAACTGCCTTACGAAACCGCCGAGTTCGACCTTGTCGTCTGCTTCTCGGTCTTCGAGCATCTGCATCAGTACGAACAGGGGCTGCACGAGGTTGCGCGCGTGCTCAAGCCGGGCGGGCGCTTCCTGCTTGGCATGCCGGCGGTGAACACGATGATGGAGCTGGGCTTTCGCGCGATCGGCTTCAAAGGCATCGACGACCGTCACGTCACCTCGCCGCAAGCGGTGGCGCGCGCGTTCGATCGCAACGGCTTGCGGGTTGTCCAGGAAACGCGCCTGCACCTGCTTCCGGGCCTGCCGCTCTACTACAACTGGCTCCTCGAGAAAGCCGCTCGGTGAGCGCGCCTACCTGATTCGACTATTCCGGATCATGGCAGCGATGGCAGAAACGATTCGCCGGCCGCGCCATGCATTCGACCTTCGAGGGATCTTCGCATTTGCCATCTACCTGGCGCTGGCCGCAACGTTCTTCGCGCGCGGCCTTAACGGGCGCTTCACAACCTCGTACGTCGGCAAGGGCGTCGACCCACCGCAGTTGATGTGGCTGATGGCATGGTGGCCGCACGCCATCGCCCATGGACTCAATCCGTTGTTTACCGACGCGATTTGGGCGCCGCGCGGACTCAACCTCGCGTGGGCCACCACGATGCCGCTCCTGAGCCTGATAGCGGCGGCGCCGATTGCGTTCCTGGGGCCTGTCGCGATTTACGACCTCTGCTGCCTGCTCGCGCTCGCGCTCGCCGCCTGGAGCGCGTTTGTGCTGTGCCGCTATCTGACCGGCGCCTTTTGGGCGTCGCTGGCCGGCGGCTACGTCTTTGGTTTTTCCGCCTACATGCTCGGTCAGACTCTCGCGCACCTCAATCTGCTCCTGGTGTTTCCGGTTCCGCTCTTCTGGCTCCTGATGATTCGCGGCTTTCGGGCGGATATCGCGTGGCGTCCGCTCGTCGGCGGGCTGACGCTCGTGCTCGCTGCGCAGTTTTTGATGTTCATCGAGTTGTTCGCCACGATGACGTTGTTCGCAGGCATCGCGTTCATCGTCGTGCTGGCGACTGGGTCGCGCGCCGAGAAGACGCGCGCCGTCAATCTTCTGCCAACCGTCGCCCTCGCCTATGCGATCGCACTCGGGGCGCTGAGCCCGTTCTTCTATTACATGGTCGCGCTGGGCTACGAGCCCGGCGCAACCCATCCGGCGCTGCTGTACTCGACCGACCTCTTGAACCTCGCGATCCCGACCTCGACGATGGAGTTGGGACGCACGGCCCCGCTCCGCGCCATCACCGAACGCTTCCTGGGCTTTATCTACGAGAACGGCGGCTATATCGGTGTTCCGCTGATGCTGATCACGGTTGCCTTCGCGCGCCGGAACTGGACTGAGGGTTGGGCGCGCGCGCTCGTGACGGTGCTGATCGTCGCCGTCATTCTTTCGCTTGGGCCCTTCCTCGTAGTCGGCGGCCGGCCGATCCTTCCGCTGCCCGGACTGCTCGTTGGACGCATGCCGCTTATCGGCAAGGCGTTGCCGGTACGCCTGATGCTGTATGCTTTTCTCGCGCTCGCCATTATCACGGCGCTATGGCTTGGCGACAGCGCGGTTCCGCGATGGGTCCGCGTGGCGGCGGCGCTCGCCGTAATCGCTTCGATCGCGCCGAATCTTTCCGCGAGCTTCTGGACTTCCGCGCTCGACGTGCCGTCCTTCTTCTCCGACGGGCTCTATGCGAAATATCTCTCGCCCGGCGAGACCGTGGTCGTCCTGCCGTACGGAATCACCGGCAACAGCATGGCGTGGCAACTGCAGAGCGGATGGTATTTCAAGATGGCGGGCGGCTATGCGGGCAATCCGCCGGTTGAGTTTCGCCAGTGGCCGATAGTGCGCGCCTTCTATCGCGTCGGTACCGATGCGCTTCCCGATGCCGGCGATCAGTTGAAGGCCTTCCTCGCGGCGCATCGCGCGACCTCCGTCCTGGTCGACGATCGCGAGGCTGCTATCTGGCGTCCACTGATGGCGACCTTGAATACGGCGCCGGTCGAGGCCGGCGCAATGACTTTATATCGCGCTGCGCCGGCAGAGCTTGCTGCGTGGCAGAGCGCGAGCGCGCTCGAGATGGAAACGCGGCTCGACAAGACGCGCTTCGCCGCGCTCGTGCTCGCGGCAGAACGCTATCTGCACGACGGCCATCCGACGGACGGGCTGACTCCCGCCGCAGTCGGCGCGCTCGGGTTGATGCCGGCCGGATGGATCGTAATACCGAAAAAAATCGAGCCGCCATGGAGCGACGGCGGGCTCAACCTGCCGCGCCTTCCAGGCGATCCCCATCAACTCGACGACCTGTGGCTGCGCGTGGACGAGCAGGGCCGGGTCGAAGTCGGCGTAAACGGCTGGTACCCGGCGCTGCGTGCGGTGCTCAGCGACTATCGCGCCGATGCGGTCGGCTTCCTGCCGCGTGACCTCGATCGGCCGGCGCGCGGCGGCGAGGCGGACCTTCGCGGACGGCTCGTCGTGGTCTTCAGCCGCGAGGGGCTCGAACGCGCCGCGGCGCGGGCACGCAGCGAGAGTGACGGCTCTTCGGCGACGCCCAACGGCAAAGACGGCGTCTCACGATGAGCGCGTGCGAAGGGGCGACGGCCGCATCAGGCGACGCGCCGGTATGGCGCAGTGGCTTGGCGGCAGCGCTTGCGTATCTGGCGCTCTCGATACTGCTATTCGGCCGCTCCCTCCGCGGCGGCTTGTCTTCGTTTTACGTCGACAACGGCCCCGACCCGCCGCAATCGATCTGGTTCCTCGCCTGGTGGGCGCACGCACTGGCGACGCGCATCAATCCCTTGTTCACGCACGCCCTGTGGGCGCCCGCGGGTTTCAACCTTGCATGGACCACCAATATCCCGCTCGCGGCGCTGCTGATGCTGCCGGTCACGCGCACGCTCGGCGCGGTCGCCGCCTACAACTTTCTCTGCCTGCTCTGCCCGGTCGCTGCCGGATTGGCCGCGTACGTGCTGTGCAGGCAAATCGTGCGCGAGTTCGTTCCGGCCGTGTTCGGCGGTTTCATCTTCGGCTTCTCGCCGTATCTGGCCTGCAAGCTGCTTGGCGATATCGACCTTGCCTTGGTGCCGATGCTGCCGCTCGTGGCCTATCTGGCGCTGCGGTCGTTTGACGAAACGCTGCGCCGGAGAACCTTTGTCGTTCTGCTGGCGCTGGTGCTGGACGCGCAATTTTTGATCTTCATAGAAACCTTCGCGACGATGACGATGAGCGCCGCGATCGCGCTCGCGATCGCGCTGCTGGTGACGGAGGACGGCGACCGCGCGCGCGTGCGCGCTTTAATCGGGCCGATCGCGTTAAGCTACGCGCTCGCGATGCTCCTGCTCGCGCCGTATCTCTACTACTTGTTCGCCTACGGCTTTCCGCACGGGACGATCTGGTCCACTAACACGGGTTCGATCGATTTGCTCAACTTCCTGGTGCCCGTACCGACGAGCGCGCTCGGCCGCTTCGACGCGATACGCACCATCTCGCGAAGTTTCCGCGCTGGAATCTACGACGCGGACGCCTATCTAGGGCTTACGGTAGTGGCCGCGGCCGCGATGGCGCGGCGGCGATGGAACGAGCCGGCCGTGCGCCTGCTGATCCTCTTTGCCGCGGCGATCGGCATCCTCTCGATGGGGTCGTGGATGCAGGTGGCCGGCCGGTTTATCGTCCCGATGCCCTGGATGATCGTTGCGGCGCTGCCGCTCATCGGCAAGGCGGTGCCAGCGCGGCTGACCGTCTTTACGTTCCTGGCTATCTCGATTCTGTGCGCGATGTGGATGAGCGCGAGGCCGCCGGCGGACGCGCCGCACCGGCCGGCTCTCAGATGGCTGGTGGGAGCCTTGATCGCGCTCTCGCTCCTGCCCAGCCTGGACGCGTCCTTCTGGGCCACGAAGCTCGCCACGCCCGAATTCTTCGCAGCCAAGCTATTTCGCCAGTATCTGCAGCCGGATGAAACGGTGGTGATCCTGCCGTACGGATTCGAAGGCGACGGGATGCTCTGGCAGGCCCTGTCCGGGTTCGAATTCCGGATGGCGGGCGGGTACACGGGTTTTGCGCCGCCGGTTCCCGCGGAATACGAACGCTGGCCGATAGTGGACGCACTGTATGACGTTGCGCCGATTCCCGATGCGGGCGGCCAGTTCAAGGCTTTTCTCAAGAGCCACGGCGTTGGCGCCGTGATCTTTGCGGGCGAAGGCGAGCATGCGATCGAGGTCAGCCATGCCGCCGGCCCCGGCATCTGGCGTCGCGGACCGATCCCGCCGCGCGATCGCGAGGTGTGGGACGCGATCCTGGGAGGCCTCGGCGTCGCGCCGCGGACCGCCGGCGGAATAACGCTCTATCAATTGCCGGCAGAGCTTCGCGCGCAGTGGCCCAGCGAGGATCCGACCGCACTGCAAATGCGCGCAGCGACCGCTCGCTTCGACGCGATCGTCGCCGCGGCCAACGCTTACGCCGCGAGCGGCCGCAACCTCGAGGACTTGTCGCCGCTCGCAATCGAGCGGGCGGGCGTGTTGCCGCGCAACTGGATCGGCGGTCCGCTGCTACGCAGCGCGCAGAAACCGGGCCTGATGTTCGACGGCGTGATGCTCGCGCCGGCAGAGGCGCATCGCGTGGCGCTCGGCGTGGAGGGATCGTATGCGGCGGTAAAGCCGATTATCGACAAGTACCGCGCTTACGCCGCGGCGATCTATTTTCCCTATCCGCGCAATCTCTCCGCGACGCCGCCGGTGGGCGACAACCCGGCGCTGATGGCGATCGTATTCGATGCCGATCAGCTTGCGCGCGCGGCCCACGCGGCGCCCCTCGAACTCCCGGGCGGAGCGCCGGCGGCGAATCCATCGGCTGCTCCTGCCGCGGCTTCGACTCCGTCGGGTCCTTGAGAGAAGCGGTTCGCACGGCTTCCTCGGCCCAGGCTCGCGCAGGGTGCAATCAGCGTTTGCGGACTTCGACCAGCTTGAATCGCCCGACGACCACCGGGTCGCAATCGCGCAGCACCGCGAGTTGCGCGGGCGCAAGCAGATCGTCGCGGCCTAGCAGCAGCACGTGCGGACCCGGATCGCAGCGGTCCTCCGCGCTTTCGACGCTCGCCCTGAGCTTCGGCGGCAGGTAGTAGCGAACCGCGTTTGCCGCGTAACCGGGTATGACGGCGTATGCGCCGCCGGGCGGCGCCGCCGCGAGCGCGAGCGCCACTGCCTCGCGCCACTGAACGAACTGAGGTTTGACGAAGTCGCGGCGCAGATGATCGAGCGATAGCGCCACGAGCAGAACCAGCAACCCGATGCGCAGCCGCGCCGAATCGATCGCGGCAAGCCCGATTGCCGCGAGGATCACAAATGCGGCGACGCTTGAAATCACGTAGCGCGTTTCCTCGAAGGGAGTGATCGCGTACGAGATAGCCATCACCAGCGCCACTGGCGCGAGCATCCACCAGAGCAGGAAACCAAGTGCCGATACGCGACCGTCGCGCTGTTGCCGCCATCCTCCGTATATCGCAAGCGGCAGCAACGGCAGGAAGGGCGCCTTGCCCGTAGCGTCGCGCAGCATCTCGAGCGGCCACCAGGGCGGCCGCAGATGCGACCAGCCAAGTATGCCGGCGTGCACGACCGCGATCGACCTGCGTCCGGCCATCGGCGCGCTTGGCCCCAGCAACGCGACTCCGGCGCAAAGCGCCAGCGCCGGATACAGCAGATGGAGTTCGGCGGCAGCCCCCGAGCCGCGGCCGGTGCGCCGGCGAAGCGCCATCCATGCGAGCCACATCGCCTCTGCGGCAACGAGCAGCGCGCCGGTAAAGTTGCACGCGATAGCGAGGGCGCTGAAAGCCGTAACGCCTGCGAGACTCGCAATACGGCCCGGACGGGGCGTTCGCTCGGATACCGCGCGCAGCAGACAGATGACCTGCAAGAGTTCGAGGACCAGCAGCAGCGGATACATCCGCACAGTGCGCGCCTCGCCTACGAGTATGGGATTGACCGCGGCCAACAAGGCCGCGAACGCCGCCGCGCCGAACTCCGCCTTGCGGATTTCGGCCGGACCGCAAAGACCTGATCCAAACTCCAGCGTGGCGGCGAAAACCAGCGCGATCGCGATCGTGCCGAGTGCGGCCGAAAGCGCGCGCATCGCTCCCGCGCCATCGCCCCAAAGCCCGATCCATCCGTGCAGCGCGGCGTCATAGAGCGCGAGTTTGCCCGGATCGAGCTTGCGTTCCACCGCGATGACCGTGCGCAGGTCGGGTGCCGCCGCACCGGCCCACGACGCGGCCTCGTCGGCGCTGAGGTCGGCCGTCCCCAGACGGTAAAAGCGCAGGCCGACGCCGAGAATCAGGGCCAAAGCGAGCAGCGCCAACGCCGCCGTGCGCGATGTCAACGCGCGCGCACCTCCACCAGCTTCAAACGCCTGACCACGCGCGGATAGCACTTTTCCATCGCGGCGATCCGGTCCGCAGGCATGATTTCGCGCCCGCTCAGAATCAGAACCCGCTGCGGTCCGCACTCACCGACTCCGCGGACGGCGCCGCGGCGGTCGGGGCTGACGTAGTAGCGCACTACGTTGTCGCAATACCGCGGGAATACGGCTATCGGTTCGCCGGGCGCGGTCTCGGCGGCGGCTATCTCCGTCGCCTCGCGCCATGCCGCCTCGTATGGATGTCGAATCACATGATGGGCTCGGCCGAACGAGAGGCCGACCAGCGCCGCGGCCAGCGCGAGGTGAACGGCCGCGGGGCGCAGCGTGGCGGCGCCGAACGCAGCGAGCGCGAACATACCAACGAACGCGATCAGCGCATAGCGCGGGTATTCAAGCGGGTGGATCAGATAACTCACCGCCGTCACTCCCATGATCGGCGCCACGGTCCAGACCAGAAAAAAGCCCGCGGCGAGGGGCGCCGTGTGCCAGTGCCGCCAGATTCCGAAGCCGGCCAGCGCCACGAAGCTCCAGAACAGGATGGGTCCGCCGGCCGCGGTCCGCAGCACCTGGAAGGGCCACGCGATTGACCCCATCTTGATCCAGCTTAGCGCGCCCATCGCTACGGCCTGATGCGAGGATACGAACACCCAGGGCAGCAGAGGCCCCAGCAGCGCGACTCCCGCGGCAATCGCGAGGCCGGGACGGAAGATTGCAAGACCCTCCAACGGCGCGCGCCACGCCCTCGCCACCAGCAGGCAGCCAAACCAGATCCCCTCGGCGAGCAGCAGGAAGGAGGTGGTGAAATTGGCCGCGACCAGGGCCGCGGTAAAAATCGCCGCGCCGGCATAGTCGAGCCCGCCGCCGCGGCGCTGCGCGCGAACCACGAAAAAAATCTGCGCCAGCTCCGCGTCCATCGCTACCGGATACATTCGCGCGGTCCGATCCGACGCCACCATCATAAAGTTGACGGCATAGGCGAGCGCGGCCAAAGCGCCCGCCAGATCTCCGATCTCGGCGCCCGATTGGCCGCCCAGGGAACGGCAGACCTCGCGCACGGCGGCGAACACGAGCAAGATCGCGATCGTGCCGAGGGCGGCCGACATCGCGCGCATCGCGGGTACGCTGTCGCCGAAGATGCGAACCCATCCGTGAAGCATGACGTCGTAGAGCGGCAGCTTGCCTGGATCGAGATGATGCTCCATCGCGACCGCTGCGCCAATGTCCGCGGCGGAAGCGGCCGCCCATGAAGCGCCCTCATCCGCGCTGAGATCCGTGAGCCCCAGGTGCTGAAAGCGCATGGTCGCGCCGAGTATCAGCGCGAGCGCGAGAAGTCCGAGGGCGAGAGCGCGCGGACGCACCGCGGTCTGCCCGGCGCCCGAGGCCGCGATCCTATCGAAGACGGCCACGTCCTGTTTCATCCGCTCCGATGCGCGCGCACGCCGAAGGCGCGATGCCTGGGCATGGCGATCATCCCTGGCGGCGCCCGGCGCGCAGCTTCTCACTGATCAGCAGCGCATTGAGCGCGGCGCTGGGGCGCACCGGGTAGGCGTCGGGACGATCGATTTCCTTGTAGCGCAGGTCCAGCCTGGCTAAGGATTCCAGGAAACGCTCGCGCGCCTCGCCAAGCTGTGGTCGCGCGCCGATTCGACGGCCGTCGGCGAACACGCGCTCGAGCATCGGACGTACCGATGCGGGCGCGGGACGAAACTCGCGTTGCAGGTTTTCCGGACTTTCCTCGAACAATCCAACGAGGTCGGCGAAAAAACCGTCGGCGGCGTTGCGCGCGCGAAAAACCTGCTTGCGGCCGGGCAGCGTGGCTTTTTCGCTCGAAGTTTTCAGCCGCGCTTCACCCCGGTATTCGACCAGCTTGTAAGCGACGTCGAGCGCTGGCGCATCAGCGCTCACGGCCATCTCGGTGCCGACGCCGAAGGCGTCGATCGGCGCGCCGGCCTTGACCAGCTCGGCGATACGATATTCGTCGAGATTGCCGCTGGCGAAGATCGGAACCTCGGCAAGATCGCGCCGATCGAGCGCGCGGCGCGCGCGCCTGCTCAGATCCAGCAGATCGCCGCTGTCGAGCCGGATGCCCTGGAGCTTGGCGCCCTTCGCGCGCAACTCGAGCGCAACCGTGGCCGCGTTCTCGACCCCGCGCAACGTGTCATAGGTGTCGACGAGCAGCGTGCTCAGCCGCGGAAAGGCCTTGACGTAGCTCTCGAAGGCCTCGCGCTCCTGCTCGTGCGCCATCACGTAGCTGTGCGCCATCGTACCGTAGAGCGGAATCCCGTACCGCAGTCCGGCGAGCACGTTGGAGGTGCCGGCGAAGCCGGCGATATAGCTCGAGCGCGCGGCGACGAGGCCCGCGTCGGCGCCCTGGCTGCGGCGCAGCCCGAAATCGACCAGCCGCCGCCCGCCGGCCACCGCGAGGCTGCGCGCCGCCTTGCTCGCCACGAGCGACCCCATTCCGATCTGGTTGAGTACCAGCGTTTCGATGAGCTGCGCCTCGATGAGCGGCGCCCGTACTTCAAGGATCGGTTCGGTGGCGAAAAAGATCGTGCCCTCGGGCATGGCCCAGACCTCGCCGCTGAAGCGCAGCGCGCCGAGGAAATTCAGGAAGTCGGCAGTGAACAGCCGCAGCGATTCGAGGTACTCGAGCGTCCGCGGGGCGAAATGAAACTGCTCGAGCGCCTCGAGCAGCCGCTCCAGCCCCGCCGCCACCAGGAAGCCGCGGCGCACCGGCAGCCGGCGTGCGAACATGCTGAAGCAGGCGGCGTCGTTGTTGCCGGCGGCGAAATACGCCGCAGCCATCGTGAGCAGATAGAAGTCGGAAAGCAGCGGGACTTCGTCGGCATCGAGGCGCAAATCGATCGGCATCTCAGGCTGTCCGAAGTTCGGTTCGGAAAAGTGCGGCCATGGCCCCGCGCTCAGCGTGGCGGGACCGGCGGCGTCGGCGGCGGCGGCACTGGCGCGGGCGACGGGCCGGCTTGCAAGCCGCGAGTCTCCTCGGGCGGACGCCGCTCGCGCAGGATGTCCGACATGCGGCGCAAGCGGGCGTTTACGAGATGATTGACCGTCTCTGGCTCCTCCAGCGTGCCCGCGCGTACGCCGGTCAGGATCTCGATCCCCTCATCGATTGTGCTTACCGGATAGATGTGGAAGCGCCCGTTCGCGACCGCCTCGACCGTCTCCGGATCGAGCATGAGGTTGTTGACGTTGGCGCGCGGCAGCAACACGCCTTGCGTGCCGCTCAGCCCGACCGCCTTGCACACTCGGTAGAAGCCTTCGATCTTCTCGTTGGCGCCCCCTATCGCCTGCACCGCGCCGTACTGGTCGACCGAACCGGTGACGGCCAGGTCCTGGCGGATCGGCACGCCGCTCAGCGCTGAAAGCAGCACGTAGAGTTCGGTCGAACTTGCGCTGTCGCCGTCGATGCCGGAGTAGGATTGTTCGAAGGCGATACTCGCCGTCATCGAAGCGGGCAATTCCTGTCCGAAGCGATGGCGAAAGAAACCGCTCAGGATCATGACGCCCTTGTCGTGAGTCGATCCCGACAGCCGCGCCTCGCGCTCGATGTTGATGACGCCGGCCTGGCCGAGCGCGACGGTCGCGGTGATGCGCGAGGGGCGACCGAAGGTGTAGCCGCCGGCGTCGAGCACCGCCAAGCCGTTAACCTGGCCGACCTCGCGGCCCCGCAGATGGACGACGATCGTGCCTTCGGCGATCAGGCGGCGGATCTCTTCTTCGATAAAGTTGAGGCGCAGCACGCGTTCATTGAGCGCGCGATCGACGTGGCGCGCACCGACCAGCCGGTCGTTGGCCGCACGCGCGTAATACGCCGCTTCGCGCGCAAGATCGTCGATCGGCTCCATCACGCTCAATAGCCGCTGACGGTCGCCCGCCTCGCGCATCCCGAACTCCACTATCCGCGCAAGCGCCGCGCCGTCGAAATCGGGCAGCCCCTCGTCCTTGGCCAGCGCGAACACGCGCACGGCATAATGGCGCGCGGCCTCCGCGTCGGCCTCAACCACCGGACGCAGTTCGGCCTTGACCTTGAACAGCTCTGCGAACTCGGGGTCGTAAAAGTACAGCAGGTTGTAAAGATAGGGGCTGCCGGTGACGATCACCTTGGCCGTCAACTCGATCGGTTCGGGCTTGAGCCCGCTCACCATGAAAAACGGAAACGGTTCCAGGGTCTCGAGCGTCATCCGGCCCGTCTTGAGCGTCCGCTTGAGCGCCTTCCACACGCCCGGCTCGACGATCGCGTCGTCGAGGTCGAAGAGCAGAAAGCCGCCGTGCGCCTTCACCAGGGAGCCGCCGATAATACGCGTGAAATTGGTTGCGCTGCGGCCGGTCGGGTCGATCCAGCGTTCGATCGTGCCGAACAGGTTGCGATAGGTCGGCGCGTCCTCGGCGATCACCGGGGCGCCGCGGCGCCCGCCATTATCGACCACCACGTTGACTTGGTATTCGAAGAACCGGCCCTCTTCCGGGCCTTCGGCGCGCTGCGGCGGCAGTGGCCGCGGCGCGGCCTCGGGCCCCGCGTCGGCGGCTTCGCGAAAGCGATCCAGGTGGTCGAGCATATGCTCGGCAACCTGGTCGAGATAGTTCGTTACGGCCTCGCTCTCGAAGCGCGCCTTGAGCGAGGCGACGGCCGGCGCTATCAGACGGGCCGCGAAAGTGCGCTCGATCAGGCGGATCTCTCCGACCAGCTCGCGCATCAGCTCCTGCTGATGCATCGCCATGGTGGAGAACAGGTCGGCGAGCTCGGCCTGCGCCTTGGCCAGCCGCTCGCGCTCGGCCTCGGGAAGCTCCTGCATCTTGCGGTTGAGGTCGTCGGGCGACTCGGGCGCTTTGCCGTCGAAGAGCGGAATGAAAATCACCTGGCCGGAAGTCGTGCCCTGGATCGCGAAGCCGCGCTCGCGTGCCGCGTTCTCGAGCTGGGCAAACAGCTCCTGGGCGCGGTGGTTGTACTTCTCGCGCAGCGCCTTGCGCTCCTGGTCGAAGTCCTCGCGGCGAAAGGCCTTGGGCAGCTGCTCGATGAGGAAGCTGACCAGATCGCGCATCCCGTCGCGCAACTCGGCGCCCTGCCCGGCGCGCAGATAGATCGCCGCGGGCGACTCCGGGCTCTTGTAGTTGTTGACGTAAACCCAGTCGCCTGGCGTCGGCATCGCCGCCGCCTGCTGCTGCAGGATGCGAACGATCGACTCGCGCTCGCGGCGGGACCGCACCCGGCTCACGAAGACGTTGTAGCCGGGCGCGCCGATCCCAATCGCCATCCGTACCGCGTCGAGCGCCCGCTGCTGCCCGAGCAGCTCGTGGGTGCCGTCGCGCGCCGCCTTCACCAGATCGTCGGGGCCAAGCGGAGAGCGGCCGCGCAATTCGTCCACGCGGAGCTCCACCGGCGAGGCCGCAGGCTTGAGCGCCTGCCCCTGCGGCGCCGGCGCGGGCTTCTTGTCGTCCCCCTCGGCCATCATCGCTTCCCTTGTTCGAATTGCTCTCTATTGTACTTTGACGCGCCGACCGCGCAGCTTGGGCAATACGATAGTCAGTATACCGTCCGCCCATTGCGCCGTAGTGCTCTCTTGATCGACCGCATGCGTGAAACTCATCCGACGCTCTACGTCTGGATCAGTCCCGGCGGGGATGCGCACGGTCAAGCTCGCCTCGGTGACCTCGACGTGAATCACTTCGGGATCCTCGACTGCCGCCTCGATACGCACTTCGTACCGATCGCCGCGGTCCACTATGACTGCGCTCGGCGAAACGGCCTCGGTGGCTGCGCCGTGCCATCGCCCCAGCCATTCATCAAAAAGCTCGTCGCAGGCGCGCTCGAAGTCGCGCAACCTTGTGATGTCGGACTGTTTCATGCGCCGCTATGTCCAGGTGCCGATTCTAATGCGCCGCGATACTCAGAATCCACCCCGCCGACCGCTTGCCCGCAGCGCCGCGACAAGCGTATGGTCTGTCAGCTGTGCCTGAACTCAAGAAGATTCTGCTAGCCACCGATTTTTCCGACGACTCGCTCAACGCGCAGCGGTTTGCCGAAGAACTCGCGCGCAAGTTCGGCTCCGAAGTGACCGTGCTGCACGTCGACCAGCCGCTACCGCCGGTGATGGTGAGCGAGCTGGGACCGGCCTTCGACGTGAGCGCGATGAACCAGATCGCCGAGGAGCAGCGGCTGGGAGCGCAGCGCGAGATCGACAAGATCGTCGCCCAACTTCGCGACGCTCAAATCAAGGCGCGGAGCCTCCTGCGCGTCGGCGCCCCGTTTCTCGAAATCATCCACGCCGCGCAAACCGAAGGCGTCGATCTGATCGTACTCGGAACGCACGGCCGCTCGGGGCTTGCGCACGTGCTGCTGGGCAGCGTGGCCGAGCGCGTGGTGCAGAAGGCCGGATGTGCGGTGCTGACCGTGCGCCATCCCGACCGCCGCTTCAAGCATCCGCTCGACAAGTAGCCCGCGAGACGTAACCAGCGAGAGGTAACCAGGTCGACCGAAGCGAGCCGCGGACCGGCGCGCGAAGCGCTCGCCTGCAGTCAGTTTCGCGATCTTACGCGACTCTCCGCGATCTTCCGCGACTCTCCGAATCTTTGGCCGACTCTGCGCGATCCCCGCCGGCCCCGCCTTAGCGGCCCATGAAGCGTGGCGCGCGCTTTTCCTGGAAGGCGCGGATCCCTTCTTTGAAATCCTCCGAGTGCGTCATCGTCGCGATCGATTCATTCTCTTCGGCCAGCGCCGCGCCAAGATCAGACGACAGATGGTGATAGATAAGGCGCTTGGCGTGCGCGACTCCGAGCGGAGAGCAGTTGGTAGCTATCTCGCCCGCCATCTCCAGCGCCGTCGGCATCAACTGCTCGTGCGCAACGACCCGGCTCACGAGGCCGATTCGCAGCGCCTCCTCGGCGTCGAGAATGCGCCCGCTCAGCGCGAGTTCCAGCGCGTTGGACAAACCCACGATCCGCGGCAGCAGCCAGCTTGCACCGTGCTCGATCGCCAGGCCGCGGCGGACGAAGATGAGGCCCATCCGCGCGCGCTCCGAGGCAATCCGGATGTCGTGATAGAGCGCGGTGGTGAAGCCCATCCCCACGCACGCGCCGTTGATTGCGCCAATCACCGGCTTGCTGAGTCCGGCGATCCATGAAAAGCGCTGGCGAAAGTCCGCCCGCGTCTCGCTGGTTCCGGTTACCTCGCCCGACACCGCCTGCACCGCCGAGGTCGTGCCGTCGGCGACGCGATTGAGCGTGCCCATGTCGGCGCCTGCGCAATAGGCCTTGCCGGCGCCCGTAATGACGATCGCGCCCACCTTGTCGTCGTGTTCGGAGTCGAGCAGGGCCTCGCGCAGCTCGGATTCCATTTTCGGAGTCCAGGCATTGAGCCGCGCGGGGCGGTTTAGCGTGATTACGGCAACGCGGTTGGCCTTCTCGTAGATGATTTCGTCGAATTCCATCGGGTGTTCCTCTCGGTCTGGATTGGCGCCGCCGCGCGCTCGCACGGCAGCGCGCTGAGGTGAATGCGATCAAAGCACTTCGCGCGCGCAAAATCTAACCGGTCTCCGATTCGATCATGAAGCCGAACTTCGCCGCCCGCATCACCGGCGCCAGCTTTCCTTGGGCGGACGACGCTGTTAGAAAGGCGGGAATGTTTTCCGCTCAAGATCGGTTTGCCTCGGCCGCGCCGGCGCGGCGCGCTGGCGCGTTCGCCGCGCCCGCGCTCCACGTCTTGACCGCGTTTCGCGTCTTGACCGCGTTCTGCGCCCTGGCCGCGCTCTGCGCGCTGTCCGCCCCGGCCCGCGCCACCGACGCGCATCACGCGATGGTGGTGGCCGAAAACGCTCTCGCCGCGAGCGCCGGGGCCGAAATCTTAAGCCGCGGCGGCAATGCGATCGACGCCGCCGCCGCGACCTCGCTTGCGGTCGGCGTGACCAACCCGGCTTCCTGCGGGATCGGCGGGGGCGGCTTCATGCTGATCTACCTTGCCCGCACGCACAGCTTTTACGCGCTCGACTATCGCGAGCGCGCGCCGATGGCGGCGAGCGCCACGATGTACGTGCGCGGCGGCAAGACCGACGAGGCGCTGGCCCGCGCAGGGCCGCTGGCGGTCGCCGTGCCGGGCGAGATTGCGGGGCTCGACGCCGCGCTCCGCCGCTTCGGCACGATGAAATTTTCCACCGTCGCCGCGCCCGCGATCCGGCTCGCCGAGCAGGGCTTTCCCGCAACCGATCATATGGTGCAGGACATCGCGCGCACCTCTACGGAATTAGCGGCCGACCCGGGGCTGAAGGCGACTTACCTGACGCCGGCGGGCGCCGCGCCCAAGCCCGGCGACATCCTGCATGAAAAGGCGCTCGGCGCGACGCTGCGCTCGCTCGGCGACGATCCGGTGACGCGCTTTTACCACGGTGAAATCGCGCGCACGCTGGCCGAGTGGATGAAAGCGCACGGCGGACTGGTCAGCGCCGAAGATCTCGCGCAATACCGGCCGGTGTGGCGCGCGCCGCTTCATCGCGCCTACCGCGGCTATGAAGTCTGGACGATGCCGCCGCCGTCGTCGGGCGGCGTGGTGTTGGAAATCCTCGGGATGCTCGCGAGCGCGCCGGTCGCCGGATTGGGCGCCGACTCGCCGCCTTACCTGGCGCGGCTTATCGAGATCATGCGCCAGGCTTTTATCGACCGTGATCGGTATGCCGACCCGGATTTCGTCCACGTGCCGATCGATCAGTTGCTCTCGCAGCGCCATATCGATGAAGCCTTGCAGCGCGCGCTCCATCGCGGCGCGCCCGCCCATCTCGCGCCGGCCGCGGACCACGGCACTTCCAACCTGCTGGTGGTGGACAAGGACGGCAACGTCGTCGCGGTCACCACCACCATCAACACGATCTTCGGCGCCAAGATGATGGTCGCGGGCCTCGGCCTCGTGCTCAACGACGAGATGGACGACTTCGCCGCCGGCCCGGGCGTGCCCAACGTGTTCAAGCTCGAAGGCGCCGCCGCCAACGCGATTGCACCCGGCAAGCGTCCGCTCTCCAGCATGTCGCCGGTAATCGTGATGCGCCGCGGCCGTCCCGTGCTCACGGCCGGCGCCTCGGGCGGCCCGACGATCATCAGCGGCGTAGTGCAGGTCGCGGTCAACGTGCTCGACTTCCATCTGGCGCCCACGGCGGCGGTCGACGAACCGCGGGTGCATGAGCAGGCCGCGCCCGACGTGGTGTTCGTCGAGGCCGCGATGCCGCCGGCCACACGCAGCGCGCTCGAGCAGATGGGCTATCGGCTGAAGGAAGTGCCGTCGCTGGGCGCGGTCGGCGCGATCGCGATCGCGCCAGGCGATCTGAACGGCGCTTTCGATCCGCGCAAGGGCGGCGGAGCCGCCGGCCTGTAGCGGCCAACGCGTGGCGCGCTCGCGCATGGCTGCGCCGGCGCGCTCCGCACGATACACTTGGGCGTCGTGTCCGAGCCCGCGCCCATCGAACCGGCTCTCGCTTCCGCGCCCGCGGCACGGGCCGCGCTCTGGCGCGCACCCGCGGCCGACGCGCTCGCGCTCATCGGCCTGGCCTCGGCTATCTTCTTCTTTCATCTCGGCAGCTACGGCCTGTGGGAGCCCGACGAGGCGCGCTACGCCGAGATCGCGCGCGAGATGCTCGCCGCACGCAACTTCATCGTGCCGCATCTGAATTACGTCGCCTACGTCGAGAAGCCGCCGCTGCTGTACTGGCTCGGCGCTCTCTGGATGGCGATCTTCGGCGTCAACGAATTCGCCGCGCGGCTGACGCCGGCGCTCGCGGCGCTCGGAGGCGTGCTGATGACCTGGATTTTCGTGCGCCGGACGATGGGCCGCGGGCGAGCGCTGCTGGCCGGCGCGATTCTCGCCACCTCGACGCTGTATGCCGTGATGGCGCAGGTGCTGACCACCGACATGCTGCTCGCGGCCTCGGTCACGGTGGCGCTGTTCGCGCTTTTTCTCCACTGGAGCGAGGGTGGCCGATGGTGGTGCTGGATCGGCTACGCGGCGATCGCGATGGGCCTGCTTGCCAAGGGGCCGGTAGCCGCGGCGATTCCAATCCTTACGCTCGCAATTTTTCTCTGGTGGCAGGGCGAGCTCTCCGGCGCGATCGGCCGCTTCCATGCGCTGGCCGGCGGCGCGATGGTCGCGCTCATCGCCGCGCCGTGGTTTATCGCGATCGCGATCCGCGAACCCGGCTTCGTGGATTTCTATTTCGTCGGCGAGCATCTGCGCCGCTTCTTCGAGTCGGGCTACAGCCACGGCCAGCCGTTCTACTACTACGTGCCGGTGCTGGCCGCCGGAATGATGCCCTGGACGCTGATGGCTCCGTTCATCGCCTGGCGGGACCTCGCGCGCACACCCGCGGGCCGCTTCTCTATCGTCGCCGCAGCGGTTGTGATCGCGATGTTCTCGGCGGCCAGCGCCAAGCTTATTCCGTATATCCTGCCCGCCGCCGCGCCGATCGCGGTGCTGCTCGCCGACGGAATATTCTCGCGCGCATTCGCACCCGGCGTGCGCTCCGGCCACGAACCGCTTGGCCTACGCTTCGGCTTCGCCGCGGCCGGCGTCGTACTCGCCCTGATGGGAGTGGCAATGCTGGTGGCGGCGATGACGGCGCCGCTCTTCAGCAGTCCCTATGTCGTAGCGGCGCGGCCCGCGCTTTACGCGCTCGGCCTGATCGGCGCGGCCGGGGGCGCGCTGGTGGCTGAGATCTTTCGCCACTGGCGCTTGGATGCGGGGCTTGCAGCAATGGTGCTCGTCGCCGCGACCGCGCTCGGCGCGGGCAGTTATGTTCGCCTGGAAGCGGAGCCGCTGCGTTCCTACGCGGCGCTGGCGCGCGAAGTCGAGGCGCGTGCGCCCGACGCGACGCTTATCTGTTACCCACGCTACGTCCAGGCGCTTCCGTTTTATACGCGCCGGCGCGTGATCCTTGTCGGCGCGCCGACCGAACTCGCGTTCGGAGAGGTGCATGCGGCCGACGGCAGCCGCTATTTCTTCCGCTCCGAGGATGATGTGCTGCGGCTGTGGAACGCGCCGGGACCGGTGGTCCTGGTTATCGACCAACGCGAACTCGAGCAGCTGCGCGGGCGGCTGGGAGAATTTACCGTGATCGGATCGGAATGGCACAAGCGGGCGATCCTCAAGGCAAGCGAGCCGCGATATGCAAGTTGAACCTGCCGCGGGCGCGATAGCGCCGCTCACCGAGCCGCCGCCAGTAGCCGCCGCCGCCAGCCGCGGCCGTGCGCTCTTCGGTTTCGCGCTCCGCGCGGGCGCGGGATTGATCATCGTTACGCTGCTGCTCTGGCACTACAATCTTCGCCCGGTGCTCCATCAGCTCGCGCGCGAACGGATCGGCCTGTTCTTCATCGCGGTGGGATTGTTCGTTGCCGGACAGGTGATGTCGGCGTATCGCTGGAGCCTGCTGGGAGCGATCCTGAAAATTCCCGCGCCGTTCTTCGACTACCTGAGCTACGCCTTCATCGGGATGTTCACCAACGTTTTCGTGCCGGGGCTGGTGGGTGGCGACGCCCTGCGCGCGATCTATCTCGGCCGGCGCCATCAGCGGCTCGCCGACGCGATCGCTTCGGTCGCCGCCGACCGCATCGTTGGGTTGATCGGACTGTTCTGGCTCGCCGCCGCTACCGCGGCGGCCATGAGCGCCAAATTGCCGCGGTCGCTTACCCTGCCAACGATCGCGGTCGGACTGATTTCCGTGGCCGGCTTTGCCGCCCTGCCGCTTATCGGCAAGCTGGCGGCGCGGATGCCCGGGCGAATCGCCGCCTTGGCGGCGACGATCGCACCCTACCTCAGGCGGCCGCTCGCGATGATCCCGGCGATCGCGCTCTCGATCGCGCTGCAGGTTTCACTCGCGATCTGCCAGTGGATATTGGCGCGCGGCCTTGGGCTCTCGGCGCCGCTTGCGCTCTTCGTGCTGTGCGTCCCCGTCGCCAACGTGTTTGCGAGCCTGCCGGTGACGCTAAACGGCCTCGGCGTGCGCGAGACCGCCTACCTGATGCTGTTCGGGATGGCCGGAATGCCCAAGTCCGACGCGATCGCACTCGGGCTCTTGTGGTTCGCAGCAACCGTGCTCGGCAATCTGACCGGCGTGGTGGCCTTCGTGCTCACCGAGACGCCGCCGCTGCGCGCAACATCAGCGGAAGTCTGAAGCGCATTGTTTTTCTGCCGGCGCTGACCAAGCTTGCCGCGGGTCTCCGGCCGTCAGCGCAAGGTGCGTTCTTTGGGTTTCTTCGGATCCGTACCTGCCGCCCGCCCTTCAAGATGAAACTTGTGCAGCATCCGATGGAACGCCGGAGCGATCATCAGCCCGGCTACACTGATGATCGCGAGCCCGCTGTAAAGCGCATAGAAGGACGCGAAGAGCTTGCCCGGCCTGGTGTGAATCGGATCGACCGGGCCCATCCCGCCAAGGATCATCGACGCGTTCAGCAGCGCGTCGATCCACGGCAATCCCTCGATGAAATGATAACCGCAGACGCCGAGTGCGAGCGATCCAATCAACACCGCACCCGCGACCATGGCCCATCGGACCATCCGGCGCACGAAAAGCGGACGCGAAAGCAGCGACTCGTCGCGACGCTCTAAGTCGGGCATTTCGCCGCAAGCTTATTATGATCGGACGAGGCGCTGCATCTGCCGGGAGCCGCGCGTGCCGGATAGGAAGGCACTTTCGCCAATAATTCGTTCCCGGACGATATTGCTTGCGCCCCCGGCGGTTTGTATATTCCCACCTAACCAGTCGGACAGGCTCGTGGAGACGACCAGAATATGGACGTGATGAAGACGCTTTTCCTGAATCCTCCTTCCTATGAGGACTTTGACGGCGGCGCCGGCTCGCGCTACCAGGCCACCCGTGAGGTCTGGTCGTTCTGGTATCCGACCTGGCTCGCCTACCCGGCCGGAATGATCCCGGGAGCGCGCCTGCTCGACGCCCCACCCCACGGCTACGACCTCAAGCGCACGGTCGAAGAGGCCAGGAATTACGATTTCGTAGTGATCCACACCTCGACCCCTTCGCTGCGGATGGACGCACGCACGGCCGAGGCTATCAAGGCCGCCAATCCCGATTGCATCATTGCCTTCGTCGGCGGCCATCCCACGGCCGAGCCCGAAGGGACGCTCAAGGTCTCATCGGCGATCGATATCGCCGGGCGGCGCGAGTTCGACCACTCGATGGTCGAAGTGGCGCAGGGCTGGGATTGGAGCAAGGTGGGCGGAATCTCGTATCGCAAAAACGGCGCGATTCATCACAACCCCGACCGCGCCCAACTCACCAACGAAGAGTTGGACAAGCTCCCGTTCGTCACCGAAATCTATGAAAATAACCTCGATTACCTGAAGTACAACAGCCCGTACTGCCAGTATCCGTACGTCTCGATATACACGGGGCGCGGATGTCCGGCGCGCTGCACTTTCTGCCTGTGGCCGCAGGTCACCCAGGGCCATCGCTACCGCGTGCGCAGTCCCGAAAACGTTTACGAGGAAGTCGTCGCGATGAAGAGCAAGTTCCCCAAGATGAAGGAACTGTTCTTTGACGACGACACCTTCACCGCCGATCCCGGCCGGGCGCGCAAGATCGCCCAACTCCTCAAGCCGCTTGGCATCACCTGGTCAACCAATTCGCGAGCGAACGTCGATTACGAAACCCTCAAGGTGCTTAAGGATGGCGGGCTGCGGTTGTTCGTGGTCGGCTACGAGAGCGGCAACGACCAGATCCTCAAGAACATCAAGAAAGGCGTGCGGTTGGACCGCGCGCGGCGCTTTACCCGCGACTGCCACGAAATCGGCATCCTGATCCACGGCACCTTCATCCTCGGTCTGCCCGGCGAAACCCGCGAGACGATCCAGGAGACGATGCGTTTTGCGCGCGAGATGGACTGCGAGACCATCCAGGTCTCGCTCGCCTCGCCCTATCCCGGGACCGAGCTATACAACTACGTGGTCAAGAACGGCTATCTCGCGGTCAACCCGCTGCTCGACGAGTCGGGCTATCAGAAGTGCACGATCAAATATCCGGGGCTGAGCAACGACGAGATCTACGGCGCCGTCGAGCGCTTCTACCGCAGCTTCTACTTCCGCCCGCGCTATATCTTCAAAGCGATGCGCAAGATGGCGAGTTCGCGCGAGGAATGCAAACGGCTGCTCAAAGAGGGCGGACAGTTTCTTTCAACGATGCGCCAGCGGCGGGCGCAGGCTTCAATGGCCGAGCAGGCCTCGGCCTAGCCGCGCGGTTCGTGCGCGCGGCAGCCCTCGCCCGTGAATCTTTGGCGTCCGCCGATTCGCGCGGTGGCGCGCCGCCGGACGCGCGCGGGACACTCAACCTCCCGTGAATACCGCGTTGTTCTGGCTCGCGGCGCTCGGCCTCGCGAGCTCGTTGGTCTATTATGCGGCTTCTACAATCGCTGCGATGCGCTTCGCCGTGCGCGCCGCCGATACGCCGCCGCCGCTCCCCAAGCCGCCGCCGCGCATCGCTGTGCTGAAACCGCTCTCCGGGCTCTCCTCCAATCTGCTCGCCAATCTCACCAGCTACCTTGAAAGCGGCTATCCGCGCGCCGACTTCTTTTTCGCCGTCCCGAGCTACGAGGATCGCGCCGCCGAAGCGCCGGTCGCGCTCCGCTCTCGCTATCCATACGCGAGCATCACGCTCATCATCGGCGACGAGCCCGGCGTCGCCAACCGCAAGATAGCCAAAGTCATCCGTATGGCCGAGCGCGCCGAGCGCGCCGACGCCTTCGTGCTGAGCGACGCCGACATCTCGGTCGAGCGCGGCCACCTGGAGCGGCTCGTCGGCGAACTCTTTGCCGATGAGCGCGTGGGAATGATGACGTGCGCCTATCGCGCGCGGCCGACCGGCTCGTTCGCGTCGCGTCTGGCGGCGTCGTTTATCAACACCGATTTCACGCCGCAGGTGATGCTCGCGGTCGCCGTCGAACCGCTGCGCTATGCCTTCGGCGCGACCATCGCGGTGCGCCGCACGGCCCTGGAAGCCGCCGGAGGCATGCGCGCACTCGGCGAGAAGCTCGCCGACGACTTCGAGCTGGGCCGCGCAGTGGCCGAAAAAGGTTGGGAAATCCGGCTCTCGCGTTCGCTCGTTACCTCTGGCTCCGAAGAACGGGATCTCCGCGAGTTCTGGCAGCGCAAGCTGCGCTGGGCGCGGACTTATCGCATCATGCGCCCACTGAGCCTTCTGACCATCATGATAAACGGCCCCCTGTGGGCGCTGGTGATGCTCGCCGCGACCGGCGCGAGCGCCGCCGCGGCGGCCCTTTGCGCCGGCGTGATCGCGGCGCGCCTGGCGAGTTCGGCGTTGATCCTCGCGCGCGCGCTCAAGCTTCCGGAGTTGCTGCGCGACGTCTGGCTGGTGCCGCTCAAGGATCTGCTGATGGCGGCGATCTGGGCGGCAAGCCTCGTCGGCAACGAGGTGTCATGGGGCGGCCGGCGCTTTATCATTTCGCCGACCGGCGTGATGCGTGAGATCACCGATGGTTAGGGCCTAGAGGCGTGCTGGCGCAGAAACTTGCGCTGGGCGTCCTTGCCAGCCTGCTGCTGGCCCTGGGCCTGCTGATGATGAAAATGCGCGCGCACGCCTTGCCTATCGCGGGCGGACGCGGCATCGCCGGCGCGCTCGCGGCCTGGGTGTGCGATCCGATATGGACCGGAGGACTCGCGGTGCAGACGGCCGGCTATGCGTTGTATATGGTCGCGCTCGCCGGCGCGCCGGTCTCGATGATGGCAGTAGCGATGCAGGGCGGAATCGTGCTGTTCGTCGCGCTCGCGGTGGTCTTTCTCAAGGAGCGCGCGCGAGTCTGGGAATGGCTCGGCATTGGCGCGTTCCTGGTGGCCGCGCTGATGCTTGCCGCGTCGCTCGGCGCCGGCGCTGCGCAGCTCCCTCCCGATGTGCCCGCGCTCACGCTGTCCTCGCTGGCCGCGGTTGCGATCATGGCGGCGCTGCTGGTTCGGCAAAGGTTGCGGCGCAACGCCGCGGCGGTCGCAACCGCCTCGGGAATCGCGTTCGGCTTTGCAAGCCTCTACACCAAGCCGCTGGCCGACGAGCTGGCTGGTGCTCCCCACCTTGCCGCGCTAGCAGCCGTGCTTGCCGCGAGTCCTTACACCTACCTGACGATCGCCGCCAACGTGGCGGGGCTGGTGATGCTGCAGAACTCGTTCGCGATCGGCCGCGGGATCATCGCAATGCCGCTTTCGTCCGCGATTTCGAACGTGATTCCGATCGCGGGAGGGATTCTAGCCTTCGGCGAAC
>DASXMQ010000165.1:0-16082 GCA_036495625.1 Binataceae bacterium (SeqCode) | reverse complement strand
CTGCAGATATACGAAGAGCTGATGAACTTCGCGTGGAGAGGTCTCGCGCTCGGCGCGGCAGTCGAACTCGACCTCTTCAGCCATATCGCGGCCGGCAAGACCGGCGCCGCGCAGATTGCGGGCGCGGCCGGCGCGTCGGAGCACGGAACGCGCCGCCTGCTCGACGCGCTGTGCGGCATGGGGTACCTGAAGAAAAGCGCCAGGAACTACCGCCTCCAGCCGGGCGTCGCCGAGTATCTGGTGCGCAGCAAGCCGCTCTACATGGGCGACGCCGCGCTGATCGGAAAGATGCTGATGGGCCCCTGGTCGATGCTGGCCGAGGTGGTCAAGAGCGGCCATCCTGTCCGGGCCGGCGCGACCGCCGAGGAACGCGCCGCGTTCTTCTCCAAGCTGGTTCCCGCGATCTTTCCGGCAAGCTTTCTTTCCGCCAGCGCCGCCGTCAAGCGCCTGCCGGCGGCGGCGCGGCGCAGGATCGGCCGCATCCTCGATATCGGCGCGGGCGCGGCGCCATGGTCGATTCCCTTCGCCCGGGCGCTCAAACGCGCGCGCGTGACCGTGGCCGATTACCCGGTGGTCGCACAGGTCGCGCGCCAGTACGCCGAGCGCTGGGGCGTGGCCGACCGCTTCGACTATCTCGAAGGCGACTTCCGCGAACTCGATTTCGGCACGGGGTACGACCTGGCGATCCTCGGCCATATCGTGCACGGCGAGGGCGCCGAGTGGGGCAGGCGCCTGCTGCGGCGCGCATGCGGCGCGCTCAGAGAGGGCGGGATGCTGCTCATCGGCGAGTTCGTTCCCAACGACGATCGCAGCGGACCGGCGTCGGCGCTGCTGTTCGGCCTCAATATGCTGATCAACACTCCGGCGGGAGACGTCTTCACGATGGGCGAGTACCGCGAGTGGCTGAAGGAGGCGGGCTTCAGGAAAGTGACGGCGCTGGCGGCGCCCGAGCACGTCTCGCCGCTGATTCTCGCGACCAAGTGACGGCCGCGAAGCGGTCCGTTCAATCGCGCTCAGCGCGCCGACGATAGCGGCGCGGCGATTTTCTCGAGACTCGTGCGCTCCGCCGCAACCCCGAGGGTAGCCTCGACCACCGCCGCCGCAAGCATCAGGGCCGCGGCGACCAGGTAGCCCCAAAAGAGCGCGGTGCGCGATTGGGAATCTATCAGGCGGCCGAAGAACCACGGCGCGACCACGCCGCCGACGGCGGTCCCGGCGGAGTAGAAGATCGCGATCGCCAGCGCCCGCATCTCGAGCGGAAAGATTTCGCTGACCGTGAGATACGCCGAACTCGCCGCCGGCGAGGCGAAAAAGAACATCACCGACCAGAGGATCGCCTGCGTGGTCGCGGTCAGGTCGCCGCGCGCAAAGAGCCATCCGGTCGCGATCAGCAGCAGCGCCGCGAGCGCGAAGGTGGCGCTGATCATCTGCCGGCGGCCGATGGTGTCGAAGAAATGGCCCAGCGCCACCGGCCCCAGGAAATTCCCCAACGCGAACGGCAGCAGGTAGAGCCCGGCCGCATGCGGCGACACGCCGTAGTAGCGCGTCAGCACCAGCGCGTAGGTGAAGAAGATCGCGTTATACATGAAAGCCTGCGCGACCATCAGCACCAGGCCCAGCACCGAGTGCGAACGGTACTGCGTCACCATCGGCCACAGCACGGCGCCGAGGCCGAAGTGGCGCCGTTCATGCAGCCGCAGCGCCTCGTCGGCCGGCGGATCGGCGAGCCGCGCGCCCGTCTCGCGCTCCACGGTCCGCTCGATCTCGGCAACGGCCGCATCCGCCGCCTCGCGCTGGCCGTGAGTCACCAGCCATCGCGGACTCTCCGGGATGTACCGGCGCATAAAGAGGATGCACGCGCTCAGAATCGCTCCGACGCCGAAGCCCAGGCGCCATCCGAGATTGATCGGCAATATCCGCGGATTCAGCAGCACCACCGTGGACGCCGCCCCGGCCGCGGCTCCCAGCCAGAAACTGCCGTTGATCATGAGATCGACGCGGCCGCGAAACCGCGCCGGGATAAGCTCGTCGATCGCGGAGTTGACCGCCGAGTATTCGCCGCCGATGCCGGCGCCGGTCAGGAACCTGAACAGCGCGAAACTCCAGAGATTCCATGAAAAAGCGGTCAGCCCGACGCCGACCAGGTAGATGGCGAGACTTATGAAAAAGAATTGGCGCCGCCCGTGCCGATCGGTCAGATGGCCGAAAACCAGCGAGCCCAGCACCGCGCCCGCGAGGTAGGCCGAGCTTATCCCGCCGATCTGCGCCGCGCTGAAGTGCAGCACTGTGGGGCTTTGCAGGACCGCGCTGATCGCGCCCATCAGCGTGACCTCGAGCCCGTCGAGCACCCAGGTGATGCCAAGGCCGACCACCAGCAGCCAGTGGAATTCGCTCCACGGCAGCCGGTCGAGACGCGCCGGGATCAGGGTTTCGAAGGTCTGCTCGATGTCGAAGCTCTCGTCGCCGATGTCGATGCGTTGGTGTCAGGCGCTGCGAACTGCCTCGTGCGCAAAACGGATAGTGAACGCGGCGCCCTTGTTCTTCTCGCTCGCGACCGCGATCGCGGCGCCGTTGAGTTCGAGATATTTTCTGACCAGCGAGAGCCCCAGGCCAACGCCCTCGAATTTGCGCGTCAGGCCGGGGTTTTCCTGCGAGAAGGCCTGGAAGATGTGCGGCAGATAGCGGGGGTCGATTCCAACGCCGGTGTCGCGCACCTGCAGGCGGAGCGCGCCGTCCTCGCCGCGCCACAGCCGCAGCGTCACCTCTCCGCGTTCGGTGAACTTGATCGCGTTCTGCAGCAGGTTGGTCAGCGTGTTCGAGAGACAGACTTCATCGAAGGTCACGACCGCCTGGGGCTCGGCTACCTCGGCGCTGAGCGAAAGGCCTTTTTTGGCCGCCAGGATTTTGAACTCCCGGAGCAGCCCTTCGAGGAATTCGCCGAGCGCGATCGGCTTCGGATCGAGCCGGTATTCGCCCGCCTCGATCCTGGAAATTTCCAGGATCGAAGCGATGGTATTGATCAGCCGCTTGCCCGCGCGCCGCACCGGTTCGGCGTACTCGCGCACCCGATCGTCGCCGAGTGCGGCCAGCCGCTCGGCCATCAGGTCGGCGTAACCCAGGATTATGTTGAGCGGGGTGTGGATCTCGTGGGTCACGTTGGCCACGAAGGCGGATTTGATCCGCGATGCCTCAAGCGCAGCGTCGCGCGCCTCGTGGGCTTCTTTGGCCATCAGCCGAAAGCGCTCTTCGCTTTCGCGCAGCTTCTCGGCGGTTCGCCGTGCATCCTCATACAACTGGCGCAGATGTCCTTCGCGCAGCCGCACATAGACGCGGCCAGTCGATTCGATCGCTTCGCTCCATAGCCGGTTGAACGGCAGTTCCGCGCCGACTTGCCCTTCTTCGCCGTCGAGGCTGCGGCCGATCTCCTGTTTCAGCAGGCCGCGCACCGCACGGGCGGAAGCGAACAGCGCCTCGATCGTGGCGCGCTGGCGCTCGGGCTCGTCGAGCTGGCTGCGAACCACGCTTTCGATGAATCTCTCATGCGCGGCGAGTGCACCCTTCGGATCGCACTCGGCCAATCGCTCGAAGAAAGTGTGCAGAAAGGGAACCGTCATCAGGCGCAACGTCTGGCGCATCCGCGGGATCTTGTCTGAGGGCGCGGCGAGCTGAATGCTTTCGGCCCACTGCTCCGCGGTCCTTTCGAGATTGGGGAGCAGGCGGCGCGCGACCTGCGCCATCAGATCGCATTCGCGGCTGGTAAAGAATGGATGCTCTACGTTGTCCAAGGACTGAACCAAGAAGATCCAGAGTACAATGTCCGACTAAATTAGAATGTCTGTGCGAACCGATCAACGTGATAATTTTAAATTGACGAAGGAAGGCGGAGGTGGTTAATAAGGCTAAGTCCCGCATCCTTGCGCCAATATTCAGCAATCTAAGCCATGATGTTTAGCCATGGTACTCGGGCACAATCGCTGGCGACCCAAACGATGAACGGCCGCGGCGCGGAATTGGCGGCCGCCCACCCGATCTGCGATTGAGACTGCAATGACCTTCTGCGATTGAGAATAAAGACCCGGCCGCCTGGTCGTGGCCTATTCTTTGTAGGAGGCGTTCCAGCCTAAACGAGAGGTGAAATCATGCCGATTTTCGAACGTGCGAACGTTTCGCTCTACTACGAGGAATACGGATCGGGCTTTCCAGTGCTCCTGTTCGCGCCCGGCGGGATGCGCTCGAGCATCGATTTCTGGCGCCGCAGCCCCTTCGATCCCACCGCCGAGCTGGCGCAGGACTTCCGCGTGATCGCGATGGACCAGCGCAACGCCGGCCGCTCGCGTGCGCCCGTCGGCGCGGCCGATGGATGGGAGACCTATGCGGCCGACCATCTCGCCCTGCTCGACCATCTCGGAGTGCGCCGCGCCCACCTTCTCGGCGGATGTATCGGCTCCTCATATTGCCTGGGTCTTACCCGGCTCGCACCCGAGCGCGTTGGCGCCGCCGTGCTGCAAAACCCGATTGGCCTCAGCGACAACCGGCCGGCGTTTCACGAGATGTTCGACGGATGGGCGGGTGATCTAATGAAGGAACGCCCGGAGCTCAGCCGGGCTGCGTTCGATTCCTTCCGCGCACGGATGTACGACGGCGACTTCGTCTTCTCGGTATCGCGCGAGTTCGTACGCGGCTGCCGCACGCCGATGCTGATCCTGGCGGGCGACGATCTCTATCATCCGGCGCCGATCTCCGAGGAGCTCGCGCGGCTTGCGCCCGACTGCGAACTCATCGCGAAGTGGAAGACGCCCGACGCCACGCCGGCGGCCGTAGCGCGCGTCCGCGCCTTCCTCAAAGCGCACCAATAGCGCCATCAGTCGATGGCGAGGCTGGCGAAAGAGACCAGTGAGTCGGTCTGCGGCTCGAGCGCGATGTCGTAGTGGAGCAGGCGCGCGCGCCGGCCGCTCAGCAGTTCGAGCTGCGTGTACATAGGCGCGAGGCCGCAAATCCTGCGCCGATCGCCGTCGCGCGCGATGTCGGCGAAGAAGGCGCCGGGATCGCCGTCCTTGATGGTGTCGATGAGCGCAAGGTCCTCGCGCCGCACGCGCTCGGCCACGCCGTCGTCGAGGCCGAAGGGATCGCCGAACTTGCGCCCGACGTGGGCAAAATCGACGCCGGCCAGGATCAGCACGCGGCGGCGCTCGGCCGCAAGCTCCTCGCGCAGCGCATCGAGAAAGCAGGCGACCCGCGCCGCGCCCGCGGGACGCTCGTTCGCGCCAACCATCCGATGAAACGAGCTGACCAGGATCGGCGCGACCTCGTAGCCCTGCACCCCCAGCGCCCACGCCAGAAAGAGCGCCTGGAACTCGATCGAGTGTTCGTTGCGATGGAGCATCTCGTCGGCGAAGAGGTCGCCGCCGCGCGCACCCGCATAGCGGGCCGCCAACCGTTCGACGAACGCACGATCGGTCGGCACCGCGCCGAGGGGAGTGGCGTAATCCTTGCGCGTGGCGCTGAACAACTCGGGTCCCGCGCCATAGTGCGAAGTACCCAGGATGACGATCAGTTCCGGGCGCTCGCTCCGGCGAAGCTCGTTGTAGGCCCATGCGTATGCCGCAGCGCCCCGGCGCGGATCGATATGCGGCGCGATGAGCCCGGCGAGCGATGCGGCCTGCCCGGTGGACGAAGGCGGCGCGGCGGCCAGCGCGTCGCGTCCGGGCGCATGCGGACGTTCGAAGAACGACTCGATCTCGGCGCATAGCCGCGAGGCCTCGGTTTCATAGCAGAGCCCCGCGAACGCCGGCGCCCGCGCCGGGCTTTGGCCGAACTCCTCGCGCAACGCACGCATCCGCTCCGCGAAGGCCGGCGAATCGAGAAACCCGGCGCGGTCGAGCGCGACGATGAGCTCGCGGATCTTCTCGGACGGGATGATCTCGCCGAAGCGGCGGCTGAACGCGGCCTGCAAATCGAGCGTCGAGTTGGTCCCGTCAAACAGCGTCACCAGAAAATAGGCGCCCATCCCGAGCATCATCGGTTCGGGCGCAAGACCGGACGGATCGCGCAGACAGATGAGCGTCTGGTCCTGCTGTTCCATCGGAAAGGCTTCGACCGGGCGAATTATCGGCTTGTCCATCGATGTCGATGCTCCGGGGCGAGCGGCGCGGCGCGGTTAAGGCTATATAATGATCGGCGCATCTGCGGATGGAAAGGCCGCAATCACATGGATCGGGATGGGACGCGAGCGACGACGCGCGGCAATAGCCGAGGCCGGAGCCTTAAAGGCACGGGCGGCGCCCGCGCACGCCGCGCCGTGACACGCGGCGCAGTCCGCTTCCGCGTGTGCCCGGCGAATGCGCTCAAACCCGGCGAGTCGATGAAATTCATGCTGCCGGTGCGCGGTGCGGATGAGGAATGTTTCCTGATCAATTTCCGCGGCGATTTTCACGCCTACGTCAACCGCTGCCGTCACGTGCCGATGGCGATGGACTGGATCGACAACCAGTTCTTCGCCGAGCAAGGGCGCTACCTGATGTGCCAGACGCACAACGCCTACTTCGCGCCGGCGAGCGGCGAATGTATCGCGGGCCCGCCGAGCGCCTGTGGAAAATTCCTTTATCGCGTGCCGCTCGAGATCGACGGCGGCCTTATCTATGCGCGCCCGCCCGAGCAGGATTTCGAGGATTAGGACTTCCAGAATCGGGACTTCGGGATCGGGACTTCGAGAATTAGCCGCGCCGCGCGCGGCCGGCACGGGTGCTTCCGGGCGCGAATCGCGCACGCATCTTTTATTCATCCGCAGTTGCGCCCGATCGAGGCTTCTTGGATAATGGCACCCTAAAAAAATGTGCCGCCTGAACCGGGGAGGGTCTACGCGATGAAATCCTGGAAGTTAGCGCTCTTGGGTGTCGTGGCAGGAGCCTGTGTTGCCGGCGCGTATTCGGTCCCCGCGCTCGCGCAGGCGGAAACGGCCGTTGCGCCGACCGCTCCGCCGCCCGCGACGCACAAATTCCGCAAAGAAGATGTTTTCAACACGATGACCAAAGTGTCGCGCGACGTGTGGCGCGCCAAGGTCTCGGGCTCCAGCGCGCAGCATATGCAGGAACTGTTTCTCGACGGCCAGCGCGCCTACTTCAAGGGCGACTACGATGCGGCGATGGGCGATTTCACGGCCGCCGAGAAGATCTACAAAAAGTATCCGAACGCGATCACTCCCGATTAGTTCCGATTGCTTTCGCTTCAGGCCGCGTTCACTGCGTCCTGCCGAATCGGTTCGCCGGAGCGCCGGCGGGCGCGAGCGCCGCATCGGAGCGGGCGCCTGCGCGTCGCCGCCTTCGCGGAGGCGGATCGGTCTCGAGTTGAAGTTGTTGCGGAGGGCCGGCTGAGACCCGGAGCGGGACTATCGGCAAACCCGGATCTTCAGGCGGCGGCGCGAGCGCGCGCGGCGCTCATTCGTATTCGTCGCCGAAATGCGCGCGCACGATACGCGCCTTCAGGTATTCCAGGGTACCCAGGTCTTCGACGATGTCGCCGCCGGTATCGTAGAAGAACAGCTCGCCGTTCTTGGTACGCCCGACCGCGATAATCCATTCGAGCTCATCGCGATCCTCGAGCAGATAGTTGATGGTTTGGGCAACGCCGCGGCCAGGAATAATCGTAATCTTCGGACGCGGCGGCTTTTCCTTTTCCTGCTTGGGCATCGCTTTGCTGACCCTCTGCCGGGCGGGAAAAAGGGCCGGGTCGACAATCCAGATTAGGAACGGGTCGGCGCCGAAGTCAATACCGCTTGAGCAACGACCTCGATGTGATGCGTGTTCGGAAAAAAATCGAACGCGCGCAGCGCCGCGATCCGATAGCCGCCGCCTGCGCACAGCGCGCGCAGATCGCGTGCGAGCGTCGCCACGTCGCACGAAACGTAGATCACCTGCGCTGCGCGCATTCGCACCAGCGGCTCGATCAGGTCGCGCGCGCCGCTGCGCGGCGGATCCAGGATCACAACGTCGGGCCGGTAGCGCGCGCGGAGCAGAAACTGCGCCAACTCCGCCGCCGCCATCGCCGCGAACTCCGCCCGCGTGAACCCCAGACGCTGCGCATTGCGCGCCGCCGCGGCGACCGCCAGCGCATCGGCGTCAACGCCCATCACTTGCGCGCCGCGCCGCGCCGCGGGCAGGCTGAAGTTGCCGGCGCCGCAAAACAGATCGAGCACGCGAGCGCCCATTCCCGCCGCCGCCATCTCCATCACCGCGGCAACCAGCTTCAGGTTCTGCGCGCGATTGACCTGGCTGAAAAGGTCGGCGTCGGCTTCGAGTTCGAGTCCCGGCTCGAGCGCGACCGCGATCGAGGCTTCGCCGACCACCTCGCGCGCGCGGCTCGAGCGCAGCACCGCGCCGGCAATCCGCGCGTCGCCCGCGACCAGCCGCCGCGCCCGCTCGACCACGGCCGGGCCGGGCGGCCGCGCCAGATGCGCGACCAGCACTTCGCGGCCGCGGTCGGCGACGACCTCGATCTCTTCGCATTCGATCGCCAGGGCGAACTCGCGCGGCATCCGGATCTGCTCCGCCGCCACCATGCAGCGTTCGACTTCGACCAGGCGGCGGCTGCCCGCTTCATAAAATCCCAGCCGTCCGCCGCGCGCGGCCTTGAACCTGATGCGGGCCCGGTAACCGAACTCCTGCGGCGCCGGCTCGACCAGCCTCGCAGGATCGAATTGGAGGCCGAGCGCGCGATTGAGCGCCGCCGCGGCGACCTCCGCCTTGAATCGCACTTGCTCCGGGTAGGTGATCTGCTGCCAATCGCATCCGCCGCAGCGCGGCAGATAGGGACAGGGCGGCGTGCGGCGCGCCGCGCCCGGCTTGAGCACGCGCTCGGCGCGCGCGACCAGATGGCCCGCGCGCTGCTCGGTAACCGTAACCTCGAGCAGGTCGCCCGGCGCCGCGTTCGGCACCATCACGGCCCTGCCGTCGAGCCGTCCGACCCCGAACGGCCCGAATGTCATTGCGGTTATCTCGACCTCTGCCATAGAAGGAGCGGATGCGCGCGAATGCGGTTCAAATCTTATCCCATCGCCGAAGTGATGTCCGGCGGTATAGCTGTGCGCGCCGCAGGCGACCTATAATTTCTGCACGGGTCCGTCCGGCATCCTCTGCGATTCGGATTTCCAGGTGACAGCGTTGGCCAGCGAAGCACAAACCTCCACGACCGTCCCGGAAGCCGCGCGCGAGCGCGCGCGATGGCTCGAAATTTTCGCGGCGCACCTTTTCGGCGCGCTCTCGGCCGACCTCGCGGCGCAAATCCCGGCCGAGCGGCGCGCGCGGATCGACGCCGAGGCGCTGGAGTTCTTCTCGCTCCGCACCGAACCGATCAAGGTCCGTGTCGTGCTCAAGCCGCGCAGCGGCGGCGCCGGCGGTTTTGCCGAGACGGTGATGGAGGACTGCCCGTTCATCATCGACAGCACGCTCGAATACTTTCATCATCTTGGCCTCGGCGTCGGGCTCCTGATGCATCCCGTGCTCTCGGCCGAACGCGACAGCGGCGGCCGCCTGGTCTCGCTCGAAGAGCAGCGCGCGGCCGAGAAGTCCGAATCCTTCGTTCATCTCGAACTGCGCCTGGAGGGCGGCGCGCACGACGCCGAGCGGATTGCCGCGGGCCTCAAACAAGTGCTCGAGCAGGTGCGCGAGGCGACCGGCGATTTCGAAGCGATGACGGCGCGGGCGCTGGAAATCTGCGAAGAGACCGCGGCGCAGCGCGAGCTGGTCGAGGTGCGCGACCTGTTGCGCTGGCTGGTCGGCGGCGGCTTCGTCTTTCTCGGCTACCGGCGCTACCGGATCCGCAAGGAGAACGGCAGCCGCGCGCTCGCGGTCGATTTCGAGTCGCCCAACTCCGCGCTCGGCCTGCTGCGCGATTTAGGCCGCTCGCGTTACGCGCAGCCGGTCGATCTCAAGGAGCTCAAGCCCGACCATCGCAAGATGCTGTTCGAGGGCCCGGCGCTGATCATGGGCAAGACCCACACGATGTCTCAGGTCCATCGGCGCGGCCTGATGGACGACGTCACGATCCGGCGCAGCGGCCCCGGCGGCGAGGTGGCCGGCTTCGACCGCTTCGTCGGCCTCTTCACCTCCAAGGCCTACTCCGAGGAAGCGCAGCACATCCCGGTGCTGCGCGCGAAACTGCGCGAGGTGATCGAGGCCGAGCACGCCGCGCCGGGCTCGCACAACTACAAGGAGCTGATCGCGGCGTTCAACAGCTTTCCCAAGGAGGAGCTGTTCCGCGCGCCGGTCACCGAGCTGCGCGCGCAGCTCCATCTCATCCTCGATCACAAGGACGAGGCCGCGGTGCGCGCGAGCATGCACTACGACGGGGTGCGCGGGCACGTCGTCGCCCTGGTCGTTCTGCCGCGCGAAACCTTCTCGGCCGAAATGCGCAAACAGATCCAGAGCGCGTTCGGGCGTATCCTCGGCGGCGAACTCGTTTACTACTACCTCGCGATGGGCGAGGGTTATCAGGCGCGGATGCATTTCTGCTACGCCGCCGCGCCGCCGTCGGCCGCGCAGTTGCGCGCGATGGAGACCGAGGCCTCGCAACTCGCGCGCACGTGGGAGGATCTTCTGCGCGAAGAGCTGGTCGAACGCTTCGGCGTGCGGCGCGGTCAGGCGCTCGCGCAGCGATGGCTCGGCGCGTTCAGCGCGCATTACAGGGCCGGCACCACGGCCGCGCGCGCCGCGGGCGATATCGAGCGCATCGAAGATCTCCTCGCGGGCGGCCGCGGCTTCAGCGTCGAGCTGGTGCGCCAGGGCGGCGGGGACGGCGCGGCGGCGGCAAGCGAGCTCCGGATGTTCGAGATCGGCGAGTCGCTGCGCTTAAGCGACGTAATGCCGATGCTCTCGAACTTCGGCATCGCCGTGATCTCGGAAGAGGCCGACGAGCTCAAGATCGATTCTCCGGACGCCGGCTTGAGGGCCTTCGTCCAGTCGTTTCGCGCCCAGGACAGCCGCGGCGCACCGCTGGAGCGGACGGGCGGCGCGGCAATGGTGGCCGCGGCGCTCGCCGCGGTGCGCACCGGGCGGGCCGAGGACGGACCGCTTAACGCCTTGGTGCTGGACGCCGGGCTTGCCTGGCGCGAAGTAGCGCTGCTGCGCGCGTACGTGGCCGCGGCGTTCCAGATGCGGCTTGCGCCCGCGCTCCCGGCGCTGCGCCGCGTGCTGCTGGTGAATCCCAAGCTCGCGCGGATGCTGGTCGAGATGTTCCGGCTGCGCATGGATCCCGCGGGCGGAGGCGGCGAGGAGCAGCGCTACGCCGGATTGCGGGCGGCCTACCTGGAGGCGCTCGGCGCAATCGACAACATCGCCGACGATCGCCTGGCGCGGGCGCTCCTGGGAATGGTCGAGGCGACGGTGCGGACCAACTATTTTCGCGAGCCGCCCGCACCCTACATCACGCTCAAGTTCGAGAGCGCGCGCATCCCCAATCTGCCCGACACGCCGCCGCTCTATGAAATCCACGTGGACAGCCCGACGATGCAGGGATGCCATCTGCGCGCCGGGCGCATCGCGCGCGGCGGCATCCGCTACAGCGACCGGCCCGAGGATTTCCGCACGGAAATCCTCGACCTGATGAAAACCCAAACGGTCAAAAATGCGATCATCGTGCCGACCGGAGCCAAGGGCGGCTTTGTCCTCAAGCCGCGAGTCGGTCGGGCCGTCACGCGCGACGACGTGGTCGACGCGTACAAGACGCTCATCCGCGCGATGATCGAACTGACCGATAACGTCTCCGGCGGCAAGCGCGTGCGGCCGGCCGCGCTCAAGGTGCTGGACGAGGATGGCCCCTACCTGGTGGTGGCGGCGGACAAGGGCACCGCCGCGTTTTCCGATCTGGCCAACGCGATCGCGGCCGAACACGACTTCTGGCTGGGCGACGCCTTCGCCTCGGGCGGCCGCCACGGCTACGATCACAAGGCGCTCGGCATCACCGCGCGCGGCGCGTGGGAGTCGGTGCGCTGGCATCTGCGCGAGATGGGCATCGACCTCGCGCACAGCGCGCCGTTAACGATGGTCGGGATCGGCGACATGTCGGGCGACGTTTTCGGTAACGGCCTCTTGCAGTCGGACAACGTCAAGCTGGTCGCCGCGTTCGACCATCGCCACATCTTCATCGATCCCGACCCCGAGCCGAAGAAAAGCTTCGCCGAGCGCAAGCGGCTGTTCGAACTGCCCGCCTCGCAATGGTCGGATTACAGCCCGACGCTGATCAGTCCGGGGGGCGGCGTCTTTCGCCGTGGCGCCAAGAGCATCGCGCTGAGCCCGCAGGCCCGCCGCGCGCTTTCCTGCACCGCCGAGGTGCTCGACGGCGACAGCCTCATCCAGGCCATTCTCCGCGCCGATGTGACCCTGCTCTACAACGGCGGGGTCGGCACGTACGTGCGCGCATCCGATGAACGCGACGCCGAAGTCGGCGACCACGCCAACGACGCCTGTCGTATTGCCGCACGCGAGCTGCGCGTCAAAGCGGTGGCCGAAGGCGGCAACCTCGGCTTTACTCAGCGCGCGCGCATCGAGTACGCGATGGCCGGCGGAAGGATCGACACCGACGCGATCGACAATTCGGCCGGGGTCGATACCTCGGATCACGAGGTGAATCTGAAAATTCTGCTCCAGCCGGCGCTCACCGAGGGACGCGTCGATCTGGATCGGCGAAACCGCGCGGTCCTGGGCGTCGCCGGCGAGGTCGCCGCGGCGGTGCTGCGCGACAATTGCGACCAGGTGGTGCTGCTGAGCCTCGAGCAGGTGCGCAGCCGCACCCGGACGCGGGAGTTCCGCGAACACCTGAGCGCGATCGAGCAGCGCGGCGCGCTCCATCTCTACGAGGCCGCGCTGCCGAGCCACGAGGAGCTCCGCGACCGGCGCGGCCGCTTCGCCGGCCTGACCCGACCCGAGCTCGCGGTGCTCGACGCCTACACCAAGATCGATCTCTTCACCCAGCTCGAGAGGTGCGCGCTGCTCGAGGATTCCTATCTGACCGCGCGCTTCCTCCTGCCCTATTTTCCCGCTTCGATAGCGCGCGACTTCGCGCTCGAAATCCCGCGCCACGGCCTGCGCCGCGAGCTCATCGTCACCCGCCTGGTCAATGAACTGGTTGACCTGATGGGCGCGAGCTTCGTCTTCCGCCTCGCGCGCAGCCACGGCGCGCGCACCGAGCAAACGGTCCGCGGATGGATCTTCGCCGAGGGCGTGCTCGACCTGGTGGATCAGGCCGAGGTGCTGCGCGCCGGCGGCGGCCTGGATGCGCAGGCAGAGCTGGCCGGGCTGATGGCGCTTGCGGACGCGGGCGAACGGGCCTGCGGATGGGCGATCGCGGGGCTCGAACCCGGCGTATCGCTCGGCGACGCGATCGCGCATTATAAGCCCGGCTTCCAGAGCCTGTGCGAGGAATTCGAGAGCATGCTGGTCGACGATGAGCGGGAGCGTTTCGAGCGCAGCTACCGCGAATTGCGCGCGACCGTGCACACCGAACAGCTCGCGCTGCGCCTGGCTCGCCTGGGCTTCGCCGATCATCTGCTCAACGTGTTGAGTTTGAGCTTCGCCCGCCACGGCGCGCCGGCCGACTGCGCGCACGCCTACTTTGCGCTAAGCGGGATCATCGAGTTCGCGACCCTCGAGGGCGCGCTCGAGGCGATCGGCGCGGACGATCGATGGGAGCGGCGCGCGGCCGAGGAGCTTGCCGCCGATCTGCGCAACGCCCGCCTGGCGCTCTGCCGAGCGGTGCTGCTCCGAAGCGACGCCGCACCTGCGCAAGCGGTGCGCGCGCTGCGTAACGGGCACGAGCATCAGTTCGACGCGATGACGGAGGTGATGACCGAACTGCGCACGCTGCCGGCGCTCGAATTGCCGGTGCTGCAGGTGGCGATTCGCGCGCTCGCGCGCCTCGCCGCCGCGCTGGGCGGCACCGCCTAGGCGCTGACCGAGGGCAGCGGCGCGGTCGGCGGCAACGGGGCGGCGACGCCGAGCGTCATCCGCTCCGCCGCAACCTCGCGCAGGTCCTCGTACAGGCGCAGGCCCGCGGCGAGCAGAAAGGCGAGCGTCGCATAGAGCACGGCCACCGCCAGGAGATCGACCAGGAAAATCGACGCCCAAAGCGCGCCCGTGAACAGCCCGACCCATCCGGCAAGCAGACTGACCGCAAAGAAAGTTCCGCCCGCCCACGAATTGAAGCCCGACCAGACCGCGAGAAAGACCACGATTCTGAGCGCGACGCGAAAAAAGCCGCCGCGCGTCAATTCGCGGCTGTAGAGCAGCGCCGACCATCCGCGCCGTCCATCGAAAATCAACGCGTACTGCGAAAAATACAGCCACACGTAAGCCAGCACGCCCGGGACCACCAGCAGCACCGCCCCTACCGCCATCGCCAGCACCTGCAGTACGCTCACCAGCACGAACGGCCCGAGCAGCCGCGCCGACTCGCGATAGACTTCGATTCCTTCGTCGATCGGACGCGCCATCCGCTGCCCCGCCCGGATCCGCCTGAGCGCGCACAGCACGACCAGGTTGACGCCCACCACCGTGATAAAGCCGTCGAGCAGGTGCAGGATGGTCGTCAGCCACGGCGGAAAGGGCAGCTTGGGCGCGGCGCGCGCGACCGGCAGGGACGGCATCTGTACCGGTTCAACGAACTCGACGCTGGTCACGCCCGGCTCGAAAGTCTGCACCAGCGAGTACTGGATGTTGAGCGCGTCGGGTAGCAGGCAGAGTGCGGAGGCCATCACCAGTGGCGCCATCACCACGGCGACCACCGCCCAGTAGCCGCGCAGGTCGTTGACCGCATTGGCGAGATAAATGAAGCTCGAACGGAGCCGCGCTTGCGCCATCGCGCCAATGAGGTTGGCATCCCGTGTGCCCCAAAACAAGCAACGAGCGCAATCGCGGCGCTACGGCGCAGCGCCCGCGGACGATCGAAAATGCGTGCGCCGATGCTATATTGTGGTTGGAAAATGATGGACCCATGACGAGGGCGGCTGCAGCCGCCCGCTTCCCAACGGCAGAGTAGCCGCCATGGCCGAAAACGATCGCGCCGCTCTTATCGCTCACGAGGATCTGCTCATCCGCAGGCTGCGGTTCCTGGTCGATCTGGTCTTCGCGACCATCGCGCAGGATGGCTCGATCACGTTCGACGAAGCGTGGGAGCACGTCCGCGCGCTCAAAGGCGCGGCGGTCGCGATGTTTCCGGGCAAGGAGGCGACTTTCGACCTAATCTATCTGCCGCGGTTTTCGCGCCTGCTAAAGGAGCGCTTCAACGCTAACTGAGCCGCGGCGGCCGTCGCCATGAAACGGTTGCGCGGCCTGATCGCGCGGGCCGACGGCTCGACCGCGCCCGGCACCGTCAGCTTCACCGAGACGATCGAAGCGGTCGAAGCCGCCGGCGGCGCCGACGTTTCCGATCGCGGCGTATCCGATTACATCCTGCCGGGCTTCATCGACCTCCAGGTAAACGGCCGCGAAGCGACCGACGTGATGAGCGCATCGCCCGCAGAGCTTGGCGAGCTTTCCGCCGCGCTCGCGCGCGAGGGCACGACCGCGTGGCTGCCGACCGCGATAACCGCGCCGCTTGCGCGAATCGAGACGGTCGCGGGCGCGATCGCCGAGGCGATGACCGGCGCGGCCGACATTTCCGGCGGCATTCTCGGGATGCATCTGGAAGGGCCGTTCATAGCGGCAGCGCGCCGCGGGGCCCATCCGGCGAACAACCTCGAACCGCGCGGCGCCGCACTCGAGTGCGTCGAATCGCTGCCTGCGCTGCGGATGGTAACGCTCGCGCCGGAACTCGAGGGTGCGCTCGAGGCGATTGCGCGCCTTGGCGCGCGCGGAATCGCCGTGTCGCTCGGCCATACTGACGCGTCGCTCGAGCAGGCCGAGGCCGCGGTCGGCGCGGGCGCGCGGATGTTCACGCATACGTTCAACGCGATGGCTCCGCTGGATTATCGAAAGCCCGGAGCCGCCGCGGCCGCGATGCTGCCATCGCGTGCGTGCGCCGCCGTGATCGCCGACGGCATCCACGTGCATCCGGCGATGCTGCGTCTGCTCCTGCTCGCGCGCGGCGCGGGCGGA
>DASXMQ010000164.1:0-24269 GCA_036495625.1 Binataceae bacterium (SeqCode) | reverse complement strand
AAAACCAGCGCTACGCGCGGATAGATTTTTTGATTCACTGACTTTTCCCCGCGGCACTCGGCTCGGTCGATTTCTGCACCACGCTTTTTACCCCGGCCTCTAGCTGCGCACGCGCGCTACTGCCGCGTGCCATCCGCGGATAAGTCGCTCGCGCTCGCGCGCGTCCATCGACGAACGGAACAGCTTCCCGGCTCCGCCCAACCTCGCGAGTTCCGCGGGCGACCGCCACAGGCCCGATGCGAGCCCCGCGAGCATAGCGGCTCCGAGCGTCGTCGTCTCGGCCATTTTCGGTCGGCGCACCGGCCGCCCGAGCACGTCGGCTTGAAACTGCATCAGGTAGCCGTTCGCGGTGGCCCCGCCGTCCACGCGAAGTTCCGGGATGCGGTGTCCGCTGTCCTTCTCCATCGCCGCCACGGCGTCGCGCACCTGGTAGGCGATCGAGTCGAGCGCCGCCCGCACGACATCGGCGCGATTGGTGCCGCGGGTGATGCCGACGAGCGCGCCGCGCGCGCCGGCGTCCCAGTAGGGTGCGCCGAGGCCGACGAAGGCCGGCACCAGGTAGGGCTGCGAGCGGTCGCGGCTTAAGCGCGCGAGCTTTTCGCTCTCGGCCGACGACGCGATCATGCGCATCTCGTCGCGCAGCCACTGAATCGCCGCGCCCGCGATGAAGACCGAACCTTCCAGCGCGTAGGTAGGCTCGCCCGCCGGCCCCAGCGCCGCCGTCGTCAGCAGCCGGTTGCGCGAGGCGACTGCGCGCGCGCCCGTATGCATCAGCAGGAATGCGCCGGTGCCGTAGGTCGCCTTGGCCGCGCCGGGGCCGACCGCGCGTTGGCCGAAGAGCGCGGATTGCTGGTCGCCGATAACCGCGCCGATCGGAATCGCGCGCGGCCCGAACGTCCCGGCCGCCGCCTCGGCCAACGGCCCGCGCGAACCGACCGGTTCGGGCAGCATCGCGGCCGGCACTCCAAGCATCCGCAGCATCGCGGGGTCCCATCTCCGCTCCCGCAGATTGAGCATCATCGTGCGCGACGCGTTGGTGAAATCGGTAATGAACGCGGCGCCGCGCGAGAGCCGGTATATCAGCCAGGAATCGATCGTGCCGAAGCAGAGCTCCCCGCGCGCGGCGCGCCGGCGCAGCCCGCCGTCGCTATCGAGCAGCCACTTGAGCTTGGTGCCGGAGAAGTAAGGGTCGATCAGCAGCCCGGTGCGCCGGCGCACCTCGGCCTCGCGCCGGGCAAGCGCCGCGCAAATCGCCGCGCTCCGCCGGCACTGCCATACGATCGCGCGATGCACGGGGCGGCCGCTGCTCCGTTCCCAAACCACGAAGGTCTCGCGCTGATTGGTGATTCCGACTGCGCCAAGACCGGCAGGTCTCACGCGCGAAGCCGCGATCGCCTGACGGCCCAGGCTGACGACCGACCGATAGATCTGCTCCGGATCGTGCTCGACCCACCCCGGCCGCGGGTAGAACTGGCGTATCTCGCCGTAAGCGCGGCCCAGAATACGGCCGCGCCCGTCGAGCACCATCGCCGTGGTCCCCGTCGTTCCCTGGTCGATCGCGAGCACCGCCTCAGCCATACGTCGCGCCTTTCCCGCCCGGCGCGCCCGCCGTAATCGAGCAGGCCGCCCAATCGCGCCTTAAGTTACGCAAGGGCCTCGCCCGCCCACAAGGGCCGTCGTCCGCTTGCGTCCAATTTTCACCGAAGCCATGATAAGCTCGCTTTTGAAAGCGCCGCTCAAAGTGGAGCCATCCGTATGTCAACGAGCGCTGATCTCATCGAAGGCCGCGAGCAACTGATCCGCTACTTCGAGAGCGGGGCAAAGCCTCGCGCGCAATGGCGCGTCGGCACCGAATACGAGAAGGTCACGGTCTCGGCGCACGACGGGCGCGCGCTCCCCTACTCCGGCCCCCGCGGCGTTGAGCAGCTGCTGCGCCGGATGGCCGAACGCTACGGCTACGAACCCCAGGAGGAAGACGGGCGTATTGTCGGCCTTAATGGCGAGCGCGCCGCGATCACGATCGAGCCGGGCAGCCAGATTGAACTCTCGGGCGAGCAGTGCGAGACGATTCATTGCGCCCATGCCGAGTTCAGCCGCCATATCGAACAGCTCATCGAGGTCGGTCACGAGCTGGGCGCGACGGTGCTGGGCCTCGGGATGCAGCCCATCAGCACAATTGACGAGATCGAGCTGATTCCCAAAAGGCGCTACCGGATCATGTATCCCTACATGGCGCGCAAGGGGCGGCTCGGCCAGCGGATGATGAAGCAGACCGCCGGCGTGCAGGCCAATCTCGACTACGGTGACGAGGCCGACGCGATGCGCAAGCTGCGGCTCGGCATGGGGTTAGTGCCGCTGGTGTACGCAATGTTCGCTAACTCGCCGCTCAGCGACGGACGCCTCAACGGCTACCAGAGCTACCGCGGCCATATCTGGAACGATACCGACCCCGACCGCTGCGGAATTCTGAAGTTCGTCTTCCGCGACGACGCCGGGTTCGAGGACTACGTCGATTACGCGCTCGACGTCCCGATGTATTTCATCTATCGCGATCACTCGCCGCGCGACCTGACCAAACCTCCAGGCCTCACCTTCGCCCAGTTCATGGAACGCGGATGGAACGGCGAGCGCGCGACTATCGACGACTGGGCGATGCACCTCACCACCATCTTCACCGAGGTGCGGCTCAAAAAGTACGTCGAGGTGCGCAGCGCCGACAGTCAGCCGCCGGCGCTGATGCTTGCGCTACCCGCGCTGTTCAAGGGGCTGCTTTACGATTCCGATTGCCTGACGGGCGCGTGGGACCTGGTCAAGCGCTGGAGTTTCGAAGAGCGGCTTCAGCTTGCGGACGCGGCGCAAAAGTTCGGCCTCGAGGCGCGCAGCGGGCGCGTCGCGATGCGCGAGCTCGCCCTCGAAGCGCTGATGATCGCGATCGTCGGACTCGAGCGCCAGCGCGCGCTCAACCATCACGGTGACAACGATAGCATATATCTGCTGCGCCTGCTCGACCAGGTGCGCAACGGATGGACTCAGGCGAGCCTCACGATCGAACGCTGGAAGGGGCGATGGAATTACGACGTGCAGCGGCTGGTCGAGGGCACCGCGTACGAGGCCGAGGGGGCTTAGCCGATGACGCTGCGCTTTTCCGAGCGCTACGTGATGGCGCTCAACCTGGCGCTGATCGCGATCCTGGCTTATTTTCTGGCGCTTTCGGTCAACGACATCATCCTCGGCCGCGTGGCCGGCGCGTCTTTCGCACATCTGCCGTCGCTGCTTGGAGCCGAGCCCTCGGCCGCGGCGATTCGCCCGCGCGGACTTTACGATGCGATCGCGCGGCGCGACATCTTCAACCTCGAGCCGCTGACCGAAGTTCCCGCCGAAGTCGCAACCAATCTGCACATTCGGCTGCTTGGAACCTCGACGCTCACGCTTGCGCAACCGTTCATCATCGTCGAGGACGACAACACGCATGAGCAATCGCTCTACCGGATGGGCGACGAGATTCCCGATGCGGGCACGCTGGTCGGCGTTTACAGCGACCACGCGATCATCCTCCATCAGGGCCGGCGCACCCGGATCGATATGCCGACCGACCAAAACGGCATGCCCACCGCGATGCCGCGGCCTTTTGGACTGCCCGGCCAGATGCTTCGCCGCAACCTCCGCGAGCGTTCCGGCCGCAACGGAGTGCGCCAAATCGATCCGAACCGATACGTCCTCGACCGCTCCACGCTCGACAGCAACCTCAACAACCTGCCCTCGCTGTTCACCCAGATGCGCGCGATCCCGAATCTTGGCCCCGACGGCCAATCCCACGGCTTCAAGCTCTCCGAGATCCAGCCCGATTCGATATTTCAGCAGATCGGGCTTCGCGACGGCGATATTCTGACCGGCGTCGGCGGACAAAACGTGGGCGACCCCGCCAAGGCAATCCAACTCCTGAACAGCCTGCGCGATCAGAATTCCATCAGTCTGACCGTGATGCGCGACGGGCAGCCGATGCAGCTCCAGTACAACATCCACTGATCATGGAATTGCGGCCGGCGCGCCGCGGCGAGCGCGATGAGGTGCTTGACCTGCTGGCGCTGTGGTACGGCGATCGCGATTTCTTTGCCCGTTACAACCGCCACGATCCCGGCTTCCGCGACGAGCTGTGCCTGATCGCCAGCGACGCCGGCCGTATCGTTGCAACCGCGCAAATCTTCCAGCGTACCGTCAACCTGCGCGGCGCGCCGGTTCCGCTGGGTGGTATCGGATCGGTCTTCACGCTTGAAAGCTATCGCGGCCGCGGGCTGGGCTCGGCGCTGATGCGCTTTGCGGTTACCACGATGCAGCGCGAGGGCTTCGAGGTTTCGCTGCTGTTCGCCGAGCGGTTGGATTTCTATGCACGCTTCGGATGGCGCCCGGTCACGCGCCAGTTCAGCGCGCTCGCCGACACGCCGGCGATGCGCACGAGCGCCGAGTTTCGGCTGGCGCGTTTCGACGAAGCGCGCGACCAGAAGGAGGTCGTGGCGCTCCATCGCGCCTACAGCGGACGCTTCGACGCCTGTGCGCTTCGCGACGAGGCCGGATGGCGTGGCAATCTTCGTTACGCGGGAAATCCCGGCGAATATTTTGTCGTATGCCGCGGATTGGGCGGCGCGCTCGCAGCCTATGCGCGCGCGATGACGTTTCACGCATTTCCGATAATCATGGAATACGGTTACGCGGCCGGGGCCGCGGACGCGATGCTCGCGCTGACGCGGCATATCGGCGAGGCGGCTTCCGGCGCGGAGCCTTCGCTGGCGCTCTCGGACGGCGACCCGGACACGTCGCCGCTGCGGAGTTCCGAAAACCGGCCCGCCCCCGCGCTGCTGGTGACGCACAGCGCTCACGACCCCGCGCTCGAGGAACGGATGCGCGCGGCCGGCGTCTTCCTGATGCATCATCCGGACAACTTCTTCATGTGGCGCGTGGTCGCTCCACACAAGCTGGCTAAGCGCCTCGGCCTCGCCGGCGACGAGACCGAGGCGGCGCTGTTCGAGATGCTGCAGGCGCCGAGCGCGCTATACTGGACCGCCGATCGTTTTTGAGCCGACGCGCGCACCGTACTGCCCAAGGATGAGCGGCCGCTCCGCGCGCCGCTCCTGGAAGGTTTGAGTTATGCACCTCTCGCTCGATTCGCAAATCGTTTCGCCCGGCGCGGCCGAAGGCCGCCGTTCCACGCCCGTCTTTCTCGTGACCGCCGCAATGCTGACGCTGTTCACGATGATGATGCCGGGCCCCGCGCTCGCCCGCCAGCATCGAGCGCGCTCCGCCGCGCCGGCGGGCGGAGCGGCCGAAACAAACAAGCTCGCGGAACCCTACGCAGCGGCGCTCCTGATGGAACCGGAGAGCGGGACCGTGATGCTCGAAAACAACCCCCATCTGCCGTGGCCGACGGCGTCACTGGCCAAGATGATGATCGCGATGATCGTCGCCGAAAAGCTCGCCGACGGAAGCCTCAAGTTGAGCGACCGGGTCGCCGCCTCGCGCAAGGCGGCCGCGATGGGCGGCTCGCAGGTCCATCTCAAGGAGGGCGAAACGTTTTCGCTCGACGACATGATGAAGGCGGTCATGGTGCATTCGGCCAACGACGCCTCGGTCGCCGTGGCCGAGTATATCGGCGGCTCGACCGAGGCGTTCGTCGCGATGATGAATCGCGAGGCCGCGCGTCTCGGGATGAAAGATACGCACTACTATTCGGTGCACGGCCTGCCGCCCGCGCCCGGCCAGCAGCCCGACATGTCGAGCGCGTGGGACGAGGCTGTCCTCGCGCGCGCGCTCCTCAAGTACCCGCCGGTCATACGGTGGGCATCGATTGACACTGCGCCATTTCGCGGCGGCGCCTTCACGCTGCGCAACACCAACCATCTGGTCCGCACCTTTCCCGGATGCGACGGCCTCAAGACCGGCTTCTACTACGAAGCCGGTTTCAACGTGGTGGCGACCGCGCAGCGCGACGGCATGCGGCTCATCGCCGTGGTACTGGGCTCGCCGCGCAAAGGCGAAAACTTCGATTCGGCCGCCGGACTTCTCGCCCGAGGCTTCGCGAACTATGAGATACGCGTGCTCGGAAAACGCGGCGCGCCAATAGCGCAGACGGTCGCGGTCAGCGGCGGTGGGAGCGCGGAGTTCAAGCCCGTATGGGGCGACGGCCTGAGCGTCCTGCAAAAGCGCGGCGACGACACGGCGCCCAAGGTTGTTTTTCAACTCCCGGCCTCGATAGCCGCCCCGATTCGCGTCGGGCAGCAGGTCGGCGTCGGTCAGGCGAGCGAGAGCGGCAAGGTGGTGGCGAGCGCTCCACTGGTCGCACCGGCGTCGATCGGCCCCAGGCCATCGTTGTTCCAGCGCCTGCGCAGCGCGCTTTGAGCTTGGCGCGCGGCGCCGGTTGACGGACAATCCGTACAATGTCGTTTAAGAAACTCGCCGTTGCCGGCGGAGTAGCTTTCGCCATGTTCGTGCTGGTAAATCTCGGCCTCCACTTCGGCCAGATACGCCACGATCGGCTGAACTACTCGATAAGCGAGAGCTTTCCGCCCGACAAGCCCTTCGTCCCGGGCGAGATCTACGCCACCACGCTCGCGGCCATCATGGAGAACGAGCTGAACGGTTTTTTCGGCTGGCGTCCCAACGATTTCTTTCTCTGGGGCATGCACGTGATGGCGGACAACAACGCCAATCGCCAGCTCGGCATTATCATGGCGGTGCGCGAGACCATGCGCGTCTTCAAGGATCACCTGACCAAGGTTTCGTCCAACGCATACGATCCGAACCTGGTGATCGCGGACACCGATTTCCGTAACGACGCGCAGAAATGGATACTGCCGTCGGCGGAATCAAAGTATCGCGACGGCGTGCGCCGCCTGCATCTCTACGTCGCCGGCCTGCACGCTACGCCCGAGACCTCGCGCGAACTCAACCAGCGCAACGTCGAGCTGATTCGCCTGATCCAGTCCTGGGGCGACATGCTCGGCGACGCGCACGCCAATCTCTATCGCACGCACAAGGACGACGGCACTCCGGTCCACGCATGGGAAGTGGACGATTATTTCTACCACGCGCAGGGCTACACGGAAGTGATGTACTACATGATGCAGGCGGTCAAACGCGAGTATCATCAGTCGCTCAGCACCAAGCCGGTGCTGGCGCAGCTGTTCGATGACGCAATCGATCCGTTGGGCAAGGCGGCGCTGATGAAGCCGCTCGTCGTGATGAACGGATCGCCCGACGGGATTTTCGCCAACCATCGCCGCAATCTCGACGCGTATATCTCGGAGGCGCGGCAGAAGATGTACTCGATCCGCGAAGAACTCGAGCGCTAGCGCCCGCGCCGGGGCTGCGCGTCAAGCCCGCTGGAAGTCCGCGATAATCTTTTCGCCGAATTCGCGCGCGAAGCGCTCCAGGCTCGAGGGCGTGGGGATGAACGCCACCTGCCGCACGCCTTCGGCTTCCAGAGCGCGCAATCGCGACGCCATCTCCGCGGGCGTCGCGGTCATCGTGGCGTGGCGAATCAACTCCGGCGTCACGAAGCGTTCCTCCTCCGGCTGCATGTAGATTCCATGGCCGTCGTGCAGCTCCATGTAATAGGCCGGGTTGTTCGCCAGGCGGCGGTCGGCGTATTCCTTGTACGCCGCGAACACCGCGCGAATCGGCGCGGGCGCCTCATCGGCGTTTTTGACGCTCTCGTAGAGCGCGTGCAGCGCGACCATCGCCCACGGGCCCGCCTCGGCCCGCACCCGCGGCGAGCCGCAGCCTTCGCCCTCCTCCAGCAGGCACGCCGCCGTCAGCAGCATCGTGTAGATCTTGTGCGGATTGCGCCCCGCCCGCTCGGCGCTCGCGCGCACCCGCGCCCAGGTGTCGCGCCATCCCTCGACCGTGTTGGTCCGCGACGTGATAAAGCCGTCGCCCACTTCGCCGGCCAGCTCGATCGCCTTGGGCGCGTTGCCCGCAACGTAAATCGGAATCGGGTCGCGCGTATTCACGAGCTGAAGCTGCCGATGGAAAAGGCGGATAGCACGCTTCGTCTCGCCTTCGCGGTAATCCACGTTGCCGCCGCCGAGCAGCCCCCGCACCACGCGCACATGCTCGCGCAATTGGCTTACCCGATAGGGCGGCATCCCCATCGCGCGCCGCGCGCTGTTGCCCGTTCCCAATCCAAGCACGACGCGCCCGGGCGCGAGCGCGCCGACCGAGGCGATTGCGCATGCCGTAACCGGCGCGATTCGCGTTCCCGCTATAGCGACGCCGGTGCCAAGCACGATGCGCCTGGTGGCGAGTGCCGCCGAGGCCAGGGCCACGTAGGGGTCGGCCGCCATCAGCTCCGAATCGGCGACCCAGTAGTGGCTGAAGCCCGCTTCCTCGGCCAGACGCGCCTGCGCCGCCGCGGCGGCCGCGTCGGGCATCATCAGGAGGCCAAAATCCATCGTCGATTCTCCCGCAACGCTCGCGCCGGCTAGGTTTTACGCGGGTTGACGGAGGACGATTTGCCCGCGCGCGCGATGAAGTCCCATACGCGCTGCTTGAGCGAGTCCTTCAGCGGATAACCCTGGTAGCGCGCGATCGCAAGCCGCCAAGGATCGCCCGAGAAGAAGCGCTCGTAGAGCGTCTGGCGCCCGGCGAACGACGAGCACGACACGTCCCATGCGAGGCGGAAGAGCCGCACCCGCTGCTCGGCCGACACGCCGACGCCCTGGCAATAAAGCGCGACGTCGTCGGCGCGCTCACCGGCGAACTCCGCCAGCGAAGGCATCATCACGAGGTTGCTCGATCCGAGCATCTGCACGATTTCGACCAGACGCGGATAAAGCTGCGGAAACAGGAGCCGCACGGTCCAGAGCGGCTGTCCGGCGGGCAGGACGGTGCTCCCCGGCCCGGGAACGTGGTCGGCCTCGGCAGCCCGGATCGCGGCGCGCACCAACTCGACCGTGTTGATCATTTCGGCGAGCAGGTTCTGCACGTTCTCGCCGCGCGAGTTCACCGCGTCGCACACGTTGAGCGCCACGCCCAGGAGGAATTCTGCCTTGGCCAGGTTCTTGATCGCGAACTGATGCATGATCTGGTTCATGCATCCGGTCTCGACGAACAGGCCGTTGACCAGCGCTACGTCGCGCGCGACGAACATCCGCTCCCACGGCACCAGCACGTGGTCGAAAATCGCGACGCAGTCCATCTCATCCATCCGCGACGAAAACGGATGATCGCCGGGCGGGCCAGCGGTCTCGGTCAGCGAGGGCCGGCAGACGAAGCGCAGGCCGGGCGTCGCGACCGGGATGCAGAACGCGAACGCGTAGGGCCGCGCCTCTTCCGAATTTTGCAAATAGGTAGACGGAAAGACCGCGATCTCGTTGGCGAACGGCGCGAGCGTCGCGACCGAGCGCGCGCCGTTGATGACCACTCCCGCATCCGTCTCCTTGACGATCGTCGCGGCTACGCCGGGCGGCTGGCTCTGCACCGGTTTCGACTTATCGACCGTGGGACTCAGCAGCGTATGCGTCAGGCAAAGATCGTGCTCGCGCAGGAACTCGTAGTACGCGCGGATGTTGCGTCCGAACTGCGGGCCGCCGCGCGCAAAGTATTCGTGCGCCGAGCCGAAGCCGGTGATATGGATGTTCATGAAGTCCGGCGTCCGCCCCATCATCCCGCCGCACCAGTCCATCCACGTCTTCACCGTACCGCGCCGGCGCACCAGGTCGCTCTCGGAGACGGGTTCGATAAAAGTCAAGCCGATGCGATCGCCGGTCGCCGGCGAGCGGAAGGTAAGCTGCTCGCTTAATTCCGCGCGATGCTGCAGGTCGTAAAGCTCGGCGAGCGTGCGCGCCGCCGCGCCGAGGCGCGGATGCGCTACCACGTCGCGGACCCGCTCGCCTTCGAGCCAGATTTGCCGATCGTCGCCGAGCGATTCCAGAAACTGCCGTCCGGTCCTTATTCCCATCGCACGGCCCCCCCCGGTCAGACTGACGGGCCGCGAAACGACCCGTATCGCTCAACGTTCGCGGCGCGCCCCCGGTTCCTACTCCGTAAGGAAGGCGGCAACCGCGTAACCCATTAGGCCATACGGATAGTAGTAGCTGAATTCCATCCGGCTCGATTCGGGCAACGCCGCGCGCATCGCAAGCCACTGCACCACTTCGATCGAATGTTCTCCGCCCAGGCGGGCAAAATCGGCCATCGTGTAGCGGGCGAGGCTATGCGGCTTGCGCTCGAGCAGGGCGAGGAACTCGCGGTCCCATTGCGGGAACACCTGGCCAAAGTCGGCGCCGGTCAACTGGTGCGAGAGGCCGCCGGTCCCGATCACAGCGACGCGCAGATCTTCCGGGTAGCCTCTGATAGCCGCTCCCAGAGCCCCGCCCAGCGCCCAGCACCGCGCGGGCGTTGGCAGCGGATCGAACACTACGTTGATCGTTATCGGCACCACGGGCACGCGCCATCCTTCATCGACGAGCGGCATCGGCGACAGAAACCCGTGATCGAGTTCGATCCGATGCGCCGCCGTCAGATCGAAGCCGCGCTTAAGCATTTGCTCCGCCAGGTGGCGGGCGAGCCTGCCATGGCCGGGCACGGGAGCAAAGCGCCGCGGGCCGTACCCTTCGTCGGCAATCTGGTACTGGTCGGCGACGCCGATCGCGAAGGTCGGCCAGGCGTCGAGGGAAAAATTGTCAGCGTGATCGTTGTAGATCACGACGAGCGCGTCGGGGCGGCGCTCCGCCAGCCAGGCCGCGACGCGCGCAAACGCGTCGAACACCGGCCTCATCCCCGGGTCGCGCGCGTCACCGAGGTCGTACGCGTGCGCGATCGACGGCGCATGCGAACATCCCACTCCTGCAACGATCGTCGCCATCGCGCCGCGCTGCCTACGGCTTCTCCGGATGCGTCTCGTCTGGCAACAAAGCCATCGACCGATTCCGCTGGTTCTGCTTTTCGATGAAGCGCTGGAACTCCTTGTTGCTCATCGAGCGCATCGCCGCGCCCATCTCGAGCAGCGTCACGCCCAGCGCCGCGCCCAGTTTTGTAAGCAGGTAAACCGTGACCCCGACATCGACCAGGCCCTGCCAGTCGCGGTCCATCAACAGACGCATGCCGCGCTCATCGATCGCGTAGCGGCGATAATAAGCCGCGGCGTCGGCGCGAAGCGCTTCGCGGTTCGCTGGATTACGCAGGTCGTAGAGCAGCCGGCTGATTTCGTACAGGTTGGCGTCGGGTACGCTCATTTGAAGGTGCGTCCGTGCTCCGCCATTTACGACCGCCGGGCGCGCGCTGTCAAGACCGGGCCGCTGCGGCGGCGCTGACGACGCCGATTCGACACGCGCGCGATTTGACTGCCGACGCACGCGCGGCGCATCGTTTGATGCAGCGCGCCGGGCCGCGACGGCCGCACGAAGAGGATTGCATGAGTGAGCTTGGCGCCGATCTCGGACGTATCCGGCTTAAAAATCCGATCGTCTGCGCATCCTCGGAATTCACGATGACTCTCGGGGGCATTCGCGCCGCACTCGACGCCGGCGCCGGCGCGGTGGTTGCCAAGTCGGTAAATGAGGCGCCCGGGGCGGCGCGACAACTGGACATCGCTGAATACGTGATGCTCGATTCCAAATGGGGGATCGCACCATGGGAGCAGGCGGGGCTCGACGATTCCTTGTTTTGCCGCTCGGGGCTCGCGCAGACGCCGCTGGATGAATGGCTCACGATGCTGGTGCGCGCCGACGCCGAAGCTCGCGCGCGCGACGCATACGTGGCTGGCAGTATCACCGTCGCCGACGCCGAGCCGGCGGCACGCATCGCGGCTGCGATGGAGGCCGCGGGCCTTCGATGGATCGAGCTCAACCTGAGCGCCCCGCATGGGCGCGAAGCCGCTGGCGGCGCGGTGCGGCAGCTTGGCGAAGCCGAAGCGGTCCACACTTACGTGAGCGCGGTGCGCGCCGCCACGACCGTCCCGCTAACGGTCAAGCTCACCGCGCAGAGCGGCGATCCGCTTGCGCTCGCCGAACGCGCGCTCGCGGCCGGCGCCGACATGCTCGTGCTGACGGGACGTTTTCAGGGCTTCATGCCGGATATCGATACGATGCGGCCGGTGCTCGGATCGGCGGGCGCTATCGGCGGGCGATGGGCGCTGCCGCTGACGCTCTATTGGATAAGCAAATGCTTCAAGGCGCTACCGCCGGGGACTCCTTTGCTTGCGACCAACGGCGTGCGCGATGGCGGCGACGTCGTGCGGGCGCTGCTCAGCGGGGCGCGCGGCGTCGAGGTGGCAAGCGCCGTGCTGAGGCGCGGTGCCGGCGCTATTGCCGAGATGCTGGCGGCGCTTGAGGCATATTGCTCACGCAAGGGGATCTCGCGGCTGGACGAACTCGTCGGCCGCGCCGCCGAGGCGGCGTTCAGTTACGGCGCGCTTCCGCTCAAAAAACGCACGAGCTATCCATGGGATCGCTTCATCGGCTAGCCTCTTTGTCCTCCCGCTGCTCGGGGCCATGGAGTCAAAGCGCCACCGCTTCGTGAAAGAGCCCGGCTGCGCCGGTGAAGCGCGTCAGAAGAACGGGCAGAGCAGCAGCACGCCGCCTCTCATCAGCAATCCCAACATCGCCGGCGCCCAGCGCCGCGGCAATCCGAGAGACTCCGCCACAAGGCCGAGGCCCGACGGCACGCGCGTCGATCGGGTCATCGTGCGAAACCCCGCGAGCAGCCCCCTTGGCGGATAGAGCACGACCTCGTGACGCTGGCCGTCCTTGAGACCTGCGCGGACGCGCGCGATTTCGATTGCCTTGTCCAATCCGCCGAGTTCGTCGATCAGTCCACCGCGTTGGGCCGCGACGCCGCTCCATACGCGCCCGCGCGCCATCGTTTCGGCCTCAGCCGGCGCGAGCCCGCGCCCCTCGGCAACCTTGGCCGTGAAGTTAGAGTAGATCTCGCCGATCGCTTCGTTGAGTTGGCCAAGTTCAGCCGGACTGAGCGCGCGCGCCATCGAGAGTCCGTCGCTCATCTCGTCGCTCTTGACGTACTCCACCGTCACGCCGATAGCGGCGAGCGCCTTGCCCGCATTGAACCGCGCATAGACCACGCCGATCGAGCCGGTGATCGTGGCCGGCCCGGCGACGATCCGGTCCGCGCCCATGGCGACGTAGTAGCCGCCCGACCCCGCCACGTCGCCCATCGAGACCACTACCGGCTTGCCGCGCTGGCGCGCGTCGTTAAGCGCACGCCATACGAGATCAGAGCCGAGCGCCGATCCGCCCGGCGAATTGACGCGGAAGACGATCGCACGCACGCTCTTGTCGGCGGCGGCGCGAGCGAACTGGGCGGCGACCGCTTCGCCGCTCAGAAAATCGCCTGTCGCGGGCGGTTCGCCGGCGACCACCGGACCGACGCCATGAATCAGCGCGAGCCGAGGATCGCGCCCCGGCCGGCGCGCATAGGCTAGCCGGCGCAGGTAGCGCGCGAAGCCGACGAAGACGCGCTCCTTGCGCTCGGGGTCGAACTCGGCGCGCAGGTCCTCGAAATAGCCGGCGCGGTCGACGAGGCGGGCCTCGATCGCCGCGCGCACGCTCAGAAAGCCGCCGCCCGCGAGCTCGGCGGCGCGCTCCGCGGCGAGCCCGCGCGCTGCGGCGATGCGCTCGGCCAGCACTTCTTTGCAGTCCGCGACGATCGCTTCGAGGCTCTCGCGCAGCTGCGGCGACATCCGATCGCGCGTGAGCGTCTCGGCGGCGCCCTTGTACTCCTTCCATTGCAGCGTCTGCGCTTCGAGCTGCAGCCGATCCAGCGCGCCGCGCAAAAAGACTCCGCCCGCCGCCACGCCGAGCATCGTCAGAAGCGTGTTGGGATTGGCGACAATTTCGCCTGCGCCGCACGCGATGAGGTACTCGCGCACGCCGGCGGTGTCGCCCTCGAGCAGCGCGATCGTGCGCTTGCCCCCGCGCGCAGCCGCACGCAGCAGCGCGTGGATCTCGTCGGCAGTGGCGAGTCCGGTCTCCAGTCCCGCGATCCGGACGATAACGGCCTTTACCCGGGGGTCGCGCGCGGCGCCCTCCAGCGCTTGGCGCAGATCGAAAAGCGTGGCGCCGCCGCGCCCGCGCAACTGGTCGAGCGGCGAGCGCGGCGCGACCTCGCGCATCGCACCCGCGAGCTTGACGACCAGGACCGCGCCGCGCGGGATCCGCGAAGGCCGCACCGCCAGCAGATAGAATGCGCCGGCGACGGCAACGGCCGTGATGCATAACACGACTCCGGTATCGCGCCAGCCGAGATGAAGCGCGAGCGCGCCGGCGCCCACGAGCAGCGCCACCAGGATCGCGAGCCTGACCTCGCGCTGCAATGAACCAATCGCTATTCTCATTTCGACCTAAACTCCTTCAGGCTTGGCCCGGGCACACTTCTAAACTAGCCTTTTTCCATGCATCGATCTCATCCACACCTTCTCGCGTTGGCCGCGCTCTTATCGCTCGGCGCCGCCGCGTGCTCAATCTTCAGCCACAAGGAGCCGCCGCCACCGCCGGTAATACGACACACGGCGACGATGGACCTGACGCCGGGAATCAACGTCACCCTGGTCCAGACGCCGCCCGGCTTTACGCCGATCGCGGGCCAACCGCCGCTTTGGCTGCAGGGCGGAAAGGAGCTCGCGCTGGCGGGGACGCTACAGGGACGCACCGAGGTCCTCGGCTTCAGCGGCGGCGCCTATAAGAACGTCCGCGTCGTTGCGGCCGACGGAGGGCCCGGCGCGCCGGACGGAAAAATCGTCGCCCTGGCCGCCAGCCCCGGAGGCCTGACGCTGGCGGTAGCCGAGGCCACCCCCGGGCGGATCGAGGTTGTGCTGCGCTACGTCATCAGCAACGCCGGACAGAACTCCGTCGCGACATTCGACGGCAGCTTCCATGCGGTAAGCCTGACCTGGGTCGCGCAAGACACGATCGCGGTGGGCCTCGCCGGCGAGCCCGGCCCCTCCGCGACGGATACGAGCGGCCTTTACCTTGTTCACGTGCTGGGCACGGTCTCGATCGAGCAGGTCAAGTTTGCGTGCCCGCCTTCGACGCTTTCTTTCAGTCCCGATATGCGCTTTGCGGTCGGCGAGGGCGACGAGCGCACGCCCGTGTCGCTCTTTGACAGCCGCGCCGCGCGATGCCGGCGGGTCCTTCCCGCCGGGCCGATCCGGGTGCTGGGGTGGGCGCCGGGAAACAATGCCTTCCTGTACTCGACCCCCGGCGTAAACGGACGCGGCGCAGGAGTTTTTCGCTACACCATCGGTAGCGGAAGGACCGATCTTATCGCCGTTTCCTCCAGCGCTGCCGCGTATACCGGTTCGGGAATCATCATGGCGCTGGGCGCCCGGGAGATCGACTCTCGGACCGCGGCGGCACAGCCCAACAAGCGGGTGACCGCGCGGATCGCGAGCTTCCTGCCCGCGCACGCGCAGTCTTCGGCGGAGACGAACGGAGCTGCAATTGTACCGAGCGAGGTGCTGATCGATGACCTCGGAATTCCGACCACGCCGGCGATGCTGCTTGCGAGCACGATGTCCTATTCGCACGGTTTTGCGGAGCTGGCGATGCAAATGTACGCTGACGAACCGGGCGGACCGACGCGCAAAATCGTCACCTTTTCGATCGTCGACCGCAAGGCGTTCGTGCTGGCGAGCGGCCCCGCGCGCGGAGTGGCGGTGATCGGATGGGCGCCCGGCGCTAACCGCCTGATCGTCTTCGACGGCGACGGCGCCACCGGCGCGCTCGCCCTGATCACGCCCCAGCGCTAGGCTCGCGTCACGAAGCGGCCCTGCCCTGCCAGTATTCAGCGGCGGCTGCGAAGGCGGCCGCCGCGCGCTCGAAACTCTCGAACACCACCAGGCCGCGGCCGCGCGCAAGCTCTCTCGCGCGCGTGACGATCAGCTCGACGTGCGCGGGATGCAGGATAACGGCAAACGCCTTGCGCGAGCGGCGGTTGAATTCGGCGAGTTTGTCCAGGAGGCCCGTCAGCTCGTCTTCGTGGCTCGCCCAGCGCGCGGCGCGCAACCCGGTGCCAATCTCGAGCACGATCGCATCGATCGCCGAGTCGCGCTCGAGTATGTCGAGGATGCGATCGAGGTTTCCCTGGTCATGGCCCATCCCGATCGTGCCGCCGGCGTCGAGCGGATTGCGATAGCTGCCGCCGATGATGTTGAAGAAGCCCTTGAGCTCGGCGTACGAGTCCGCGGAAAGCGCCGGCACCTCGAGCCCCGCCGAAGCGAAAGTGTCCGTTATCACCACCGACTGGCCGCCGGTCATCGCAACCAGGCCCATCCCGCGCCCGCCGACACGCCGCCCGCGCGCGAGCAGTTCCATCGCGTCGAGCATCGCGTCGAGGCTCGCGACCGATACCGCGCCGCTATGCGTCATCACTGCACGCCACACCGCGGCGGCGGTCGCAAGCGAGCCGGTGTGCGAGAAACTCGCGCGCCCGCCCGCGTCGGTGGTGCCGCCTTTCCAAACCACCACTGGATGACGAGCCGCGGCACGCTTGAGGCTTGAAAGAAAGCGGCGCCCGTCGCGCACGCCCTCGAGATACATACCGATCGCGCGCGTCGCTGGGTCATCCGCCATTACGTCCAGGTAATCGGCCGCTTCGAGCATCAGCACGTTGCCGATCGACGCGGCCTTGTTGATGCGCAGCCCGCGAATCGGCGCCTGCATGCAGAAATTGATGCTGTGCGTGCCGCTTTGCGAGATGAAGCAAACGTCGCCGCCCGCGCCGGTTGCGAGGTCGGGAAAGTTGCAGAGACCGATCGACGGATTGTACAGACCCATACAGTTGGGGCCGACCAGCGCGATGTCCGACTCGGCGGCGGCTGCGCGCAGCTCGCGCTCGAGCCGTACGCCCGCCTCCTCCCCGGTCTCGGAGAAGCCCGAGGTAAAGAAGCCGATGCCCCTGACGCCGGCGGCGATGCAATCTTTCAGGATGCGCGGCGCAACCTGGCGCGGCACGGCGCTCACTGCGTAATCGATCGGCTCGGGCACCTCGGCCAGGCTCTTCACGTTGGCGATGCCCATCGCCTCGATCCCCGGAATTTCGTTGGGATCGATCTGAACCGAGTAGAGCTTGCGCGAAAACCGCGCCATCGCGCGCAGCCACAGATAACCGCCGGCGCGCTTGTCGCCGATTACCGCGACCGCTCGCGCGTCGAAGGCGCGGCGCAGGTTGTCGATTCGCTGCGCATGGTGCGGATCAGCATTCGCCGCCGGTTGTGCGCCCGCCGCGTCGAGCGGCATGCGCCCGTCGAGCGGCCCGTGCCCGTCCAGTAAGATGCGCGCGTCGAGCACGCGCACGCCGTCGGGGTACGCGGCGACCGGATTGAGATCCATCTCGCGCACCTCGGGATGCTCGGCCGCGAACGTGGAGGCCCGCGCAATGAGGCCGGACAGCGCGTCGAGGTCTGCTGGCTTGCCGCCGCGGATCCCGCGCAGAATCGCCGCGCCGCGCAACCCATCGAGCATCGCGCGCGCGCCGGCGGCCGTGACCGGCGCGACCCGCAGCACCGTATCCTTGAGTATCTCGACCAGCGTGCCGCCCACTCCGACGATCACGAGCGCGCCGAAGCGATCGTCGCGGGTGACTCCGACGATCATCTCGATCCCGGCCGGCGCCATCGCCTGCACCGCGACGCCGTCGAAACGCGCATCGGGACGCCTCGCCGCCAGGTTCTGACGGATGCGCTCGAATGCGGCCCTGACTTCAGCCGGCGAGGCGAGCGCAAGCTCAACCCCGCGCACCTCGCTCTTGTGCACGGCCTGCGGCGAGAGCACCTTCAGGGCCGCCGGAAATCCGACGCGCGCGGCCAGGTCCGCGGCTTCATCCGCATTTCGCGCGAGATGAGCAACCGCGACCGGGATTCCGAGCGCGTCGAGAATCTGCTTGGATTCGATTTCCGACAGTTCGCCGCGGCCGGCGCCGACGGCCTCGGCGAGCATCCGCTTGACATCTCTATCAGCAGTGGCGTCCACAGAGTGGCGTATAGCAAAGGCGCGAAGCGATTTGAAAGGTGAACGATCGGCCGGTTGTGTGCTTTATGGCGGGTGAGCCTGGTACGGGGATGAAGGAGCAGGAGAGAAAGCGCGTGGTGCGCGTCACGCGACGCGGCGGACTAAAGCACAACTCGGATCGCGATATGCGGGTGTTCGTCACCCGGCCGATCGCCGAGCCGGCGCTGCGCCGGCTGGCCGCGATGGCGCGGGTGGATCTCTGGGACGACGAAATGCCGCCCTCGCATGCGGAATTGCTTGCGCGCGCGCGCCCGGCGGACGGCGTGCTCAGCATGGTGACCGATCGGTTCGACGCGGCGGCGATCCGCGCGCTGCCGGGCCTGCGCGTTATCAGCAACCTCGCAGTGGGCGTCGACAATATCGACCTCGCCGCAGCAACTCGCGCCGGCGTCGCGGTCGGCCACACACCCGCCATCCTGACCGAGACCACCGCCGATCTCGCCTTTGGCCTGCTGATGGCCGCAGGGCGGCGAATCGCCGAGGGCGACCGTTACATTCGCGGCGGGCGATGGCGCACGTGGGGGCCGAAGGTGATGCTCGGACGCGACGTCCACGGCGCGACGCTCGGGATTATCGGATGGGGCGCTATCGGGCAGGCGATGGCGCGGCGCGCGGCCGGGTTCGGGATGCGCGTGCTCTATTTGCCCGGGCGAAGCGCGGCGCGCCCGGTTCGCGCCGCACGCGCCCGTGCGGCCGGCGCCGGCTCTACAAAGGCGGAGCCGAGAAGCCTACGGAGCCTGCTCGCGGAATCTGACTTCGTGTCGCTCCACGTGCCGCTCACGACCGCGACCTATCACATGATTGGCGCCGATGAGCTTGCGGCGATGAAGCGCACCGCGATCCTGATCAACACTGCGCGCGGCGCGATCGTCGATTCCGAGGCGCTCGCCGCGGCGCTCCGAGCGGGACGGCTGGCCGGAGCCGGACTCGACGTTACCGATCCCGAGCCGATCGGCACGGATGACCCTTTGCTCGAACTACCCAACGTCGTGATCACGCCGCACATCGGCAGCGCCAGCCACGCGACGCGGCTCAGGATGGCCGAACTTGCGGCGGACAACCTGATCGACGTGTTCGAGGGCCGGCGGCCGCGGCATTGCGCCAACCCGGCGGTGCGGATGCGCTGACGCATCGCCGGGTTGGCAGCTTCGAGCCGGCTATTCGAAGAATAGCGAACTACTTGATCAGGACCGGTCTTCCGCGGGCGCCGTCGTTTGGAGCGCTCGGAGAGCCCGTGCTGTCGAAGGCTTCCTGCTGGATGAAATAAGCCTGGATGGTCCCCCCCTTTTCCGAAACGATCCAGATCTCGGCAAAAGCCACAATCTCGACTTCGCTCCTGCCGTTGGGACTGTTCCAGGCAACCACGGGCAGGACGACTGCGCGTGGATCGTTAGGAGTATGATCCGCGTAAGTTCCGCTGGGATCCTCGCTCTGGCCCGCCGAGATGCGATCGGCGAAGCCCTGGTCCACGGGGCCTGATTTAAACCCGGGCTCGGTGTCAACCCATTGGTTGATCGCGAGTGGTCCGCCGTAGCCGTCCGCGAGGTTGGTGCGTTCGTTGGAGCCTCCGCTGCCGCCCAACGCCAGTGAGCCCCAGTTGCCTGGACCGTACGTGCCTCCGCCGCTGTTCACGTTGAGCGTGACCGACGATGCGAAACTATAAACCGTACTGGAGTCGAGGCCGATGGGCATCACGTCACATTGACCGATTGCGCTGCAGATGCTTCCCGGGATGACAGTGGGCTCGCTGCCGGGCGTAGCCACCGCGCTCGTGCAGTTCACGCAACCTGCCGGCTCTGGCATCTCGGCGGTCGCAGTCGCCGTCACTTTGCCGCTTGACAGGCCAATCATTTTGAAAAAGGCATAGGGTACGGTGCGCTGGGCGGTAACCGTGATGGTGTTGTAGTTCGGACCCGGGACGTAGGCCTGGTTGCCGCCGCCGTCCGCGATCAATTCGCTGCTTTTGATGCCATCCTGCTCAGCGTAGCTAACGGCGACGCTTACCGCCTGAGATACGGATTCCGAGTCGCTCTGTAAATAGCCTGCGCCCGCGAGCGCGGCCGCATCGACACCCTTTTGCAGGATGACCCAGTTGAAATAGAGAACCGCCATGTCCGCGCCGAGCCCGATCGCCCCCAAAATGACAGTCATCACCAGGATCAACGCGACCGAGATCTGCCCCCTTCCACCGATGAGTTTTATTTTCAAGATTTGATGTCTCCTTTGCACGACCCCTGACGGGAAAGCCCGTCGGAATCGGGAGCATCAATCATGCCGTGTAAGAATGCGTAATAAATTCAATAGACATGCGTAGACATCAGTTTTGGCTAGAGGGCGCGTTAGCATCGCCGCGTTGCGGCTCCGCAACGCTCGCTCAAGAAATTCGAACAAGATTTGGAAAAGCAGGCGGCGCCGGACCATCTGGCCCGGCGCCGCCTGAAGGGGTTCTCTGCGATGCGGCAGAGTCGAGAGCTACTGAGTCAGCATCGTCTGTTCGCTGGAAAGCGTTTTGGGAAACGGGATTCCCAGGAAATTGGGATTGCTCTTCGAGGTGGTCAAAAAAAGGATGGCGCTCGTGTCCATCGTCAACGTAATTTGCACGCCGGTTCCAGATGCCCTCTGGGCAGCGCAGGGCGTCGCCGTCGTCCCTCCGGCCGCAACGCAGTTCATCGCGACGCCGATTCCGCCGCTCGGCGGGTTGCCGCAGGAGGTATTATGATAGCCAATCTTTCCCATATATCCCGATGCAATGCCGCTGACGCTCGCGTACGGCGCAACACTATTACCGCTGATGAGAGTGGCCACGTCGGCGCATTGCGGACTGTTGACCGCGTTACCCTTGGCGTCCTTGAGGTTATTGTTATTCGGGCTGGTTACCCACCGCGTGACCTGGTAATTGAGCTGGCCTAGCGCCATATACTCGCGCCCAATCGCGGCCATCTGAATCGCAACAAACAGAATGATGAACGCGACGAATGCGACAAACACGAACTCAGTCATCGCCTGCCCGCGGGCGATTCTGCTCGCGTTCCGGGATTCACGATTCGAGGCGGTTACCTTCATCTGAGGGACTCCATTGTGGGAACCGACGGCAGAACTAATTTATCAACAATGGCGCCGCCAGCGAGCCAAAGTTCGACGCACTCCCGCTGCCCTCCGCTCCGCTGCAGTTGTTACCCGTAACGATGCACGCGTCGATCCCAGAAGTGGTGCTGCTGTCTGATTCCAGCCACATCTGAGCGAAACCGTTTATTGGCATCGTGCAACTTGAACCTTTGCAACCGCTATAGTCCAGCACGGGAATGCTAACCAGACAGGGATTCGAGCAAAGACTGTTCGGTACAGCGCCATTATTCCCGCTCGCACAGGGGTCATAAGAGGTGGGGTTGGAGGCGCCGCAGCTAGCCAGTCTCGCACTGAGACCGGATTGTGCGGGATTCGAATTGCCCTTCCCTACGCCAGTGGCGGGGCTGAGCGAGTTGCTAGTGGTGTATGTATTTGGGCTGCCACTTTGGAGCACGGTGCCAAGCCCGCTGGCGCCCTTTCCCTGCCCGACATCGAGCCAACCCCAGCTTCCCGTGGCGGGAAGTGACGATGCGTCCCAGATATTGTTGAGGACGAATTTCGATCCAAGGGAAATGTTACCGGTGCCGCTGCCATTGCTTAGCGAGCTAAGCTCGGTGAGTAGGTCGTTCAGGTTATTGCACGGGCTCTTACACGGCAGACCAATTGGAAAAAGACCGTTAGGTATGGTTCCCGGCGGCAGGATCGCGGCAGTTGCCTTAGCGGAAACATTCGCCGTATTAAGCCCGATCATCTTGCCGAAGTAGTACGGCACCGTGCGATTGATCCCGACCGAAACCTGCGTGTCGGTGTTAGTCGTAAAGACGATCTTGTCGGTGAACCCGCCCGGATGAGTGGTTTCGGTGCACAAAGTCGGGTAGGTCGCGGCGGGATCGCTGACGCCGTTCATGCACGCATAGCCGTTGACGTAATTGTCCACGGCGGTTTGAACGGAGGACGCCGAACCGGAGACTCCAGTGAGCTGCGAGGCGCCCGCCAGCGCCGCCGCGTCAGCCGCCTTTTGCACCATCGACCAGTTGAAGTAGATGAGTGCGAAGTCGACACCGAGAGCCATCACTCCCAGCAGCACGGGCAGGACTATGGTGAAGACGGCGACAATCTGACCCTTCGAGTACCGAGTGCGAGCGTTCATCGCGTACCCCCGTAGATGCAACGAAATATGTTTACCAAGCGAACTCAACCCGCGTTGCTCCGAGCTGGTTCCAACTTACCTATGCTGTGCTTATGCATTCTGTACGTTTTATTGACCGAATGCAAGACGTTTTGCATATGGATGGCGCCTTTGTTGTCAAATTCGAGAATCTGTTGATTTTTCGTCATTTTTTTAGCGCGCCAATACAGCCAACCGAAAACTTGACCTCTCACGTATCTCAGATACGACTATCTCGTCGCTGCGATCGCTTGCGCGAGCGAGAAGCGCCCTTCGTAAAGCGCCCGCCCCGTGATTGCGCCCGCTATTCCACGCGAGAACAGACGGCTCAGCGCAATCAAATCGTCGATTCGCGCAACCCCGCCCGACGCGATTATCGGCGTCTGCGAGGACCTCCCGACCGACGCATACATCTCAATGTCGACACCATTTTGCGTACCATCGCGGGATATGTCGGTCAAGATAATCCCTGCTAGTTCAGCCTGCTGAAAGCGCTCCAAGGCGTCGTCCACGGCAAGCTGACTTATCTCGCGCCATCCTTTGATAGCCAGACGCCCCTCACGCACGTCAATCGACCCGAAGACGCGCCCCGGATGCTCCCGGCAGACCTCTTTGAACATCGGCGGATTCAATATCGCGGCCGACCCGATCGACACGTAGTCCGCCCCCGCCGCAATAGCCGCGCGCACCGACTCCGCCGTTCTTAGCCCTCCACTTACATCGATCGCGCAGCCAACTGCCGCCCGAATCGCCCGGATCGACTCCAAATTGCGCGGCGCGCCGGCCATCGCGCCGTCGAGGTCCACGACGTGGATTATCCGGGCGCCCTCGCGCTCGAAGCCGCGCGCGACCACCGCAGCGTCGCTGCCATAAACCGTCGCGCGGTCCATATCGCCCCGCAGCAGACGCACGACCTCGCCGCCTTTGAGATCGATCGAAGGAATTACGGTGAACTGTTCGAACAAGCGTCTTTACGAAAGCGTACCCTTGGTCGAGAGCGCGGCACCGCCCGCGCGCGGCTCGCGCGCCGTAGCCTGATCCATCGCTCGCGCGAGCGCTTTGAACGCCGCTTCGATCACGTGATGGGGATTGCGGCCGCCGATCAGCGTCAGATGCAGGTTCATCCCGACCTCGTCGCTGAAGGCTTTCATGAAGTCGTGCACCAGTTCGGTCTGGAAGTTTCCCACGCGCTCCTGCGCGATCGGCACGTTGTAGGCGAGGTAGCTGCGGCCGCTGATGTCCACCACCGCCGAACACAGCGCCTCGTCCAGCGGCACCATCGCCTCGCCGAAGCGGCGGATGCCCGCGCGATCGCCCAGCGCCTGGCGAAAGGCGCGACCGAGCACGATCCCGACGTCCTCGACCGTGTGATGCTCGTCGATATGAAGATCGCCGCTCGCCTGGACCTCGAGATCGAAGAAGCCGTGGCGCGCGAAGCTCTCGAGCATATGGTCGAGGAACGGAACACCGGTTGCGATCGCGCCGCGGCCCCCGCCGTCGAGCTTGAGCACGGCCTTGACCTCGGTCTCGCGCGTTTTGCGCTCGACCGCGGCCGAGCGGGCAAGAGGCTTGCCGGCAGGCGCAACCTTAAGGCGCGAAGCCTTCAGTTGAGATTTGCTCGCCATGTCTGGCTGAACATACTACCTGTCGCGCGCGTTTTGCGTAACCGGTTCCGGGCATTTTTAGCCCGGTTTTTACCGCGATCTTATCGCCGTCCCGCGGCGCGCACACCCTTGCGGCCCAGTCTGAGCTCGATCGCTCGGGCATGACCCTCGAAACCTTCCATCCGCGCAAGCCGCACGACCGCGGGCCCCAGTTTCTCGATCGTTCGCGCCGAGGCCTCGATCGTGCTGGTACGCGCGATAAAGTCATACGCGCCGAGCGGCGAAGCGAAACGCGCGGCGCCACCAGTCGGCAGCACGTGATTCGGCCCGGCGAGATAGTCACCGAGCGGCGCCGGGCTATGCTCGCCCACGAACACCGCTCCGGCCGCGCGCACGCGCTTTGACCATCGCGGC
>DASXMQ010000163.1:0-16978 GCA_036495625.1 Binataceae bacterium (SeqCode) | reverse complement strand
TGTCGGGTTTCGGATGCGCCAACGGACTGATCCTGACCGGCGCGCGAGTGTTGTATGCGATGGCGCACGACGGCGTGTTCTTCGCCGCCGCCGGCCGGCTCAACCGCGCGCGCGTCCCGGCAGCGGCGCTGGTGATGCAGGCGGTATGGGCGGCGCTGCTGACGCTCTCGGGAACCTACTCGGAGCTGCTCGATTACGTGATTTTCGCGCAGCTCCTTTTTTATGTGATCACGGTCGGCGCGGTGTTCGTGATGCGCGCGCGGCGGCCCGACGCGCCGCGTCCTTATCGCGCGTGGGGCTACCCGTGGCTGCCCGCGGGGTACATCGCGGCCGCGGTTGCGCTGATGGCCGATCTGCTGGTGGTGAAGCCGCGCTATACCTGGGGCGGGCTGCTGATCGTGCTAAGCGGCGTCCCGGTTTACTGGTACTTGCGTCGCCGGGCGCGCCGCGCCGCCGAGGCTGCCCGCGCCGCCGCCGCCGGCGACTGAAGCCGACTCCGATTCTGTCCTCCAAAGGTCTGCGACACGTCCCTCAGGTGCGGAACTGTCACTTCCTCGCCGAGGCCGAGTTCGACTTCGGGGCAGACGGAGGTGAACTCGATGAATTTGCCGAGCGTGGCGGTCAGAAAATCGTCGCGTTTGTGGCCGCCGTCCGAAGCGCACCTGCTGTCCTGTCAGACAGGCGGGAACGCCGATCCGAATCGGGCTCGACCCGCGAGCATTCATCGTTCAACGGTAGCGCCAACGGGCGCGGATGAGGCTACACCAGCGCGTGCGGGTACCGGGCGGTGAGCCGCGGCATCGCGAGCCCCACATTGGCGAGCCGCCGCTCGAGCATCGAGAGATAGAGCTCCGTCAGCTCCCCGTTGTCGCGCGCCTTGAGCCCGAAGCGCATGCAATCGTAGCCGAAGCCGCTGCCTGGCGGGCCGAAAAAGTTCGCCGCCGCCGGCAGCCACTCTCTGAGGGCCGCCGCAACCGCCTCGGCGCCGAAGCGCTCGACCGCGCTCGCGAGCTCGCCTGCCGCGAACAGCTCGTGCTCGGCCTCGTCGTCGATGATGCGGTCGGCGGCGCGCGCATGCGGCGCGTAGCTCGAATCCTTGTAGTTGACGCCGATCATTAGGAGTCCCGTCATGTCCAGGCTGAGCGAAGCCATCAGCAGGTCCAGTTCGCCGTGGGCGCGTTTGGCGAAGCGCAGCGGCGCCTCGAACGACGGCGCTTTGAGCACCGGGATCATCGAGCGGTCGGCTTCCTCCTGCGAGATACCGATTTCGCGCAGCGCCCGGTAAACGAGCGCCGCGTGGCGCCGCTCCTCGGCGAGATTTTTTTCGATCAGCGGACGGAGCGCTTCGTTTCCTACGGTGTCGAGCGCGCACTGGTACCCAAGCGCGGTCAGCTTTTCGGCAAGCGCGTGCGCGGCGAGCAGCCGGACGAGGCTCTTGATGTAATGCGGATCGACGCGGCGGAGCCTGATGTCTTCGGCCTCGATCGTGCGCGGGGGAAGTTCACGCCGCATCGCAGGCGTCCTCGCCGTCGCGGGACTTACCGGGTGCCTTCGCGCGATGGGAGGATCACGGTGGCGCTGCCGAGCGTGGTTTTCTCGCCCTGGGCATTCTCGAGCCAGATTTCGCAATCGACGAGATGGTCGCGGCCCTCGGCGTACTTCTTGACCACCTTGCCCTTGCACATGACCGGCGGGCCGGGCTGGTCCATCCCGCGGTACTGCACGGCGAGTTTGCGGAGCCATCCCTTGTCGCCGGCGAAGTCGGTCATCATCTGGCCGAGGAACCCGTTCTTGAGCGCGCCGTGCAGGATCACGCCGGGCAGGTTGGCCTTGAGCGCGAAGTCCTTGTCGTAATGGATCTGATAGAAGTCGCCCGACGCGCCCGCATACTTTACGAGTTGCTGAGTGGTCGGATTTTTCTCGAGCGGCGGCACTTCCGCCCCGGCCTCGACGTCTTCCCAGTAGATCTGCTTGGCCATCGTTGGTCCCCTCTAAATCTCTCGCGCGGCAGCTCAGTACCGGATCACGGTCGAGCGCTGCAGGGCGCAGAGCTGACCGAACTGGTTGGTGTAGCTGGTCTCGACCGTGATGAAGACCATCGGGCCGAGTCGGCCCGCGCTCTCGCGGATGTCCGCGATCTTCGAGACCACGCTGATACGGTCGCCGGGGCGGATCGGCTCGAAGTATTCCCACTCCGAGCCGCCGTCGAGGCCGCGAAACTCGCCCATCCCGAGTTTAATTTCCGGAATCGCCGCGCCGAGCGCGCGGCAGAAGGTCGGTGGCGCGATCATTCCGCCGAAGCGGGTCTGGCGCGCGGCGGCTTCGTCGTGGAAGAGCGGATTGGGATCGCCGACCGCCTCGGCGAAGCGCCGGATCGCGCCGCGCTCGACTTCGACCACGCGCGCCTCGCTCTGCATTCCGATCTGCTTGCGCACTTCGTCGGTTACGTACTTGTTCGCCATCGCAAAGGTCCTCGATTGTCCGCCGCGCGGTTGCTGGCGCCGCCCGCCGCTCAGTAGTCGCCCACGATTTTCGAGTGGTCCCAGCTAGCCCAACGCTCCGGCTGAAACCGCATCAGGACCCGCTTCTGCACGCGGCGCACCGCAGCCGGATTATTGGGATCCGCGCCGGTCAGCCGCAGAATCTCGGCGAGCGCCGCCGGGCCTTCGCTCAACTCGACCCGTCCGCGCACCATCACGCCGGCGAGCTCCTTGTAGCTGGCGCCGCTTTCGACGAGCACGGTGGCGCGCGGATCGCGCCTCAGGTTCACGATCTTCTGCGCGCGGGCGTAACTGGTCATCATGATCGCCCCGTCCTTGAGCATATACCACATGGCCACGAGGTGCGGATAACCGTCACGGCCGTTGGTCGCGAGCGCGCAGCTATGGCGCGCGGCGAGGTAGGCGAGCGCCTGTTCGGGCGTCATCTTGATCGAATCGCGCTGGTTCATCGCGTCTCCCCCGACGCAGGCGTTTGGCGGCGCTGCGTCGGCTGTTGTCTAATATGATCGTCGGCTGGTGTTTAATATGAGTCAGACCGGCGCACAAGGCGAATTGCCCGCAAGCGACGGAGGATGCACCGATGGCCAAACTCGAAAAGTCCGAGATAGAGCAACGGCTCGGCACGCTGCCCGGATGGGAATTCAAGGACAACGCGATCGGAAAGCTTTACCGCTTCCGGGAATTCATGGACGGGATAAAGTTCCTCAATCGCGTGGCCGAGATGGCCGAGGCCGCGGACCATCATCCCGACGTCAAGATAAACTACACGCGCATCACGTTCAGCTGCTCGACGCACGACCAGGGCGGCGTGACGGATAAGGATTTCAAGCTCGCGTCGCAGATCGAAGACGCGTACAAGGCGTACGCGGGACAATAGGCGGCGCGTAACCGGCGGAGCGGTCGCGCGCGGAGGTTCCGCCACGCCGTCAGCCCTTGCGCGGGACGTAGTAATGCGAGCCTGCGCCGGTGCGATCGATTTCGCGCAGCAGGTCTTCGAGATCGCCCGGATCGGCGACGAAGTCGATCTCCGTGCTGTCAACCACGAGCAGCGGCGTTTCGTCATAGTAGAAAAAGAAGTCGCGGTACGCGGCGGAAACGCGCTCGAGGTACTCGACGCCGATATGCCGCTCGAAGGCGCGGTTGCGCTTGCGCAGCCGCTCGGCCAGAACCTCGACGCGGGCGCGCAGGTAAACCACCAGGTCGGGTTTGGCGAGCTGTCCGTCGAGCAGATGATAGACCCCCTCGTAAAGCACCAGTTCGTCGGGATCGAGGTTGAGCCGGGCGAAGATGCGATCCTTGGCGAGCAGGTAGTCGGTGACGGTCGCCTGGGCGAAAAGGTCCTGCTGCGCGAGCTGGCGCTGCTGGTTGTAGCGCGTCAGCAGAAAGTAGAGCTGCACCGGGAAGGCGTATTTTTCCGGATCCTGGTAGAAGCGGGCGATGAAGGGATTGCTGTCGGTGTCTTCGAGCACGATGCGCGCGCCGAGCCTGAGGCCGAGCGCCTGGGCGAGGCTGGTCTTGCCGACGCCGATCGGACCTTCAATCGCGATATAGCCGCCGCCCCGCCTCATCGGCCGCCGTCCCCGGCAACCGCGCTAATCGGCCGGCATCGGGAGCGGAAAATGCACGCGCTCCTTGGCCACGCTCAACAACTCCACTGAAGCTCCGTTGCTCGCGAACGCGTCGATTATCTGTTCGACCAGCCACTCCGGCGACGAGGCGCTGGCCGTGACGCCGAGAGCGCGCACGCCGTCGAGCATCTCGTCGCGCACGTCGGCCAGCGAATCGACCAGGAAAGCGCGCGCACCGCGCATCCGCGCGACCTCGACCAGGCGGTTGGCGTTGGAGCTCTGCCGGGAGCCGACCACCAGGATCGCGTCGCTTTGCCCGACCAGTTCCTTGACCGCGTTTTGCCGGTTCTGGGTCGCGTAGCAGATGTCGTCGGTCTTGGGTGCGACGATCGCCGGAAAGCGGCGCTTGAGCGTCTCCATGATTTCGCGCGTGTCATCCACGCTGAGCGTAGTCTGAGTTACCGCTGCCACTCGCTCCGGATCGGGAACTTCGGCCGCCTCCGCCTCCTGCACGCTGCCGACCAGCAGCACCCGGCCCGGCGCGACGCCGAGCGTTCCCTTGACCTCTTCGTGACCGGCGTGGCCGACCAGGATGACGGTGCGGTTCTCGCGCGCGTAGCGCTCGACCTCGAGATGGACCTTGGTGACCAGCGGGCAGGTGGCGTCGATCACGCGCAGTCTCCGATCGCGCGCGCGATCCCATTCGCTCGGCGCCACGCCGTGCGCGCTGAAGATCACGCGCTGGCCCTCGGGCACTTCGGCCAGGTCTTCGACGAAAATCGCGCCCTCTTCCACCAGCGCTTCGAGCACGAAGCGATTGTGCACGATCTGATGGCGCACGTAGAGCGGACGGCCGTATTTGTGCAGCGCTCCGCGCACGGCCTCGACCGCGCGGTCCACGCCGGCGCAAAAGCCGCGCGGCTCCGCCAGAATTATCTTTTCGACATGATGTTGACTAACCGACATCAGGGCTCCTGATTAACCGATGCTGGCCGATCGGTCAACACGCCGCTCGGCGAGCAGTCGCACTTACGCACGCATCAATCTATATCATTCGCGAACTGTGGCCGAATCGCTGGCTTGTGCCGTCAATGCGAGTGCGCGTGGCCCGGCGCCGGCGGATGCGAGGTCTGGCAGCCGATCCATACTTCGCCGCCTTCGAAGTATTCCTTCTTCCAGATCGGCACGACCTCCTTGAGCCGGTCGATCGCGAAGCGGCACGCTTCAAAGGCTTCCGCGCGATGCGCCGCCGCGACCGCGATGGCTACGGAGGTTTCGCCGATATCGACGGGGCCGATACGGTGGCTTATCGCGATGCGCACGATTTGCCATCGCTCGCCGGCCTCGCGCGCGAGCCGGCGCATCTCGCTGAGCGCCATCGGCTCGTAGGCCTCGTACTCGAGCCGAGTCACGTTGCGGCCGGCGTTGTCGGCGCGCGTGGTCCCGGCAAAGGTCACGACCGCGCCGGCATGAGGGGCGGCCACGGCGCGCTCCAGCGCGGCGACGTCGATCGGCGCGCGGCCGATCGCAATCGGCCCGACCCATTTCGGATCGCGCGCCGGCGCGGCGCCCCCGCTCACCGGGGGGATGAACGCGACCTCGTCGCCGGGACCCGGCCGATAGTCGTCGGGCACGTATTCCTGGTTGACCGCGAAGCCGACGGAATCGCGATGACCCTTGAGGCCCGGGAATTCCTCGGCCAGGCGCTGCCACATCTCGGCGACGGTGGCGCCGTCGGGAAACTCGCGGCTCAGCTCCGAGGCGCCGGCGCGCTCGCGGAGCGTCGCGAACAGCTTTATCGTCATCCGTTTCATCGGCGGTTCATTTTACGGTTGCTTGAGGCCTCAGAGCTTCAGCAGATGCGCCATGTGACCCAGTTCCGGAATCAGCAGCTTCTCCATCGCGAGCCGGCAACCGTCGGGCGAGCCCGGCAGCGAGGCCACGATTTTGCCGCCGGCGATTCCCGCCATCGCGCGGCTCAAGAAGGCCGCCGACCCGATCTCCTGGTAGGAAAGAAAGCGAAACAATTCGCCGAACCCCTCGAGCTCCTTGTCGAGCAGCGCGCGCACCGCCTCGATCGTCGAGTCGCGCGCCGCGATCCCGGTCCCGCCGTTGACGATGATCGCATCGAGCGCCGGCAGATGATCGAGCACGGCTTTGCGGATGTGCGCGGGGTCGTCGGGCAAGACCTCGTAATACTCGATGCGGTGGCCGGCGGCGGTCAGAAGGTCGCGGATGAGATGGCCGCTCTCGTCAGTCTCGGCGCTTCGCGAATCGCTCGCGGTCAACACGCCTACCTTGAGGCTCTTGCGGCCATGGTGATGATGCTCCCTTGCGGACACGGGAAAATTATATCATCGGCCCGCGCCGTCGCGAGAATCCTCCAAAAAGGATCGGCTAACGCAGGCGCAGGTTGAACGCCTGCGGCCCCTTGTCGCCGGGGCGTACGTCGAACTGCACCTGGTCGCCCTCGCGCAGGTCTTCGAAATAGACCTTGGGCGAAAGCCGCGAACGATGGAAGAAGACTTCGTCGGAGCCGTCGTCGGGCGTGATAAATCCGAAGCCCTTGTCCTTGATCACCTTCTTGATCGTGCCGAACACAGCGTCCTCCGCGCGGGGCCTGGCCCCGCCTTAGGAGTTGAGCTTAGGCGAGCCGCGCCATATGTAAAGAGGGGTCCGAGAGAACGCCGAGGAGGCACCCTTGCTCAAAGCGATTGGACTGGCCGAGATCGAGCGCATTTTCGTCGTGACCGACGCGCTCGGAATCTCGCGCGAGGCGCTGGTGATTCCGCTGCGCACCGAGCATCCCGGCCGCGTGCGCAAACTGGGCCCGGCCAGGCTCGAAATCGTGGTCGATAGCGCCGTCGAATTCGACCACTGGCTCAGTCGTCTTGAGACGGAGATTCGGGCGGTCTGGCCGCTATCGCCGCCGGACTGAGTTCGATGAGCCGCGCGCCATGATCGACCATCTGTCCCGGCTCAACGCACACTTTCGCTACGATCGCCGGGCTTTCGGCGTATAGCGTCGTTTCCATCTTCATCGCTTCGAGCACGATCAGCGCGTCGCCGTGCTCGACCGGCTGTCCCTCGGCGACGAGCACCTTCAGCACCTTGCACGGCATCGGCGCGTCCACTTCCGGCGCAGCCAGTCCGCCCGCGCGGCTCGTCGCGCGCCCTTCGATAATCACGAACTCGGCCGCGAACGGTCCCGCGGCCGCCGCGATCGAGGCCCGCAGCCGCGCGCCCGCGACGCGAATGCGCCGGCCGCCCAATTCCACCATCGCACTGCCGTCGGGCATCGGCGCGATACTCGCCACGACCTCGCGTCCATCGATGCTGATGCTGATTGTGCGAGCCGCGCCGGCAGGCACATCGGCCGGTCTGTCGTGCGCGAGCAGTTCGACCTCGAACTCGCGCTTATCGCCCTGGCGCCTGAGCTTCATCTTATCGTCCACCTCGTCCCCACGGCTCGAAACCGGCGAGTTCCGTCCAGGGTGTCCGCCCTCCATGTCCCGGATGCGCGCCGTCACGCGCCGCGCCAAGCGCCGCGGACCTGCCCGACGCCGCCGAGCGCGGCGCGCCGAGCGCGCCCGCCGCCGCCATCGCGGCTGCGACCAGCAAACCTTCCTGCGCGTCCTCGCCCGGGCTCCATCGCGGAAAGAACTCTTCGAGGAATCGCGTGGAGAGCCGCGCGTCCCGAAACGCCGCGCTGGCGACGACGTCGCGCAGGAACGCCGCCGTGTTGGTGACGCCGAGCAGCGAGAATTCGCCGAGCGCCGCCGCCATCCGGCCGCGCGCCTGCTCGCGATCGGCGCCCCAGCAAATCAGCTTTGCCAGCATGCCGTCGTAAAACGCGGTGACCCTTAAACCGGCGGCCAGATGCGTATCGACGCGCACCCCCGGTCCGCCTGGGAGATTGAGGTAGAGCACATCGCCGGTGGCCGGACGGAAGCTATACTCGGCGTCCTCGGCATAGATGCGGCACTCGATCGCCGCGCCGCGCGGTGCTGCCGGTGCGCTCACGCGCTCGCCCATCGCGACGCGGAGCTGCTCGGCGACCAGGTCGCATCCGAATCGCATCTCCGTCACCGGATGCTCGACCTGCAGGCGCGTATTGGCCTCGAGGAAGTAGAATTCGCCGCCATCGACCAGGAACTCCATCGTCCCCGCGTTGCGATAGCCGGCCACGCGCGCAACCTTGAGCGCCGCCTCGAACATCCGCGCCCGCAGGGCGTCGTCGAGCCCGGGCGCGGGCGACTCCTCGATGATTTTCTGATGGCGCCGCTGGATCGAGCAGTCGCGTTCGCCGAGTGCAACGACGCCGCCGTGGTTGTCGGCGAGGATCTGCACTTCGACGTGGCGCGGACGAGCGAGGTATTTTTCGAGAAACACGCGGCCGTCGCCGAAAGCGGCCTTCGCTTCGCGCGACGCCGCGGCGAGCGCCTCGGCGAGACCCGCTTGCGTCTCGACCATGCGCATCCCGCGGCCGCCGCCGCCCGCCGCCGCCTTGACCATCAGCGGAAACCCGACGCGCGCGGCGAATCCGGCGGCCGCGCTGTCGTCGATCGTCTCGAGCCCCGGCACCACGGGAACTCCGGCCTCCACGGCCAGGCGCCGTGCGGCGACCTTGTCGCCAAGCGCCGCCATCACCTCGGGCGGCGGTCCGACGAAGAGCATCCCGGCCTCGCCGAGGGCGCGGGCGAATTCCGGTCGCTCGGAAAGAAAGCCGTAGCCGGGATGAATCGCGTCGGCGCCGGTCGTGCGCGCGGCCTCGATGATCGCGGCGATGTTGAGATAGCTCGCGCTCGCCTCGGGCGGACCGATGAGCCGCGCTTCGTCGGCGGCGGCGACATGTGCGGCGCCGGCGTCGGCTTCCGAGTAAATGGCGACGGTGGCGATTCCGAGCAGGCGCGCGCTTCGAATTATCCTGAGCGCTATTTCGCCACGGTTGGCAACGAGCAGCTTGCTGATCGCGGTGCGTTTCATTCCGCAGGCGAGCGTAGCACACGGCGGGCGCGGTGCCGCGCCCCGCTATCGGACCTCGGGAGGTGTCGCGCATCGCCTTCCGGTTTTCGCGGCGGGCGGAGAGTAAAAATTTTCGAAGAAATTTTGGCGGCGAGGCGTCAAATAGATTGATCGTGGGAAGGATTTCACTATCTTGGAAGGTCCGGCGTGTGCGGGCCGCTGTTCTGGCCATCGCGTCGAAGGAGAAAATTCTGAATGAGGGAGCGCTAGGGCAAGAAATGGAAGCAACTGACATTCGCACCGTGTACGATTTTCCCGTTGCCGGCCATCTCTGCAGTGATGGAACGGTCCATTACGTCAAACTGACCCGCCGATCCGGCAACCCCAGGCATCAGGGCGTTTGCGCGCAATGCCAGACGACCTTTCAGTACGAAAAACCGCAGCGCTCCCGCGTCCGGCACTACGGCGTCGAAGACGCCAGTCAGTCCTAGCCGCGAAGCCCGCCATCAACTTATTCTCATTAGCGCGAGCGATCGCCGCCGCTGGCGCCGGTCAGCGAGCGCCCGGACTTTCCGCCCGCGCCGCGCCCCCCGGCTGCGGCGCATCGGTCGCCGGCGTCGTCATTGCTGAAGGGGACTGGCTGAAGGGGACGGCGCAGGCGACGCGGAGTCATGAGGCGCCACAAACGCCGGCTCTTTAGGCAGCTCGAAGGCGGGCGGGGCCTTGGGTCGCGCACTCACCAGCAGAACTTCAGGGCCGCGGTAGTAGCGCGAAAGCGTCCCGCCAACGAACGCGTAGTCCTGCAGCGGATCGAACCACATGCGGATCTTTGGCACGAACGGCTTCAGAAATACGTTGAACCATCCGAAGACCGGATGCGCCTCGGCCTTGGCCAGTTCCCCTTCGTGCGGAAGGAACCTCCATTGCTCGCGTGCGAGGTCGGCGTGCAGCGTCAGGATACGCGGACCGGCTGCGCAATCGAAGACATGAATATCGAGGTCGGTGGCGCCGCGGCGAAGCTGATTTGCGATCGGCACCAGCACGCCCGCCCCGGCGTAACTGTCCCGAGGATATTCGAGGACGGCGGTTTCGATCGTGCCCTTGCCGTTCTCATATTTGGCGCAACTGCTCTTGCCGGCGACCATGTCGGCGCTCGCGGTTAATTGGGGAGCGCCACGTGCGTCGAAATAGTCATGCTCGTAAGTGAGCATCCGCGGGAAGTCGCCGCCCTCGCTTCTCAGCGTGTCGTGCTCGACATCGCGCTCGCCGTCGTTGAAGTCGTTACGCCCTTCTATCGTCACCATGTCGCCGCGCTGCGTAACGACATAGTGCGCCCGCCCAAGCTGCGTGGTGCCCGAGGGGTCGTAGATCACGAGGTTGTTATCTTGGGCGATATTTGCGGTCGGGGAGGTGGCGGCGGCGGCGTCGCGGTCCGTATCCGCGCCGAGGCACGCGAGCCGCAGCAAAGCCACGGCGACGATCGCGGAGGCGGAGAGCAATTTCCTCTTCTTCAGCACGCGAGCTCCGATCCGGCTGCCTCTATAACATCCGCCTCTTATAGACTAAGCAATAATGCCGCTCTCGGCAGCCGGCTCCGACGATAAAAGCGTGCAGGGCTCCTGGCGTTGAGAGAGCCGAGCGTGCTGGAGCCGGGCTGCGCAAGCCGGGGAACCTAGGCGGTCTTGTTGGGCGTGAACAGCCTCGAGAAGGCCTCGATGGAAGCCGGTGGATGATGCAGCGCCTGCAGGACCTCCTGCACGTGCTCTTCGGACTTCATCCCCACCAGCGCCACGTTGATACCGGGCGCCGAGCGGGCGAATTGCAGCGCGCGCTGCGCGTCGGTGACGAATCCCTCGAACGCCTGCGCCATCGCCGGCGGCAATCCGCGCGCGAGCCGCCCCTGCAGCAGCGATGCGCTGGCGCAAACCGCGATGCCGAAGCCCACCGCGGCGCGCAACGCCGTGCCGCGCCGGTCAGGAAGCTGCTGGTTGGCTAGCGTCAACGCCTCCGGCATCGCCAGGTTGAACGGGAGCTGGATCGCGCGGAAGTGATGGTCGCGGCCCGCTATCTCGAACGCGATCTTCACCAGCTCTTCCAGCTGCAGATACTGCGGCTCTTCGGGGCCGAGCCGGTATCCGCTCCAGGTTGCCGTGCCATAGACGCCGATTTTGCCGTCGGCGATCTGCTGCTCGAGGAACTCGAACGCGCGGCGCATCCGGGCGAGAAACTCCGGCCGCGCGATACTGGCGAGCTGGGTTTCGGGGTTGTGGATGTAATAAATGTCGATCGTGTCGAGGCCGAGGTTGGCGCGGCTCATCTCGAGCATCGCGCCCAGGTAGCGCGGCGTCATGCAATGGGAGCCTTCGACCAGGTCGCCCGGCCCGACGAGCCCGCTGCTCACGAACTTCTCCTCGAACCACGCCCGCGGATTGGGCGGCATCGTACCGTCGAACGTTACGTAACCGCCCTTGGTCGCCACCACGACTTCCTCGCGGCGCAACTCGCCTGCGGCGACCAGTTCGGCCAGCACCTTGCCGATCGTGCGCTCGGCGCGCTGGAAGCGGTAGTTGACGGCGGTGTCGATCAGATTGATTCCGCCGAGGAGCGCGTGGCGCAGTGATTTTGCGTAGGCCTGGTCGGTCTCGGCGTCCGGTTCGCCCAGGTAAGTGCCGATCCCGATCGAAGAGACGCTCAGCCCTCCGAGCATCGGACGGAAATTTCCCTGCAGCTCCGAATGGCGCTGCGCGTAGGCGAGCGTATCCTTGGCCGTCGCGCGGTTCTTCAGCATGGCAGATCTCCTTGGCGCGCGGCGGGCTCAGGCCTTGCGCAAACTGATGTCGAGCGGGCTGATCTCGGGTTCGTATAGGAGCTGTATAACGTTTCCGTCGAGGTCGCGAATATAGAACGATACCGAGCCATCGCGATGCCGCTGCAGAGGATGAACAACGTCCAGGCGTTCGGCCTGCGCCCAGCGCCATCCCGCCTCGACGTCGGCGATGCTTGCCACGATGAAGCCGAGATGGTCGAGCGCGCCGGCATCCGGGTCTCCCGGTACGCCGCGATGGAGCGCGAGATTGTCGCATCCCGAGCTGAGGTAGGCGTTGTCCGGATCCGGCTGCCATACCACGCGCATACCGAAGACGCGCTGATAAAATTCGGCCGCGCGCGCGACGTCGTGCACCCGTAGCGCCAGGTGGCGCATACCACGATTGCTTATCACCGCTGTTCCTTGCGATGGCCGAGGACGGCCCAGATCGGATCGGTCTCGCCCGAGCTCCGATCGATAGCTTCTATCTTCGCGAAGGCGGCGCTGCGGGTAAAGTAGTAGCCCACAAGATCGACCCGCTGCTGCTCGCTCGCATTGGTCCAGATCGCCACCGCCTTGGTCGGAAACATCCGGTTCGAAAACGTCACGATGAAGGGCGCCGCCGGCCGCAGTACGCGTCCGACCTCGGCGAAGACCTCGAGCGGATGGACGAGATATTGGACCGAGACGGTCATGACCGCGCCGTCGAAAGAGGCATCTTCAAACGGCATTTGCGGCGAGCGATTCAGATTGTGCGTGACGATTTCGGTGAGCGCGGGATTGTCCGCCATTTCGGGCCGATTGAGTCCAACCCCGACCACGCGTGACGGCTTTAATTCGCATGGCAGGTGCGATCGCCAGCTGCTCATCAGGTCGAGGATCGCGCCGCCGCGGGGGAGATGTTCGCGAAAGATGTCGCCGACCTTTTTGATTGCCGCATCGTCGATATGTACGACGAGGCGCGGAATCAGATAGAAGGACTCATCGTCGGAATCGTCGAGGCGGCGAAAAAACTCGGGTCGAAGATCGTTTGGCATGGCGGAGTCATCCGCGAGCAGCGAAACGATAGTAACCGTCGCAATTCATTAATGAAAACAATAGCTTAACGAACCTACGCCGAAACCGCCGTTTCGCGTTGACATAAATGGAGCCTGACGCTTAAAGTAAAACGTTTTTCCAAAAGCGCTCGATTCGTTGCTCCGTCCCGGCGGCGTTCGAGGAGAGTTTCGCCATGGTCAGGCGCAACAAAACCAACTACGTCATCCAGTCCGTTGCTCACGCGCTCGACGTGCTGGAACAATTCTTCAGCGAGGTCGACGAACTCGGCGTCACGGAACTTTCCAAGCGCCTCAAGCTGCACAAGAACAACGTCTTTCGTTTGCTCGCGACCCTCGAGGCGCGCGGCTATATCGAACAAAACCGCACCACCGAAAATTACCGTCTCGGTATCAAGTGTCTGCACCTGGGACGCCGCTATATTGACCACCTCGGGCTGGTGCGGCAAGCGCGCCCGATCCTGTCCGACGTAGCCCATCGATGCCGCGAAAGCACTTTCGTCGCGATCCTGCGGCGTGAGGGCGTGGTGCCGCTGGAATCCGCCGAGCCGGTGGACCGCGTGGTCAAGATCACGCCGCCGCTGGGACAGCCATTGCCGCTCCATTGCACCGCCGTCGGCAAGGTTTACCTGGCCTTCGACCTCGAGCAGCAGTTGCGCGCCGACCTGCCTGAGGAGCTCCCGCGCTTTACCGACCGCACGATCGTGGGCCGCGCGATGCTCTTCGAGCAGCTCGACACGCTGGTCCGCGACGGTTTCGGGATGGAGACGTGCGAGTATTTCGAGGATGTGTCGTCGGTCGCCGTGCCGATTCGCGACTACACCCGCAGCGTTGTCGGATCACTCGCCGTTGCCGGTCCCGCCTACCGCATAGGGATCGAGCGCATCAACACCGAGCTCGCGCCGCTGGTGCTGGAAGCGGGCCGCGAACTGTCGCATCGACTCGGCTACAACGAATAGCGGCAAGCCCGGCGCGGCGGCTGACGCTGTTTGACCGCCTCGTGACCCGTTGTTAGTTTCTTTGCCGCCCTGGGGGGCTCCCGTCAGCTCGCGGAAGGCTCCTGTCGAGCCGCCATATTGGGATATTCTATTGTTGAGATCTGAAGACACCGGAGTGAGACTGCCGTGAAAATTCTGGCTTCCGTAAAACGCGTCCCCGACCCCGCCACGACCATTCGCATCCTGCCCGACGGGTCCGGAATCGCGACCGACAATGTGAAATGGGTGATCAATCCCTTCGACGAAATCGCGATCGAAGAGGCCTTGAGGATCAAGGAAAAACAGGGCGGCGGAGAAGTCGTCCTGATGTCGATCGGGCAGCAGACCTGGCAGGAGCAGCTGCGCACGGGGCTCGCGATGGGCGCCGACCGCGCGATCCTGGTGCGTGCCGATCAGCCGCTCGACAGCCTCGCGATCGCGCGCGTGATGGCGAAGATCGCCGGCGACGAGAAGCCCGACCTCCTGATCCTCGGCAAGCAGGCGATCGACGACGACTCCAATCAGGTCGGCCAGATGCTGGCCGAGATGCTCGGATGGCCGCAGGCGACCTTTGCCTCCAAGGTTGAGATCGCGGGAACCAAATGCACCGTGGTGCGCGAGGTTGACGGCGGCCTCGAAACCGTCGCGTTCGACCTGCCCGCTGTCATCACCACCGATCTGAGGCTCAATGAACCGCGCTACGCCTCGTTACCCGGGATCATGAAGGCGCGCAAGAAAGAACTGAAAGAAATCCCGGTTGACAGCCTCGGCGTCGATCTCGCGCCCAAGCTCAAGATAAAAAAGCTCGCGGCGCCGCCCAAGCGCGAGGCCGGCCGCAAGGTCGGCTCGGTCGAAGAGCTGGTGAGCGTGCTGCACAGCGAGGCGAAGGTGATTTGAGGCGCGCGCCGGGCCGCCGCGCATCCAACCGTGGGAATTATATTTTTTTGCATCGTTTGCGCGCCCGTTGCCTGACGAGCGCTCGGGAGTGATTCAAGATGGGTGACGTACTGGTCTTTGCCGAACACCAGGCGGGACATTTTCCCAAGACGACGCTGATCGCGGTCAACGCCGGAATCGAGCTGGCGAAGAAACGCGGCGGCGGCAAATGTATCGCCGCGATCGCGGGCGAAAAGACCGACGCCCCGGCCGCCGAGCTCGCGAAGTACGGGATGGCCAAGGTCGTCGCGCTCGACGATCCGAAGCTTGCCCATTACCTCGCCGATCTTTACGCGCAGGCGCTGACCGCGCTCGCGAAAGGTCTTGGCGTCGAATACATCCTTGCGACCGCGACCGCGACGGGCAAGGACCTGATGCCGCGCGTGGCGGCGCGCCTTAACGCTCCGATGGCCTCCGAGATCGTTTCGATTGGCGACGACGGCACGCTGGTGCGCCCGATGTACGCCGGCAACGCGCTGGCGACGGTCGAGATGGACGCTCCGGTCAAGGTCGTGAGCGTGCGCGCGACCGCCTTCGATTCGGCCAAGCCGGGCGATTCCCCCGCTCCGGTCGAAAAGGCCGCGCCCGAACTCGATCCGGCGGGGCTCAAGATGCAGTTCGTCGGCTTCAACGAAATCAAGAGCGACCGCCCGCAGCTTACCGAGGCGCGAATCGTGGTCTCCGGCGGCCGCGGCCTCAAATCGGGCGAGAACTTCAAGACCGTGCTCGAGCCGCTGGTTGACGAGATGGGAGCAGCGATGGGCGCAAGCCGCGCCGCGGTGGACGCCGGCTTCGTGCCCAACGATCTGCAGGTCGGGCAGACCGGCAAGGTGGTCGCGCCCGAGCTATACGTCGCGGTCGGAATCTCCGGCGCGATTCAGCATCTGGCCGGGATGAAGGACTCCAAGACCATCGTCGCAATCAACAAGGACGAGGAAGCGCCGATCTTTAACGTCGCGGACTACGGCCTGGTCGCGGACCTGTTCAAGGCGGTGCCGGAGATGGTCGAGGCGCTGAAAAAGGTCAAGCACTCGTAGCAGCGGGCTGAACGGCGAACCGCCTCGCGGGCGCCGCCAGGCGGCGCTACGACGCCGGCGCGGCGCCGCGCGCCCATCCGTCGCGAGTCACAACCCCAGTTCATCCAGCCGCGGCGGCCATTTGTCGCGCCACGGCGACGCGGCCCCTCGTCGGGGATGAAGTCCTTGTAGGCGAGCGAGCCCGACGCGGTACGCACGCCCCTGGTCAAGATGAGGTCCTTGTGGCTCAGCGGAACCCCCGCGAGCGGCCCGCTCGGCCGCCCGGCCATGACTTCGGCCTCGACGCGCTTGGCTTCGGCCCGCGCAAGCTCGGGCGTCGGCGTGCACAAGGCGTGCAGATGCGGCTCCAGGCGCTCCATCCGGGCGAGCACCGCGTCGATGACTTCGACCGGCGAGAGCCGCTTCGCCCTGATATGCGCGGCGAGCGTAACAGCGTCCATGCGGCAGATTTCATTGTGCGAGGTCATAGCGCGGAAATCGTAAGCGCGGCGCGCGTGAATGGTCAAACGGCGCGCGGATTGAATTTGACGCGCCGGGGGTGATTTAAGGTTCTAATGGATGCGCCGGCCGCCGCCGATACCTGGTGAGCATGACGGAGGTTCTATGTTGACGGAGATTATCTTCACGCTTTGCATCGTGGTTGCCGTGGGCGTTTTTTTCTACCAACTCTGGCGCCGCTTTCAGCTGCTGCAGAGTGCCACCGCCGCGTCCCGCTTCGATCGCATCTCCGAACGTATTCGCGCGGTGTTTGTTTACGCCTTCGGCCAGAGAAAATTCGTACGCAGCAATCCGGGAGCCGAGCGCTCCGCCGGGTGGATGCACTTTTTCATCTTCTGGGGTTTTTTCATCCTCGGGATCCAGATCCTCACGATGTTCGGCCGTGCCTACTCCGACTCGTTCGTCCTGCCCGGTTTCAGCCTGAATCTCCTGGGCGGCCCCTATTTGCTGCTCCGCGACTTTATGGAGGTGGCCGTCCTGATCGCGGTTGGGGTGGGGCTGGTGCGATGGGGGATCACGCACGCGCCTCGGCTTTACGGGTTTCTTCCGCCCGAGAGCCGCCTGCGCGGTAAATCCCACTGGGAGGCCTATTTGATCCTGCTTTTCATCGGGGCGATCATGGTGACCGGCCTCGT
>DASXMQ010000162.1:0-6481 GCA_036495625.1 Binataceae bacterium (SeqCode) | reverse complement strand
CTCCGCGAGATCGTGGGGCCCGAGCCGACGCTCGAGGTGCTCCGATGCGCGCCGCCGGCCGAGGGTAGCGCGGATACGCCGCTCTTTCGGCTGATCGCGCATCACGTCGAGATGGCCGATCCGGGCGCGCGCGCGATCGCCTGGATGCTGCCCGGGGCGACCGACAGCAAGTTCTACGCGCAGCTCGGCGCGACCTGCTATGGGTTTGCACCCGTGCGGATCGGTCCGCGGACGCCGTACGGTGCGCTTTACCACGGCAACGACGAGCGGATCCCGGTCGATGGTTTTATGTGGGGATTGCGCTTATATGCGGAAGTGGTGCTGAACTTTCTCGGCCTGCGCCTCGAACAGGTATTCAATTAACCGGGACCGCTCGTTTCTCGCGCGCCGCTCGCGATGCTTGCGGCATACTCCCCCCGGTTAAGGTAAAGGCAAGATCGGCCGAGCCGGTTAGAACTAGTCGGCTGAAGTTTCGCCGTCGGCGGCGCCGGGTTCGGGCGCGCTCGCGCCCTCCGGCTGCTGTGCCGGCGTGAACGTGACCAGCAGCCGCGGCGGCGCATTGAGCGGCACCACCGCGAAGCGCGATACCGGCGAGGTGTTCACGGTGATCGTGGTGCCGTCCGCGTCGGACTGAATATCGCAATCGTGAAAGATCGACCGGTCGAACACCAGATGAGTCGGCGCGCCTTTGGCGAGCCTGGTTTCTTTGAGATGGAGCGTCAGCGTCGATGAACCGGAGCCGTCCTGGAGCTGGTTGTCGTATGCGACCGGACCCGTCAAATCGAGTATTACCGAGAGGGGTGGATCGGCCGAAGACAGCCTGACCTTGTTAAGCGTCGCCGGACCGGTGTGGGCGAGCGTCCTCAGCGCGCTGGAGGCCGCCGCAATCGACGCGGGAGTCGCCGCGTCCGAAGCGACCGCGCCTGCAGGAGCGGCGCCTGCCGATCCCGGACTTTTCGAGGGAGCAGGAGATGCGTCGGCAGCCCCGGCGTCTGGAGCCGCCGTATCCGAAGGCGCCGCGGCGTCGGGCGGCGCGGGCGGCGCTTTGAGCACTGGCAGCGGAGGATAGGCGTCGGTGGAGGCCAGCGCGGTATCGTCGCCCTGGCGGACTCTGACCTGGTCGATATCGCCGAATCCGCTCTCAGTCAGCACCAGGTGCAGCGGATCCTCTTCGGTGTCGACGTGCTGATGGAGCTTCTTGAGCTCGGACTGCGCCTTGGCTGCGTAGGTCGTGCCGGGATAGTGCAGCACAACCGCAGTAAAGGCCTGCGCGGCCGAGTACTTCTTGCCTTCTTTCTTCAGCGTGGTGCCGAGCTGGAAGAGTGCTTCGTCCCCGACCGGCGTGTCGGGCCATTTCTGCATCAGTTCGGCCAGACGGGATTCGGCGGCACGGAAGTTTGCCTTCTTATAGTAGAAGTCGCCGATCAGGAGCTGATGGCGCGCGAGCATCTCGCGGCAGATCGCAATCTGCTGATGGGCCAGGGCGCCGAAGCCGGTCTCGGGAAAGCGCCGTTCGATTATTTCGAATTGCTGCAGCGCCTGCTCGGTGTTGCTCTGGTCCTGGTCCGGGCGGCCTATCTGATCGTAGTGCGCCATCGCCAGGTAATACGAAGCGAGCTCGATCTCCTTGCTGGTCGGATGCATCTTCTCGAAGTCGCCCAGCGAAGAGATCGCCTCGGCATAGTGCTTCTGCTGGTATTCCGCGAGCCCGATCTTCAGCTCGGCGTCCTCGGCATAGGGGCTGAACGGGTACTGATCGATCAGTTTCTGAAAGTAGATGTCGGCGCCCTTGTAGTCGTGCTGGGCGAACGCCTTTTGCCCCAGCACGTAATAGTTCTCGCCGGCCGGGGTCTGCTGATGCGTAGCGCAGGCCGACACGCCAAGCGCGAAACTAGCCGCCAGTACGAAGAAAAGCCGCCACATAGTAACCGAGACTTGAAACAGGTTAGACGCTGCCGGTGGCCAAGGCAAGCTTATTTCATCACGGATGATAACAGCGCGCGCGCGCAAAAAAGATCGCTAAACCGGCGCAAAAGAGGCCGAAAATACGGCCTTGCCCTGGGCCAGGTACTTGAGGCCGAAGCCCGACGCGCGCGCCCCCGGCACCGCGGCGTCCACGCGGCGAAAACCCGCCTCCGTAAGCATCGCGAACATCTCGATGGCATAGGGTTCGACGTCGGTCGCGACATGGACGATCGCCGCAGGCGCCATCACGCGTCTCAGGCGCCGCGCGAATCGGGGCGAGAACATCCGATGCTTCCGTTGCGACAGCGTGAGCCAGGGGTCGGGAAAATACACGTGGCAGGCGTTCAGACTTCCGGCCGGCAGCATCAGGTTGACGAGCGTGCGCGCGTCCATCCGCGCCACGCGCAGATTGCCGAGCCCGCGGCGCGCGGCGCGCAGCGCCAGCACGCGCGCGACCGAGGCCGCAAGCTCGACCGCAAGGAAGTCGCGCTCGGGACGCCCGGCCGCGTATTCGATGATGAAGTCGCCGCGCCCCGCGCCCAGTTCGACCTCCAGCGGCGCGCGGCGTCCGAACAGCCGCTCGGCATCGATCGCGAACACGGGGCCGTCCGCGGCGACGAGGCCGTCCTCGGCCACCAGCACGCGCGCCGCGAGCGCGCGCTTTTCCGGGTCGCGCCACATGCGCGCCGCCTTGCGCAACCGTGCCATCGTCAGGAAAATCCGGCCTGCGTGTGTCAGTCCCGGCGCGCGGCCTAGTCGGTGCGCGCCATGAAATCCTTGATTCGCTGCACCAGCGGCGCAAGGTCGGTGTTGTCAACCAGCGCGCTCGCCATCCGGACCGGATCGCCGAAGAAGAAGCGCTCGTAGAGCACCTGGCGGCCGGCGAACGAGCTTCCCGCCGCGTCCCACGCCAGCCGGTAGAGCGCCACGCGCTCGCGCGCGCCGGCGTCGGCCTGGCCGAAGTAGCGTTCGATCTCGGGCGCGACCGGGCTTTTGAAGTCGCGCTCCGACGGCGTCGCCATCAGGCTGGAGGAGCTGTTGAGCTGGATAATTTCCGCCAGCCGCGGATACAGCTTGGGAAAGAGATTGCGCGCGGCGTCGAGCGGCGGGCGCGCGGGCATGTACTCGCCCCACTTGTCCGCCACCGCGTCGGCTTCGGCGGCGCGCAGGCACGATCGCATCAGCTCGGCCGTGACGATCATCTCGGCCAGGCGCTCGCGCACGTGCGGCAGGCTCATCGCGTCGCTCACCTGGGCGATTCGTGTTGCGAGGCCGAGCATGAACTCGCTCTTGACCGCATTTTTGACTACCACCTGATGCATCATGTTGACCACGGCGCCGGTCTCGGCATAGAGCGCGCTGCATCGCGCCATGTCGCCGCATACGAACACGCGCTCCCACGGCACCGTCACGTGGTCGAAGATGACGACGCAATCCATCTCCTCGAAACGCGAGGCGAGCGGATGGTCGAAATGCGAGCGCTCGGCCTCGAACGGGTCGCGGCAGATGAATTTGAGCCCGGGCGTGTTGCATCGCACCGCGAACGCGAGCGCGAAAGGCTTCTGGCTCGGGTCCTCCTTGAGCACGGTGGAAGGAAAGACCAGCAGCTCTTCGGAGGCGGGCCCGAGCGTGGCGAGCATCCGCGCGCCGTTGACCACGATTCCGTCGCTCGTCTGCTCGACGAGCCGGAGCGCGAGATCGGCGTCGGTCTGGCCGGCCCATCCGGCGGCGCGGCTCGCGCGCGGGTTGAGCAGCGTATGGGTGGCGCACCAGTCGTTGCGGCGCGCCTCGCGGTAGTACTCCACGATATTGTCGCCGAAGCGCTTGTCGGCGGCGCCGAAGAACTCGCGCGCGGCCGCCATCGCCGCGATACTCGCGTTGAGATAGTCGGGCGTGCGCCCGAGCATCCCGCCGCTGTATTCGGCCCATCGCCGCATCATCGCGCCTCGCTTGCGCACCTCTTCGCCGCTTTGCGGCTGGATGAAGGAGAGGCCGGCGCGTTCGCCCCCCGCGACGCGATAGGTCATCGCCTCGGGATGCTCGATCTGCATGTCGTAGAGCGAGGCGAGCGAGCGGGTCACCGGTTTGAGCGCCGGATGGGTCGTCGGGTCGGCGACGCGCTCGCCGCCGAGCCAGATCTCGCTCTTGAGCTTGCGCATCGCGCTCAAATAATTGTTGCCCGAGCGCGCGCCCATCAGAGAATCTCCTGTAATTGCGGCAGCCGCTTGCGCAGCCGTTCGGCCGCGTCCTCCGGCGCCATGTAGGGCGGGCGCGCCGGTCCCATGTCGATTCCGGTTGCGACCGACGCCGTGACCTTGGTGACGCCGAGATGGCCGAGCGCCTCCTCGCCGCCGCGCGGGAAGCATCGGTTGAGCCGGCGCTGGATTTCCTGCGCGCGCATGATGTCGCCTGCGCGGTAGGCCTTGAGCAGCGCGGCCGAGGCCGGCACGGCGAAGATATTGATAAAGCCGCCGGCGGCGCCGAGCATCAGGCCGCTCAGGAGCGCGCGGAAGGTGTTGTAGATTTCGATGCGCGAGCCGATCTGGTCGTAGAGTTCCTCCAGATGCTGGAGGTCGGTCAGCACTTCCTTCATCGCGACCACGCCGGGAATCGTCGCCAGGCGCGCGGCAAATTTGGGCGAGATATTGAACTTGCTGAGCGCCGGGTTGTGATACACCACCAGCGGCAGGTCGCCGGCCTCCGCGATCATGCGGTAGTGGCGCTCGACCTCGGCCTCGCCGCAGCGCCAGTAGTACGGCGGAATAACCTGCTGCGCGTCGTAGCCCATCTTTGCCGCGGCCTTGGCGAAGCGCAGGGCCTCGAGCGTGGTCGCGCCCGAGGTCATCGCAGTCGCCGGCACGCCGGGCCGCTTGCGGGTTTCATCCAGCGTCACTTCAAAGGCGCGGAGCCGTTCGCCCTCGCTCAGATGCAGAAACTCGCCGATGCTGGGAGTGGCGACGATACCGTCGGCGCCGTGGTCGAGCGCCCAGCGAACCTCCCTGCGCAATGCGTCTTCATTGAGCGTGTAATCGGCGTTGAACGGCGTCGCCAGCATCGCGTGAATTCCATGCACGAGCTTCATCTCACTTTGCTCCTCCCACCGGCGCCGCTGCGCTCCGCTGGGCCGCGGCGGCGGGCCGGGCGAAATAAAAAATCGCCTGGCCGGTGCCGAGCGCGGCCTCGTAGCGTCCGAATTGCTCACCGCGCCAGTTCCACTCGGCACCGCCCATCGCGCCTGCCATCATCAGGTAGTGCGAAAACCGCCCCTCGGGCGAGCACTCGGCGCGATATTCGGGCGCGGCGCGCAAGACCTCGTCATGGCGCCCGGCGCGGAACCATTCCATCAATTTCTCGTCGAACAGGCGATTGCCGAGCGAGCTGATGTCGTCGGGCGAGGCCGAGGCGTGCTGCAGCACGTTGTCGTAATCCCAGAAGCGATGCGACATGCCGCCCGCCGCGACCAGCACGACACGCCGGCCCGACGCGCCGATCGCCGCCGCCATCGCGGCGCCGAAAGCGACGTCGTTGGCGATGCGCGCGGTCTGGCAGACGCCGATCGACAAGACGCGGCGCCCCGCGCCGGGATTGAAATAGTGCATCACGTTCAGCGTCGGATAGTGCAGCGGCAGGGTGGGGTAGCCCGAGGCGATCGCCCGCAGTCCGGCGGCTCGCCCCGCCTCCACGATCGCCGCGGCGAGCTCGGGATCGCCCGGATAATCGAAGGCGTACTCGTGGATCATCTGCGGCAGCTCTTCGGAAGTGTAGAGGCCGCGCAGGCGCTCCTGCGCGTTGAGCACGTATTCGAGGGTGGTGAACCAGTGGGTGTCGATCAGCGCGAAGGTGTCGAATTCGAGCGCGCGCAGCCGCTCACGCTCGAGCGCTTCCATCGCGTCGTAGAAGGTCGTGACGTTCTTGCCCATGTAGGCGCGCCGCGCCTCGGGATCGTGAATCATCAGGCGCGGGACGTGAGTGGTGAAAATAGCGGCTACGATCTCGCCCATCACGGGCCTCCTTTGGCGCGGCGGTTCATCGCTCTGCCAAGCGTTCGGGATAGGTCAGGCAGACCAGCTTTGGCTCGGTCCAGAACTCCAGGCTGAAGCGTCCGCCCTGGCGGCCGACGCCGCTCTGGCCCGAACCGCCGAACGGCGTGCGCAGATCGCGCAGGAAGAAACTGTTGACCCACACCATACCGGTCTTAAGCCGCGCGGCCACGCGCAGCGCGCGTTCGAGGTCGCGCGTCCAGATGTATGCGGCCAGGCCGTAGCGCGTCGCGTTGGCCATCGCTGCCGCCTGCTCCTCGTCCTCGAAGCGCTCGATGCTCAGCACCGGGCCGAAGATTTCTTCGCGCACCGCGCGCGCGTCGGGCGCAAGGCGATCGAGCACGGTCGGCAGGTAGTAGTAGCCGCGCCCCGGACGCTCGGGAATCGCACCGCCGGCCAGCAACTCCGCACCGCCGGCGACCGCCTCCTTGACCAAGGCGTCGACGCGGCTTCGATGCGCGGCCGAGATCAGCGGG
>DASXMQ010000161.1:0-11696 GCA_036495625.1 Binataceae bacterium (SeqCode) | reverse complement strand
GAACCCGCGCACCAGGATCGTGCCGGCAGGCGCGCGGCCCTCGTACTTGAGGCTGGTGAAACTGCCGGCGATGATTCTGCGACGCTCTAGCGCGGGGACGACGAAGCCGAAGCCGCGCGGGGCGCGCGGAAGGTCGCCTTCGCGATACGCCAGATTGACCACCGCCGCCGACGCGTAGCCGATCGCCCCGAGCGCGCCCGCCAGCGGCGGCGCGCACGTTTGGAAGAGCGGCGCGGCCTGATAGGCCGGCAGTGCGCAAATCACCGCGTCGGCCTCCAGAGCGGCTCCGTCGCCTATCGCGACGCGCCATCGCGTCTCGCGTCCGTCCGCCCCGCCGATCCGCTCGAGCGCGACGACTTCGACGCCGCGCCGCACGCGCTCGCCGAGTCTTTGCGCGAGCGCGTCCACCAACGTGCCGACTCCGCCGCGAAGGCTCGCGAACAGGCTCCAGCGCGCGCCGCTGGTGCCGTGGGCAGCGCTTTGCCTGCGCGCCGCCGCCCGCAATCCGCGGATCAAGCTGCCGTAGCGCGCTTCCATTTCGGCAAAGCGCGGCAGCGTCGCCTTAAGGCTGAGCCTCGCCGGGTCGGCGGTGTAGATTCCGCCGGCCAAGGGCTGCGCGATTCGGTCGAGCACCTCACGGCCGAGGCGGCGCGTAACGAAGGACGCGAGGCTTTCGTCGCGATCGCCGCGGCCACGCGGAATCACCGGTTCAATCATCATCCGCAGCTTGCCGAGCGGCGAGAGCAGCGGACTTTTAAGCATTGGCAGCAACCGCGCCGGCGCGAGCAGCGAGAAGCCTTCGGGAATTTCAACCAGCGCGCCGCGGCGAACGACGTAGGTGCGGCGGAATTCGGCGCGCGTCGCGATCAGGTCGCCTTCAAGGCCAAGGCGTCGCGCGAGGTCCAGCGCCCAGGGCTTTTCGGTAAGGAACGAATCGGCGCCCGCCTCCGCGATGAAGTCCCGCTCGCGGATCGTGTAGAGCGGGCCGCCGAGGCGCGTCGCGCGCTCGAGCAGCGTTACCTGGAGCGGCGCTTCATGCCGGGCCGAGAGCTCCAGCAGACGAAAGGCGGCGCTGAGCCCGCCGATTCCGCCGCCGAGAATCGCGATTCGCGGTGCGCCGCCCTGAGCCATTCCGATCCCGCCGGGTCAGGCGAGCATGCGCTCGCAAATAAGCGCGGCGATCATTTCGATGAAGCGTGGATGCTCGCCGACGGTCGCCGCCCGCACCATCGTCACTCTCGCTTCGCGCGCCACGCGCGCCGCCTCGACATCGAGGTCGTACAGCACCTCGACGTGATCGCAGATGAAGCCGACGGGCGCGATAACCGCCGCCCGGCCCTCGATTCCGCGCAGCACCTCGCAGACGTCGGGCTCGAGCCAAGAATCGCGCGGATTGCCGCTGCGGCTCTGGAAGGCGAGCTTCCATTCGCGCCGATCAAGGCGCCGCGCGATCAACTCAGCGGATTCGCGCAGTTGCTCGACGTACGCGCTCGCCGACGCCATCGCGGCCGGGATGCTGTGCGCGGTGAAGATGAGAATCGCGCGATCGCGCGCGGCGGGCTCAAAGCGCGCGAGCGCGTCGGCGATGCGGTCGGACGCCGCCTCGATGAAAAGCGGATGCGCATGCCATTCGCCGAGGTAGTCGATCGCCGGCGCCCCTTTGCCGACACGTGCGCGCGCCTCTTCGACGTTTCGCAGGTAGCGGTCCCAGCTCGCTTCGCATCGATGGGCCGCGAGCACGAAGCCGAGCGCGCGCCTTACCGCGGCGCGGCCAAGCTCGGCGAGAGCGTCGTCGAGCCATGGCGGCGCATTGCGCATCCCGAGCACGACCGGAAGCTTCAGCCCCGCGCGCGCGAGCCGCTCGCGCAGCGCCGCCGCCTGGCGCCCGCTTATTTCGTTGAACGGCGAACGCCCGCCGATCGCCTCGTAATGATGTGCGACTTCCTCGTAACGCTCGCGCGGAATCGGCCGTCCGGCGGTCACGCGGTCGAGGAACGGGCGAATTTCGGCGGGACTGGCGGGTCCGCCGAAGCCGATCATCAGCACGGCGCCGTATCGCGCGTCCGCGGTCATTTGGAAGTCATTTCGTGCGGCTCATCTCGTGCACCGCGTCGACCAGCGCGCGCACGTGGTCAACCGGCGTCTCGGGCAGGATACCGTGGCCGAGATTGAAGATATGGCCGGGGCGCCCGCCCGCGCGATCGAGGATCGCCTGCACGCGCCGGCGAATCTCGGGGATGTCCGCGAAGAGCGCGACCGGGTCGAGATTCCCTTGCACGCCGACCTCGTAGCCAAGGCGCGCCCACGCCTCGCCGAGGTCGACGCGCCAATCGAGCCCGATAATGTCGCCGCCCGCATCGCGCATGGGCCCCAGCAGATTTCCGGTTCCGGTGCCGAAGTGAATCACCGGCACCCCGGGGCGCAGCGCCGAGAGCACGGCCGCCGTGTGCGGCAGGACGAAACTGCGATAGTCGTCGGGTCCGAGCGTGCCGACCCAACTGTCGAATAGCTGCACCAGGTCGGCGCCCGCCGCGATCTGCATGTTGAGATAATCCACGGTCGCGCGCGCCAGGGTCTCCATCAGGCGATGCCACGTCGCGGGCTCGGTGTACATCATGGTCTTGGTCGCCTGATACTGGCGCGAGCCGCCGCCTTCGATGAGGTAGGACGCAAGCGTGAAGGGTGCGCCGGCAAATCCGATGAGCGGTGCGCGATCGCCGAGCGCGCGGCGCGTCATCCGGATCGCCTCGCCGACAAAACCCAATTCGCCGGCGGCGTCGATCGGCGCGATCCGATCGAGATCGGCAGCCGAGCGCACCGGCCGCTGGATCGTCGGACCGCCATCTCTCTCGTAGCGCAGCCCGACACCCATCGGGATAAGCGGCAGCAGGATGTCGGCGAAGATAATCGCAGCGTCGACGCCGAGGCGCTCGACCGCGGTGACCGTGACCTCGGCGGCGATTTCCGGCCGCCGGCACATCTCGAGAAAGTCGTGCTGCGCGCGCACGCGGCGATATTCCGGCATATACCGTCCCGCCTGGCGCATCAGCCAGACGGGAGTGTAGGGCACGGGCTTGCGCCGGCACGCGAGCATCATCGGATGGCCGTCGAGCGGGGGCGCTGATACGGCCCGGGCATCGGCGCAAGGCGTCATCCGCGGACCATGCTCGCGCAGATCTTTCGCGTGCCAGAGATTCGCGTTTGCGCATTGGTTGTCGCGCATTGTGTCACGCGCTTATCTTGGCGCGCCGCGAGCGGCCAAGTCCACGGGGGCGCGGATTGGCGTCGGATATCTTCATATCTGCGCCGTTGCTATACGACTCGCGGGGACCGCGGCCTGCAAGCGCGCTGGCGCAAGTGCGCGTGCTTCAGGACGACAGACACGTTCGTGCGGGGGGTCAGAAAATGAAACAGCGGATCTACCTTGTCCTCGCGGCGGGTTTGTGCGCCGCCGCAGCGGCGCTCGGGTCGGCTACCTCGTCGCGCAGCGACTCGCCGCCCGCCTCGGCGGCGGGCAGCGCGACGACGGCCGCCAAGCCGGCTGCTCCCACGATTGCGCTCTACGCGGGGCTCGGCCCGGTGCATCATCCGGTCACCACCTCATCGCCGCTTGCGCAGAAGTACTTCGACCAGGGCCTCGCTTTCACCTACGGGTTCAATCATGACGAGGCTGAGCGCTCGTACGAGCAGGCGGCGCAGCTCGATCCGAAGATGGCGATGGCGGATTGGGGAGTCGCGCTGGTGCTGGGGCCTAACTACAACCTGCCGGGAGATCCGGTGCGCGGCAAGCGGGCGCACGACGCGGTCGCGCAGGCACAGAAGCTCAGGTCCGGCGCTTCGCCCGAGGAGCGCGATTTGATCGACGCTTTGGCGCAGCGCTACGGCGCCAATGGCGAGGGCTCGCCCGCCCAGGACCAGGCATACGCAAACGCGATGCGCGCGGTGGCCCACAAGTATCCCAACGACCTCGACGTGCAGACGCTGTTCGCGGAATCGCTGATGGATCTGCATCCGTGGCGCTTGTGGAGCATCGACGGCAAGCCTGGTCCCGACACGCTCGAGGTCGTGGCCACGCTCGAAACCGTCCTCAAGAAGGATCCCAACCACATCGGCGCCAACCATTACTACATCCACGCAGTGGAAGCTTCGCCCGATCCCGCGCGGGCGATGGCGAGCGCGGATCGCCTGGGCGCGCTCGCGCCCGCCTCGGGCCACCTCGTCCATATGCCCTCGCACATCTACGTGCGCACCGGCCGCTTTCACGACGCCGCCGAGGTCAACGCGCGCGCGATCAGGGCGGACAACGCCTTCTTCGCCATGACCAAGGAGGGCGGCGTCTATCCGCTGATGTACTACACCCACAACATCCACTTTCTCTGCTACTCGCAGATGATGGAGGGACGAAAACGCGAGGCGCTCGCGAGCGCCCGCCTGCTCGAGACCAAGGTGCCGCTCGACGCGGTGCGCGGGATGCCGATGGCGGAGTTCCTGGTGCCGATGCCGTACTTCGTCGAAGTCCGTTTCGGGATGTGGGATGAAGTCCTCAGGGAGCCCAAGCCGCCCACGGATTTGCCGTTCACCAGCGCGATGTGGCACTACGCGCGCGCGCTGGCGTACAGCGCCGAGGGAAAGCGCGCCGAGGCCACAAGCGAGCAGCAGCAACTCGAAGCAACGGCGGCGGCGATCGCGCCCGACCGGCCGCTCGGCACCAGTAACCGCGCGAAGAACGTCGCGGAAGTCGCAGTAGTCGTCGTTGCAGGCGAGCTCGCCGCGGCGCGCGGCGATCGCAAGGGCGCCGCCGCCAGGCTTGGCGACGCCGTCCGCCTGCAGGACGCGCTGATCTATGAGGAACCCCCGATCTGGTACTTTCCGGTGCGCGAATCGCTTGGCGCAGAGCTACTGGCGATGGGCCGCACGCAGGAAGCGGAGGCGGTTTACCGCGAAGATTTGAGAATCAACCCGGGCAATCCGCGCTCGCTCTATGGCCTTGCGCAATGCCTTGGCGCCCAGGGCAAGACCGCCGAGGCCGCAAAGACGCGCGAGCAGTTCCGCAAGGCCTGGCGCTTCGCCGACAGCACGCCTGCGCCACCGTCCTCGTCGCCGTCGATGCGGCATGGCCGCGGCTGACCCGCAACGCGGCCATCGATATAGTTACGCAACGCGGTTATCTCATTTAGCCGATAAACGCCGGCCGCCGATCCCGGCGGCTGCGCGCGGTGGCCGCGGATTGTTCATGGGCCGCACCGTTTTACGCCCGGAGCGGGCTGTGTTAGCTCTGGCGGCAGAGGGGTGGCGCTTTCGATGAGCCAGCAACTGGTAATGGTCGGCCGGGAGGACGGAATTGCGACGGTCACGCTCAACCGTCCGGAAAAGCTCAACGCGCTCAACCGCGAGATGCGCGGGGCGTTTTGTCGCGCGATGCAGGAGCTTGGCGGCGATCCTGCTGTGGCGGTCGTCATCCTCACCGGCGCCGGACGCGCATTCTCGGCCGGACTCGACCTCAACGAACTCGGCGCCGAGGGGCTCCGCGAGACCGGCGGCGTAACCTTCATCTCGGTGGTCGAGCGGATGGAAGCGCCGGTCGTCGCGGCGGTCAATGGCTACGCGGTCACCGGCGGTTTCGAACTGGCGCTCGCCTGCGACATCATCATCGCTTCCGAAACGGCGCAGTTCGCCGACACGCACGCGCGGGTCGGCGTGATGCCGGGCGGGGGGATGTCGGCGCGGCTGCCGCGCGCGGTCGGCGTGCGTAAGGCCAAGGAACTTTCGCTGACCGGCAACTATCTGAATGCGCGCGACGCCGAGCAGCTCGGGCTCGTCAACCGCGTGGTGCCGGCCGATCAACTGATGACGGCCGCGGGCGAACTGGCGCGCCAAATCCAGGGCTCCGACCAGCGCGTCGTGCGCCAGATGAAGCGGTTGATCAACCTCGCGACCGAAGCCCCACTCGGCGACGGCCTGCGGATCGAGCAGGACTTCTTTCGCGCCTTCAACCTAAGCCGCAATTTCAGGGGCGTGGCGGAGCGCCGCGCGGCGGTGGTCGAGCGCGGGCGCTCGCAGGCCCGCCGCTGACGGCAGCGAGCGGCACGCGGAAAGGACGTATGATGCGTAAGCGGCGCTTGATCCCTGCGGCGATCTCTTCGCCAATGATCTTCCCCCCGATGGTTTTTTTGATGGCGATAACGCTCGCGGCGCTCGGGACCGTCGGCGCGAGTCAGCTCGCCGCGGCGGCCGACGCCGGCATGCCGGCTAATGGCGAAGTTCCACCGCAGATCTCCCAGGCCATCACCAGCGCGGTCAATTCGCCGGATCGTCCGGCGGCCGACAAGCAACTCGACGCGTCGCGCCATCCCGAGCAGATCCTGGCGTTTTTCGGAATCGCGCCCGGGATGAAGGTTGCCGACCTCTGGGCCGCAGGCGGTTATACGACCGAATTGCTGGCGCGCGTGGTGGGACCGAGCGGGAAGGTTTACTCGCAAAACGGTCCGTTCCCGCCGGCCTTCAAAAAGGGCGAGGAGGCGTGGAAGGCGCGGCTCAAGGAACCCGGGATGAGCAACGTGGTCGAGCTTTCCAAGCCCTTCGACAAGCCCGATGACATCCTGCCGGTGCCGCCAGAATCGCTCGACGCCGTGATCATCGACATGAATTACCACGACATGGTGGGGCGTGGTTACGACCGCGCCAAAATAAACGCGGCGGTATACAGGGCGCTAAAGCCGGGCGGCGTTTACGGCGTGGTCGACAACAGTGCCGCGCCGGGTTCCGGCGCGCGCGACGCCAACACGCTGCATCGTATCGACGAAGCCTTCGAGACCAACGAGATCAAGCAGGCCGGCTTCAAGCTCGTCGCCGTTTCAGCCGTGCTGCGCAATCCCAAGGACGACCGCACCTGGTTCGTGATGAAGCATCGCGGCGAGCAGGACCGTTTCGTGCTGAAATTCGTCAAGCCGCCGGGCGCCGGTGGCGTGGGCGCAGGTCTGCCGCATTGAGCGCCGCGGGGCAGTTACGGATATCTTCCGCGCAACGCGATATATGGCTATATGTGGGTAGTTATGATTCGACAGGCGAGGTGACACTATGAGAACCGGCTACATGCTACTGTTCCAGAACGCGCATCAGGGGCTGTCGGACGCCCAGATGGTGCGTGAGGAGATGCGGATCGCGGAGCTTGCGGAGCCGCTTGGCTTCGATACCATCTGGAGCGCCGAGCATCACTTCGACTCCTATTCCGAGCTGCCCGACAATTTCCAGGTGCTCACTTACCTGGCGGGGCGCACCAGCAAAATCCATCTCGGCACCGCGGCCGTGATTCTGCCGTGGAACGATCCGCTGCGGGTGGCCGAGAAGGTCTCGATGCTCGACGCGCTCAGCAACGGCCGCTTCATCCTGGGATTGGGGCGCGGGCTGGCGCGGATGGAGTACCGGATTTTCAACATCGACATGAATGAATCGCGCGACCGCTTCAATGAGTCGGCAAAAATGATCCTCGAGGCGCTGCGCACGGGCTACATGGAAGGCAACGGGCGCTACTACAAGCAGGTGCGCGCCGAGATCAAGCCGCGCCCCGAGCGTCCCTTCGACGGGCGCGTGTACGGCGTCGCGATGTCGCCCGACTCGGCGCCGATCGTGGGCGAGCTCGGCGGGCGCATGATGTTCTTCGTGCAGTTCAGTATCGAACAGCATCTGCCCGGCATCGAGATGTATCGCGAGGCCTTCCGCAAGCACCAGCATCGGCCGGCGCCGCCGCCACTCGCGATCGATTTCACTTACTGCGATCGAGACGCCGGACGCGCCGAAGAGCTGGCCCGCCGCCATATCGCCGGCTACTACCTCTCGGTGATCAAACACTACGAGTTCAACGACGACTATCACTCCAAGCTCAAGGGCTACGAGAACTACGCCAACGCGAGCCAGATCCTGCGCGAGACCGGGCTGGAGAAAGCCGCCGATGCGTTTGCGATGGAGCAGGCGTGGGGCACGCCGCAGCAGCTGCTCGACAAGCTCGAGCTCCGGCGCGCCAAGGTCGGCGATTTCGAATGGAACGTCTGCACGAGCTACGCCGGCCTGCCGTTCAAGGACGCCGAATCCAGCACGCGGCTGATTGCCAAGGAGGTCCTGCCCGAGATCAAAAGCTGGGGCGAGGACAGCTTCGAGCCATTGCGCGCCTCGGCGTAACGCCAGATCGACAAAGATCGCGAAAGCCCGCGCGGCGCCAAAGCCGCGGCGGGCTTTCTTCTTTTCCCCATCGGAACGGAAGGCCGTTACTTGCCCATCCGGCGCAACTGGCGCGGCGTGAGCATCCACAGCAGTTGTGCGCCGCGGCGCTCGATGCCGTCGGGCAGGTCGAGCGCTATCATTCCCGCTTTCTTGAGGTCGAAGCTCACGCCATTAGCCGACCCGGTCAGAAGCAGCGAAGCGATGCCGCTCAGTCCCGGTTCGTGCCCGACGACCATAAGATGATCATGCCGCGCATAAGGCTTGAGCGCGGCAAGAGCCTCGGCCGGCGCCACCGCGGTGGAAAGCGCTGCGGAAGTCTCCGGCGCCGGTCCGCCCGGGTACGCGGCGGCGACGAGTTGCGCGGTTTCGGCGGCGCGCGGCAGAGGACTTGCCAGGATCGCGTCGAACGTTAGCCCCAAGGCGCGCATCCCAGCCGCCGCTTCGCGCACTTTTTCGCGGCCGCGAGCGGTCAGCCGGCGCGCGCCGTCGTCGCCGCCCGCCGGCGGTTCGTTCTCGGCCGATCCGTGGCGCAGAATGTAGAGCGTCATGACGCGCGGGCTACCCGGCCGGCGGGTTCGTTCGGCGACGGCGCGGCCGGCCGGACGCTGTTTGGATGGCTGACGACAGGCATCTCCGGCAATTCTCCGCTAAATCTCGTCGGATGCTTTGCCGGCTAGCCCCTGCGCGTTTGCGCGAGCGGGCGCGCAGACGGAGCGGGCGAGGCGCCGTCGGCTTGCGGCTGGAAACCATTCTGTGCGCGGCGCAGATAATCCGATACGTGCGCGCGGATCTCGCCCTGGATCTTGCTGATCGATTCGCGAGCGTCGATGGTGACGAAGCTGAAATCGCGCGCGAGGCTGCGGTACTCCTCGATGATGCGCCCCTGATAGTTCTGAAACGAGTCGAAGATGTCGCTCGAGAGCGCCAGATGCATCCCGGACTCCCAGTAGTCCATGCCTTTGCCCCGGAGCACGCGCGGGATCAGCGAATCGACGTCGATTTCCAGATAGAGGACGAGGTCGGGGACCAGCGCCATCCCGAAGACTTCGTGAGTCCACTCCGGGTCGGTGCCCATCACGGCGTTACGCGCAAAGGCCGTGTACATGTAGCGGTCGGCGATCACCACGAAGCCGGCCTGCAGCGCAGGCAGAATCTCGTGCTCCAGCCGGTCAGCGAAATCGGCGGCGTAGAGCAGGCTGAAGGTGATCGGCGTGAGCTGATGACCGGCTTTGGCGTCCGCGATCGTGGCCGAGAGCAGCGGCGAGCGCGTCCATCCGGTATTGCTGACCGCGTAGCCCTCAAGCTCAAGCCATCCGCGCAGCAACTCGACCTGGGTCGAGCGGCCGACGCCGTCGGTGCCCTCGATCACGATGAGATGGCCGGGCAGCGGCTTCTCGTCGAGATAGGGCAGGCCGTGGCCGTGCCATCGCTTGGCGCGCGAGGGTCTAATGGCCATGCGAGTTGCCGTGATGGACGCGCGCGCGCTGCTCGTCGTATTCGCGCAGGATTTCCCCGGTCATCCGGCGCACGACCTTCTGCTGGCCCGCGATTTCGTGATTGGCGTCGATGACCCGGAGGTTGAATTCCTCGGCGAGCCGATCGTAGTTCTCCAGCACGCGTCCCTGGAACAAGCGGAAGCTTTCCGCGAGATCGGTCGACAGCCCGAGGTCCATCCCGGCCTCGTAATACTTGAGCTTGGCGCGGCCTGCCAGCAGGCGCTCGAGCGAAACGTCGATCGGCACGCGGAAAAAGAACGTAAGATCGGGACGCGGCGCGAAGCGATAGACGCTGCGCACCCAGTCGGGATGCACGCCGCGCGCGACGTCGCGCGCGAACGCCGTATAAACGTAGCGGTCGGCGAGCACGATCATCCCGGCGCGCAGCGGCGGGAGAATCTGATAGATGAAGCGGTCGGCAAAATCGACCGCGTGCAGCAGGCTGAACGTGCTCGGCGTGAGCAGGTTGCGCCGCTTGCCGCGGCGCATCGAGTTGCGCACCAGGCGCGAGGAGTTCCACTCGGTGAAATACACCGGGTAGCCGCGTGCCCGCAGCCATCGCTCCAGAAGCTTCAGTTGGGTCGATTTTCCCGAGCCGTCGATCCCCTCGACCGCGATGAGACGTCCCGGGTAGGGATGGGGCGAGCTCAGCAGGGTGTGGCGATGCGCCCCTAGCGTCCGCGCCGCGCCGTCGCCCGTCTCGGCCGAGCCGTTCGCCCCCGCGCTGGCTTCGATCGCACCATTGCCCGCCGTGCGCGCCGCGCCATTGCCCGCTTCGGAGGAGCCGTTCGTCCTGGCGCCGGCTTCGATCGAACCACAGTCCGCCGCGCTCGCCGGGGCCGGACCGTGGGCCGCCGCGCGCGCGGTGATCGAACCGTTTGCCGGTGCTTTCGCCGCCTGACCGTTACCTGACGGTTCAGCAGCCTCGACAGCAGGTCCGATCTTCTCTCGCACGTCCATAGCTCAAGGTCTGCCCGTCCATCGGCAGCATCGACTGTGATGGTGAAGCGGTCCGGCGAACGTCTGATGGCTATATCTTTAACCACACTGAAGTGACTCCGGTCCAGCGCATCGGCCAGCCGCAGGATCGCCGCGATGGAGCGGACCAAATGGCGTTTTGCCGGATTGAGCAGGCGGAACTCCGGGGAGTCGAGACGGGCCGAGGGCTTGCGATGGCCGCGTGCCGCCTGCGCGATGATTTCGATCTCGAGCGGATCGAAACCCAAAAGCTCGGCGTTCTTGACCAGGTAATAGGTGTGCCGATTGTGGCGATCGTGGTCGATAACGCGTCCGATGTCGTGGAGCAGCGCCGCGTGTTCCAGCAGCTCGCGCGATTGCGGGCCCGCCTTGAGCAACGGCGCGGCCGCGTCGAAAATCCTTAGCGCGAGGCGTGCAACCTGCGGCCCGTGCCCGTTGAGCGCGCCGAAGCGTCGGGCCAGCGCGCTGACCGAGCGCCGCCGCGCCTCGATCGTGCCGCGTCCGCGCGCGCCCGTCTTCACCATGCTCAGCAGGATGCCTTCGCGCAGCGCCCAGGTGCATGCGACGAGCTCGGGCGCGGCCGAGCGTTCGAGCACAAAGTCCGTCACTACCGCTGCCGCCGGTATCAGGTCGGCGCGCTTGGGGTCGGCGCCCGGCAGCTCCGCGCGCTCGTCGGCCGACAGCTTGAGCAGGCGGTTGCGTAGCCAGGTGACGTCCGTCGCCGGGATGCTCAGCCCGTGCAGCCTGTCCTGCTCGCCATCGCGGGCCACCCGCGCCATCGCGACCAGCGCATTGACGGTTCCCGAGGTGCCGATCGCCCGCACCACCTCGGCCCGGCGCGCCTTGCGCAGCACCGCGTCGAGCTTGCGATGCAGATGGTCTTCGAGCTTGCGCACTTGGGCCGGTTCGGGCGGATCGGAGGTGAGAAAGCGCTCGGTCAGCCGCGCGACGCCGAGCGGTAGACTTTCCATCCATAGCGCTTCGGCGTCGCGCACCAGCACCAGC
>DASXMQ010000160.1:0-1617 GCA_036495625.1 Binataceae bacterium (SeqCode) | reverse complement strand
CGAGCGCGCCGTGACGGCGACCACCTCGATCGCGCGGCCGGTGCGCGCCGTCAGCGCGGCGCGCTCGCGCGCGATCAGGTCGATCACGGCGGCGCCAACGGTTCCAAGACCGGCAAGTCCCACTTTGAGCGGGGCAACCATCGGAGAATCAACCTGACGATGACCGCCGAGGAAAATCAGCGGCGCTTGGCGAGGGGAACGACGTTGTGCAACTTTTCCGGCGCCGATTCAAGGAAACGGCGCACGTTGCGGGCCGCCTGGCGAATGCGCTGCTCGTTCTCGACCAGCGCAATACGCACGTACCCCTCCCCGTGCTCGCCGAAGCCGATGCCGGGGGACACCGCGACCTCGGCCTTCTCGACCAGCAGCGTCGCGAACTCGATGCTGCCGAGCGTGCGGAAACCCTCCGGCATGGGCGCCCAGGCGAACATCGAGGCGCGCGGCGGCGGGATGTCCCAGCCTGCCCGCCCGAAGCTTTCCACCAGCACGTCGCGGCGGCGCTTGTAGGTCTCGCGCATCTCGACGATGCAGTCGTCCGGGCCGTTGAGCGCCGCCGTCGCCGCCACCTGGATCGGCGTGAACGCGCCATAGTCGAGATACGACTTCACCCGCGCCAGCGCCCCGATGATGCGCTCGTTGCCGACCGCAAAGCCGATGCGCCAGCCCGGCATCGAATAGGTCTTCGACGTCGAGGTGAACTCGACCGCGACGTCCATCGCGCCCGGCACCTGCAGAATCGAGGGCGGCGGGTTGCCGTCGAAGTAGACCTCCGCATAGGCGAGGTCGGAGAGCACGATCAGATTGTGCTTCTTCGCGAACGCGATCACGTCGCGGTAGAAATCAAGGTCCGCCACATAGGCGGTCGGGTTCGCGGGATAGCAGACCACCAGGGCGAGCGGCTTCGGAATCGAATGGATGCAGGCGCGCTCGAGCGCCTCGAAGAACTGCGGCGTCGGATCGGACGGAATCGAGCGGATCACGCCGCCCGCCATCAGGAACCCGAAAGCGTGGATCGGGTAGCTCGGATTGGGCACCAGCACGACGTCGCCCGGCGCCGTGATCGCCTGGGCGACGTTGGCGAAGCCCTCTTTCGAGCCGAGTGTGGTGACCACCTGCGTGTCGGCGTTGAGCTTCACACCGAAGCGGCGGGCATAATAGGCGGCCTGAGCGCGGCGCAGCCCTGGGATGCCCTTGGACGCGGAGTAGCGGTCGGTGCGCGGCTTGCCGACCGTATCGCGCATCTTCTCGATCACGTGGGCGGGCGTCGGCAGGTCGGGATTGCCCATGCCGAGGTCAATGATGTCGGCGCCGGCGTTGCGCGCCGCGGCCTTGGCCCGGTTGACGGTCTCGAACACGTAGGGCGGCAGGCGGCGGATGCGATGAAACTCTTCCATGGTCCCGATATCCCAGGCTTTTCCGGCGGCGCTGCGACTCTCCCGTGACCGTCGCAGGGGACGCCTTGTATCACGGCCGCCCCATTTCCTCGACCCCGCCATGCCGCCCCGAGGGGGCGTTATTTATTGATCCTACTGATTAGTGTTCTGACCGGCATTCTGGTCGCTCTTCGCCGCCGGTTTGGGCGGCGTGTTCGGGAAAGTGCCGGCCTCCTTCTCCTGG
>DASXMQ010000159.1:0-4020 GCA_036495625.1 Binataceae bacterium (SeqCode) | reverse complement strand
CGGCCGAGGTCCAGGATAAAATACGTCGCGCCGGCCGCGCGCTCGGCCGCAAGGCGCGCGCGCGCCGCCGCAATGTCGTCGGGCTTTAGCCCGCGCCGCACGACGATCTCGGGCTCGGCGCGGCCGCGCGCGCGAGCTTGCTCGCGCAGCGCGGCGGCGGCCGGTCCGAGCTTCTCGGCCGGCAGCATCGGATGCCATCCGTCGCCGAATTCCAGTACGCGCGTGATCGCGTTGTCGCCGTTGCCGCCGATCCATATCGGCGGCAGCGGTGGACGCGGCGCAAACACGATCGGCGCGTAGCGCACCAGTTCGCCGTCGTACGACGAGACGTCGCTCGCGAACAACCGATGCAGGACGCGAAGCGTCTCGGTCGCAAGCGCTCCACGGCTTTTCGGATCGACGCCCAGCGCCTCGAATTCGCGCCGCATCCAGCCGACCCCCGTGGCGAGAATCATGCGCCCGCCCGACAGCTCCTGGATCGACGCGACCTGCTTGGCCGTCAGGACCGCCGGACGATAGGGCAGGACCAGCACCGATACGCCGACACGGATGCGCTCGGTCGCGCCGGCCAGGAACGCGAGCGTCGCGAGCACGTCAAGGTAGCGTCCGCCCGAGCCCTCGATATCGTCGGGCGGAAGCACCAGGTGATCGGAGACGAAGAGCGCGTCGAAGCCGAGTTGCTCGGCGGCGCGGGCGCAGGCGAGGATCGTGCCGCGGGTCGATTGCGGCCCCATGTTGCGAATCGCCACTCCATACTTCATCGTCGGATCCCCGGCCGCATGCCGCGGCGTTTGATCGTTGCGGTGCGCTTATTTCACGGCCTTGAGCTTGCGCCGCGTGGGGCGTCCGGAGACCATCCGGCGCGCCGCCGCGCCGAGCGTCCCTGCGCGATGCCATCGGCTGTACTGCTCCAGCGTGAGCCCGCGCGCCGCTTCGAGCGCGACCGACAGCGCCGCCAGCACGCATACTTCGGCGAGCACGCTGATGCGCGGCGCGAGGCCGAGCACGCCGCCTTCCTGCTCGACCGGCGCGTTGATTACGAGGTCGGCCAGATGGGAAAGCTCGGAACCCGAATTGCCGGTGACCGCGATCAACTGCGCGCCATGCTCCTTGATCGCGGCCGTGGCTTCGCACAGCTCGCGCGTGTTGCCGCTGTTGGAGATTGCGATCACCACGTCGCGAGGATCGACCTGGCCGAGGCTGCCGTGCAGGGTTTCGGTCGCGTGCAGGAATGTTGCCTGCGTGCCCACCGAGCAGAGTAGGCTCGCCGCATAGCGTGCGACGTGCTCCGGCTTGCCGACGCCGGTCAGATGGACGCGGCCGCCGCGGGTTTCGGCCGAGCGAATCATGTCCACCGCGGCGCGTATCTGGTTGAGATCGATCTCGCGCCTAAGCGTCCCGAGCTCCTCGATGCATAATTCCAGGAAGCGGCTGACCTCGATCGACGGGTCGAGCGCGCCGCTCGTGCGGGGCATCGGCTCGAGCGCCGGCAGCGCCTGCTCGGGCATAGCTTCGTGAAACAGCGCAAGGATTTCCTTTCGCAGCTCGAAGCCGGCCGGAAACGCTCCCAACCGCCCGACGCAGACCGCGCCCGCGGCGTTGGCGAGCGTCCCGATCGCGCGCCATGGCAGGCCCCATCGAAGCCCCGCGATCATCGCGCCCATGAACGCGTCGCCCGCGCCGGTCGTGTCGATCGCCTTGACCGCGAACGCGGGCAGCTTGAGCGCGGTTCCTTCCGCCGCGATCGCGCATCCCCGCTCGCCGTCGGTGACCACTACCGCCTGGCTCTGGTAGCGCGCGCGGATCGCCTGCGCGAGCTTGAGCGTGTCGCGCCCGCCTCCCGCCAGCGCGCGCGCGGCGGAGAGGGCCGGCTTGAGAATCGTTGCCAGGCGCAGCGCGCGTTCCAGTTCGGCGCGGGTTCCGAGCATGGGACAGGCGTCCGCGGGCGGCAGATCGACGTCGAGCACGGTCGGGATCGAGTTGGCGCGCGCGAAGAGCAGCAGGGCGATAACGGTGCGCAGCGGAAGCTGCGAAATTTCGGTCGAGACCATCCGGGCGTGACGGATGAAGCTCGCGTGGCGGCGGTGAATCTCGTCTGGCGCAAGCTCGGCGGTGGCGCCGCGCGCCATGTAGATCGCGCGGCCGCCATGCGCGTCGACGAAGATTTTGGCGAAGGAACTGGCCGAGCCGTCGGTGGTGAGGTGATGGCGGATGCCGAGCTGTTCCATCCCGCGGCGCAGGAACTCGCCGTTGCGGTCGGGCCCGATTTTGCCCAGCACGCCTGCCTCGAGGCCCAACACGCGCGCCCATCCGAGATGGTTTAGCACAAGGCCGCCGACCACCGCCCGCTCCATACGGCCGCCGTCTTCGTGATGAGCGTCGAGCGCGATTTTTTCGTCGGCGCGGACGAACTTCGGCGTGCGGTAGAACAGGTCCACCACCATGCTGCCGCAGCCGGCGACGTCGAGTTTGGGCTCAGCCATCCTTCAGTGCGCGCCTCGTCTGCGGGCGTTCCGCTTCGGTTTCGCTGAGCCATCCGGGCTCCAACAAGGCCGCCGCGCGCCGGCGCACGGCCCTGAAGCGGCGCGCGAACTCGCGGCGTTCGCCGTCGCTGAGCGCGGGTGTTCCGGGAGCGAGCGCTTCGCTGCGGCATACTCCCATATCGGCCAGCGCCGCCTTGAGGCAGGCGAGCGTGGGGCGGAAGCTGCGGCCGCCGCGATTGAACTCGCACGCGGCGCGGAACTCCTCGAGCACCTGGGCGTATCGATGCATCAGTGGGGCGTCGCCATTGCGGCATACGCGGAGCGCTCGCTGCCACTCACGCGGCATCGCGTTGGACGGCCCGGCGACGATTCCGTAGGGCAGCGAGTCGCGCGTCCAGTAGCGGTTCCAGTAATGCCGGGTCCATCCGCGCGCGCCCGAGGGCGGCGCGAAGAGGTCGAAGATGAGGTAGGGGTCGCCGGCGTAGATCGCGAAGTCGCCGGTGCGGTTGAAGTGCGACGCCGCGCGCGTGTAGTTGCCCAGCACGGCCTTGCCCGCTGTGACTTTGACCCCGCGCACGTAGTCCATCCGGCTCATCTGCTTGACGTCGCGCGTGTGCATGTGCGGCGCATGGCCGGGCGCGGAAATCTCGGCGTTGTCGTAGAGGAAGACCGGGATGCTGCGGCCCGAACGCTCGAATAGCGCATTGATCTCGCGGTTGACGAAACCCACCGGATCGTTCGAGTCGCGAATCGAAAGCGGCGATACCACCACCGCCTCGGCTTTGAGGTCCAGCGCGTACTCGAGGTTTTCGAGGGTTTCCGCGCGCGTATGGCCGGTGATGCCGACCCAGGCCTCGACCGCGACGCCGGCGGCGTCTATCCGCCGGCACTCGTCAACCACCACCCGCGCAATCTGCTGGCGGCGCGGATTGTCGAGCTTGTCCCACTCGCCCGTGGTCCCGGCGGCGAAGATGATGTTGCCGCCCTGGCCCTTCTGTACCGCCCAGCGCACAACTGCGCGCTGCTCGTCCTCGAGCACCTCGCCGGAGCGATCGAGGATGGTAACGACCGGCACCGAAAGTCCCGCGTTGGGCACGTAGTGATCCGCCTCGGCAGCGTCCGGGCGCCGCGCCGTTCGCCGTCCGACAAGTCTAAGTGGCCGCCTGTTCCTCATTATCCGATCCCATCAAAGTATATGTCTTCCTCCCAATAGCACTCGGCGCGGCGGAATTCCGGCGCGCAAAACCCGCGCGGTCTCCGTCACTTAAAGAATCCCGAGGCCGAGCCGCGTAATGAAAGTCTGATTCCCCTCTCGGTCCGCACTATACTTGCTAACCTGCGCTTCAATACGCAAACGGTAATCGCCGTTCTTCGACAGCGCGCCCGTGGGCATGTTGTTGGCCCACAGCGACTCCTTGCATGATCCGACCACGAAGTTGTCTATCGCGGCGAGCCCGGAGTGTTGCTGGTAAATCAACTCGCGCAACTGGCCCTTGTCGTCGAGGATGGCGGTCAGCACCACGGGTTTGGTCTCCTC
>DASXMQ010000158.1:0-5586 GCA_036495625.1 Binataceae bacterium (SeqCode) | reverse complement strand
CGCGCGGCAATGAGCCGCAGGCGTGAGCGCCGCCGGCGAAGACGGGCGGCCGCGGCTCCAGTTGCGGCTGCTCTTCATTTTCCCGCGCCGCGCGCATATATCAGATGGATGATATCGCCGAGCGACCTTGACGACGCCGTCGCCTCGATGCTTGACGCGCGAAGCTCGCGGCGCGCGCTCACGCGTGTGCCGCCGAGTGGCGCGCCGCTCGCGCTCGACGACGCCTACGCCGTCCAGGAAAGATTCGTGGAGGCGTTTGTGCGCGAGCACAAGGCGCGCGTGGTCGGCTACAAAATCGGATGCGCGTCGAAGGAATCGCAAACGCTGGTCGGCGCGAGCGGACCGTTTGCGGCGCGAATTTTCTCCGCCACCCGCTTCGATTCGCCGGCCGCGATTCAAGCGCGCGACTTCTTTACCCTCGGCGTCGAAGCCGAATTCGCCTTCACGATGCGCACGGAGCTTCCGCCGCGCCGCACGCCATACGAACGCGCCGAGGTCGCCCGCGCCATCGCGTCGGTCGCGCCGGTGATCGAGCTTTGCGACACGCGGCTTGTGAACTGGAAGGCCGCGCGAATCGAGGAAATCATCGCCGACAACGGCTTTCACGGCGGACTCGTCGTAGGCCGAAAGATCGAGCAATGGCAAAGCATCGATCTGGCGAGGCATGAAGCCATACTTTCGATCGGCGATGAAGTGCGCGGGCGGGGAAGCGCCGCCGGATCGCTCGGCGATCCGTTCGACGGCATGGTCTGGATTGCCAACGAGCTGTCGCGGCGCGGCCATGGTCTCGCCGCCGGCGATATCGTCGCGACCGGCACCTTTACGGGCCTGCACTTCGTGCATGAACCGGCGCCGATCGTTGCCGATTTCGGATCGGCCGGCCGGGTCGAAGTCGAAGTCCGTCCGTAGAGCCGAAAATCAGTTCGACGCGTGCGATGCGCGCGGCCAAATCCGATACGGGCCGAACGCCGATACGGAAAGGATCGGGAAAATCGCGATGGAGTCGCTAAGCGATCCGGGGAAAATCGAAAGCTACCACGCTCACGTCTATTATACCGGCGCGCCTTCGCGCGCGGCCGCCGCGGCGCTCCGCGAAGCGCTTCAGGAGCGGTTCGAGGTTGCGATGGGCAACTGGCACGAGGAGCCGATCGGACCCCATCCGCTTCCGATGTACCAGGTCAGCTTCTCCGTGCGCGAGTTCGCCCGCGTGGTGCCGTGGCTGATGCTCAATCACGACGGGCTCTCGATCCTGATTCATCCGAACACCGACGACGGCTACCGCGACCACGCCGAGCATGCGCTATGGCTCGGCGCGCAGCAGGAGTTGCGCTTCGACGTTCTGCGCAAGCTGCTTGAACAGTAGGCTTGCGCGGAGAGCCTGGACGAGAAAGCGTCAGCGGACGAAACGCGGCATCACGCTTGACTACCGGTTCTCGCTGAAGAGCACCCCGCTCCCTCTGAGCTTCGCAATCCGCTCATCCGAGTAGCCCAGCACTTCCTTGAGCACCTGCGGGCCGTGTTGGCCCAGCAGGGGCGCCTGGATATCCGGCAGCTCTGGGTAGGCGGAGAACTTCAGAGGAAATCCGGGAATAGTCACTTCGCCGAGGATCGGATCGGGCACCTTGCGCACCATGTTGCGCGCCTTGAAATAGGGATGCTTCATCGTGTCTGTGACCGAGAGCACCGGCGCGCAGGCGACGCGGTTCTCCTCGAGCACGGCGACCGCGGCGTCGTCGCTGGGCATCGAGGCCAGCCACTCCTCCACGATCGGGTTGAGCAGGTCGCGATTTTTGACCCGGTCCGCGCCGGTGGCAAAGCGCGGATCGTCGCGGAGTTCCGGCCGGCCCATCGCCTTGGTCATGTTCCCCCACTGCCGATCGAGCACCAGGACGAAAATCCATCCCTGTGGCCCTTTGAACACTCCGCAAGGACAGATCTGGTTGTGATAGCGGCCCATCCGTTTCGGGATGAACTGCCCGTTGGTGATGGAATGGCTCTGCAGGCCGAAATCGTGCATGTGGTAGAGCGCATCGATCATCGCGATATCGATATACTGGCCGACCCCCGTTTTTTCCCGATTATACAGTGCATATCCGAGCGCGGCGAAAGTATGTACTCCGGTGCCGACGTCGGCGACGCCGATTCCGACGAAGGTGGGAGCTCCGTCCGGGTCGCCGGTCATGGACATCATGCCCGAGAAGGCCTGCGCGATCATGTCGTAGCCGGTCTTGTGCGAAAGCGGGCTCTTGCGCCCGAAGGCCGAGAGCGAAGCCATGATCAGGCGCGGATTGAGCACCTTGAGCGAATCGTAATCGAGCCCGCGCTTTTGCATCACGCCGGGACCGAAGTTCTCGACCGCGATATCCACCTTGGGCACGATCGCGCGAAGGATCTCGAGCGATTCCGGTTTGGCGAGGTCCAGGCAGAGGCTCTTCTTGCCGCGGTTCTGCTGCACGAAGTAGCCGCTGCGGCCGTTTTTCACCGTCGGCAGCAGCCGCGACGGATCGCCCATCGGCGCCAATTCGATCTTGATAATATCGGCGCCCATCTCGGCCATCAGCCGCGTGACCGTGGGCCCCGCCAGATACTGCGTGAAGTCGAGCACCCGGCATCCCGCGAGCATCGTGGAATTCGCCTTTGCCTCAGCCATGCCTGTCGCCTCCCGAGTCAGTTTCGCGTCTGCCGCCTGGCTGCCATCTAGCACAGCTTCGCCCTGGTTGTGGAGTTCCGCAACCTCCGCGAGTCTGGACAGCGCGCCGGTCTGCGGCTAGATGACGATCTTAGAGGGAGGACGCGCCATGTCCACGAAACCAGCTTCCGAATCCGCCGCCCTGCGGGCTCGTCTGAAACATCCGGTGATCGATTCCGACGGCCACTGGGTCGAGTTCGGACCGGACCTGATGGACTATCTGAAGGAGGTTGGAGGAGCGCGCGCCGCCGACGGCTTCAAGAACCGTCCCTACGAGGGATGGCATCTGACGGTCCCGCTGAAGGAGCGGCGCGAGCGCCGGCTCGATCAGCCGATCTGGTGGGGCGTGCCGACCAAAAACACGCTCGACCGCGCGACCGCGATGCTCCCAAAGCTGCTCTACGAACGCATGGGCGAGATGGGGATGGACTTCGCGGTCCTCTATCCGACAGCCGCGCTGCGCGTCCCGTTCATCGCCGACGAGGAGACGCGCAAGGCGACCTGCCGCGCGTTCAACCGCTACTCGGCCGAGCACTTCCGCGAATACAGCGATCGCCTGACGCCGGTCGCGATGATTCCGATGCATACGCCGGCGGAGGCGATCGTCGAATTGGAGTACGCGGTCAAGACGCTGGGGCTCAAGGTCGCGATGATGCCGAGCCTGCTCCGGCGTCCGATTCGCGCCGCGGCCCGGCCCGGCGGCGAGCCCAATCCCTACGCGCAGTGGCTCGACATGCTCGCGCTCGACAGCGAGTACGATTACGACCCGGTGTGGGCTAAATGCCTCGAGCTGGGCGTCGCGCCGACCTTCCATACGGTGTCCAAGGGCGTCGGCACGCGCATCTCGCCGTCCAATGCGGTGTTCAACCATATCGGGCACTTCGGCGCCGCCGGCGAGGCGGTCTGCAAGGCGCTTTTTCTGGGCGGCGTGACGCGGCGCTTTCCGAAGCTCAAGTTCGCCTTTCTCGAGGGCGGCGCCGCATGGGCCTGCGGGCTCTACAGCGACCTCATCGGCCATTGGAAAAAGCGCAATCCCAAGGCGCTCCAGGACATCGACCCCGCCAATCTCAATCGCGAGTTGCTGGCGCAATTGTTTCAGCGCTACGGGGGCGCGGCGATGGCCGAGGGGCTTGCGCGCTGGAAACCCGAGGGCGAGGCGTACTCGCCGCGGACCGCCGACCCCGGCGCATCGCTCGACGACTTTGAGCCGTGTGCGATCGAACGCGCCGAGCAGATCCGCGATCTCTTCATCCCCAATTTCTACTTCGGCTGCGAGGCCGACGATCCGGGCAACGCTTATGCCTTCAACGCCCGGGCGAATCCGTATCGCGCGCGGCTCAACGCGATCTTCGGCTCCGACATCGGGCATTTCGACGTTCCCGACATGACCGGCGTGCTGACCGAGGCGTGGGAGCTGGTGGACGAAGAGCTTCTCAGCGAAGCCGACTTCCGCGACTTCGTGTTCGCCAACCCGGTCCGGTTGTGGGCGGGCAATAACCCGGATTTCTTCAAGGGCACGGCGGTAGAGCGGGAGGCGCGCGCGCTGCTCGCCGAGGGCTGAACGAAGCCGGGCGCCGTCAGGCGAGTTCCGCGCGGACCATGCGCGCGCCTTCCACCATGGCCTTGAGTTTCCCAAGCGCCACGTCGCGCGCGATATATTTCATCCCGCAATCGGGCGCGATCACCAGGCGTTCGGGCGCGACGAACTCCAGCGCCGCGCGGATGCGGCCGGCGACTGTCGTCGCGCTCTCGACCGCGGGATCGTCGAGATCGATCACGCCGAGGATGATCGTCTTCGAGGGCAGCTCCTTGAGAATCTTAAGGTCGAGCCGCGGCTGCGCGGCCTCTATCGACACCTGATGCGCGAGACAGTTCTCGAGTTCGGGCAAAAACGAATACCCCGACGGCTTGTCCTTCATGATGTAGGCGTAGCCGAAGCAGAGATGCACGGCGGTCGTGCCCGTGATTCCCGTAAGCGCGCGATTTAGCGCACCAAGTCCGTAGCGCCGCGCCTGCTCGGGGCGCGCCTGCATATACGGCTCGTCGATCTGCACCACGTCGGCGCCGGCGGCGAAGAGATCCTTGATTTCCGCGTTGACCGCCTCCGCGTACGCCATCGCGAGCGAATCCTCGTCGGGATAGTAGGCGTTTTGCGCCTGCTGCGTCATCGTGAACGGCCCGGGCAGGGTGATCTTGACCTTGCGCGTGGTGTGCGCGCGCAAAAACGCGAGGTCGCGCACCTCGACCGGCCCAAGCCGGCGAATCGGACCCGAGACCAGCGGCACGACGTCGGGTTTTCCGCTGCGGCTCACCGCGCTGCCGGGACGCTCGCGGTCGATGCCGCCGAGCGCGTTGGCCAGCCGGTTGGAGTAGCTCTCGCGCCTCATCTCGCCGTCGCTGATGATATCGACGCCGGCGCTTTCCATCTCATGGATAGCGACGAGGGTGGCGTCATCCTGCGCCTGTTCGAGGAAGCGATCCGGGATGCGCCATACCTCGCGCGCACGCACGCGCGGCGGCGGCCGCTTGGCCAGATTTTCGCGGTCAATTAGCCAGTCGGGCTGCGGATAGCTGCCGACGACGGTGGTCGGCAGAAGCACCTGTTCGCTCATGATGTACCCTCTCGCCAGCGCGATGGAGGACTAATCGATGGCGGCGATTGCGCGCCTCAAACCGCGCAAATCATTACGCCTTCGGCGCGTTGCGGCAACCGGCTGCGCTTGACGATAGACAAAGAAGTGGCTCATCATCCTGACGCGTGGCGGGGGGAGATGTCTTTCCCGCTTCCGCCCGTGCGCTGGTCACGGAGCCGGTTTCAAACTCACCAGCCGTCCGCATCGGGAGGCGATATGAAATTCTACTTCTTCCATCTGATGCCGTGGCCGGACCTTCCCGCA
>DASXMQ010000157.1:0-2766 GCA_036495625.1 Binataceae bacterium (SeqCode) | reverse complement strand
CTCCCCTCTGCCTCTATAAATAAGGCTTCCCGCTCGACCTTCCATTCATGTTTGAGAAGGTCGAGCGGGGAGCCTCAAAGCATCGGCGCGAGCCTACCCTTGTGAGTTTTCCGCGAGCGCATCCGCCGGCGCCGATACGAGCGCCCGTGTATCCGATCTTCGCTCAGCCTGTTCACGGCAACTCGCCGCTGTACTCCCTGTTTGGCTGACCTTACGGGATGAACCGTCTGAGACGGAATTGACGTGAGCCTAGCGAGGGAAGCCGCAAAGATCAGGGTGATGACGCGACGACGCAATCGTCGCGATTTTGGCGACCAGTTGCTAAGCGCCTAAATTTACGAGGGGAAATCTGGAGCGGGTGATCGGTTTCGAACCGACGACCTTGTGCTTGGCAAGCACACGCTCTACCAACTGAGCTACACCCGCCCCCAGGCGTTTTTTGTCGTCGCACGGCCGGCGCGCGGCCGGATAGATCGGTTTATCCGCCCGCTCGCGGCTTGTCAAACCGCCGCGCGCCGCGCCGCCGGCGCGAGCCGCCGGCTCAGCACCGCCCGCGCCTTAAGATAATAGTCCACGCCCGACCACACCGTCACCGCCGTCGCGATCCACAGCAGGAACATCCCGGCGGCGAAAAAGTCTACGTGGAAATAAACGTAATTGATGAGCAGCCCCTGGATCGCCATCGACTGCAGCACCATCTTGTACTTGCCCAGCTCCTCGGCCGCCATCACCTGCCCCTCCGCCGCAGCCATCGCGCGGAGCCCCGTGACCGCGATCTCCCGCGTCACCAGCACGACCACGATCCAGGCCGGCACGCGCGGAAACCGCGGCATCGCGGCGAGCATGATGAGCGCAGACGAGATCACCAGCTTATCCGCGAGCGGATCGAGAAACTTGCCGAGCGTAGTGCCCGAGCCGTAGCTGCGCGCGATATAGCCGTCGAAGAAGTCGCTGAGCGTCGCGACAAAGAAGACACCGGCCGCGATCGCAGAGGGCTCCGGCGCCGGATACATCAGCAACCACACCAGCACCGGCACCAGTGCGATGCGCATCAGGGTCAACAGATTCGGTGCGGTCAGCTCCATGACGCGGTTGCGAGGTCTCCTTTCCCTGCCTGCTTCGCTCTCCCTCGACGCGTCGCCGCGAGCTTTCCCCTCTCAAGGATATGGCAATCCCTAAGGACGGGCAATCGAGCGTCTCCAACAGCGGCGTCAGACGCATAAAGGTCCCCTCAACGGCCTTCGGGATCTGCCCCGCCCCTTCCCATTCGCAAACCGGCGCGGAGTCGCGGTGGTTCCCGATTCGACCGCACAGACGATGGCGCGCCGGGGACGTCAAGGCGAAGCCGCTGTGTGCGGCGCTTCGCCTTGACGGGCCGCGCCGGGCGCGCATACGGTCGATTATGAGCCTCTTTCGCATACGTCTTTTCACATGCGCCCGTTTCGCAGGCGCGTGTTTGACATGAATCTGTTTCGGAATCTGTTTCGCATGACCGACTCGACACTGCAGCGCGGCGGCATCGCGCCGCGCGTCGCCTCCGTGGCGCGCGGACTCGGCGGCCGCGCCGCCTTCGCCAGGCCAACGCGATGAGTGCGCGGCAAGGCGCCGCGTTCGCGAGCGACTACCTGGTCATCGGCGGCGGTATCGCCGGACTCATCTTCGCGATCAAGGCGGCCGAGACCGGCAGCGTCACGGTGCTGACCAAGGCCGCGAGCGGCGAGGCCAACACCGCCTACGCGCAGGGCGGAATCGCGAGCGTCTGGAGCGTGGACGACTCTTTCGAGTCGCACGTCGACGACACCCTGCGCGCCGGCGCCGGGCTCTGCAACCGGCGCGCCGTCGAGACGATCGTGCGCGACGGCCCCGAGGCCGTGCGCGAGCTTATCGCGCTCGGCACGCGCTTCACCCGCGTCGAGGAGGGCGGCGAGGACGAATATGACCTCGGCCGCGAAGGCGGCCACAGCCATCGCCGCGTGCTCCACGCGCAGGACCTCACGGGGCGCGAGATCATGCGCGCGCTTGGCGAAGCGGCGGCCGCGCGGCGCAACATCCGCGTGCTCGAGAACAAGATAGCGGTCAACCTGCTCGTCGAGCCGGGTGCGGCGGACGGCGGGGGCGCGCGATGCTGGGGCGCATACGTGCTCGACCGCGCAACCGGCGCGGTGGACCAGGTCGTTGCGCGCGCGACGCTGCTCGCAACCGGCGGCGCCGGCAAGGTTTATCTCTACACGACCAATCCGGATATCGCGTCGGGCGACGGCGTCGCGATGGCCTATCGGGCGGGCGCGCCGGTCGCCAACATGGAATTCATCCAGTTCCATCCGACCTGCCTCTACCATCCGGCCGCCAAGTCGTTTCTCATCTCGGAGGCGCTGCGCGGGGAAGGCGCGATCCTGCGGCTGCCTGACGGTACGCCCTTCATGAAGCGCTATCATCCCGACGCCGAACTCGCGCCGCGCGACGTCGTGGCGCGGGCGATCGATTCCGAGATGAAACGCAACGGCCTCGACTACGTGCTGCTCGACATCAGCCATCGGCCGGCCGATTTCGTGCGCGGGCGCTTTCCGAATATCTTCAACCGATGCTTGAGCTTTGGTTTCGACCTGACCCGCGCGCCGATTCCGGTGGTACCGGCGGCACATTACATGTGCGGAGGGCTGGTGACCGACCTCAACGCGCGGACCGCGCTTGCGCAGCTATACGCGGCTGGTGAGACCGCGATGACCGGGCTTCACGGCGCTAACCGGCTCGCGTCGAACTCGCTGC
>DASXMQ010000156.1:0-6465 GCA_036495625.1 Binataceae bacterium (SeqCode) | reverse complement strand
GTCTGCGGACGCATCCCAGGCGGCGCGAGCGGGCCGTCGCAGCAAAGTTACATCTTATACTTGAAATCGTCGGGCGACATCCGCTCGAGAATCTCGGACCACTTGTCGCGCGAGACGCTGGCCAGGTTCTGATCGCCGCCGTTGGATGGCTCGGCCGCCTGTTCGTGCAGCTCGCTCGACATCTCGAGCACCTTCTTCGCGACGTAGATGGGCGACTTGGTGCGCAGCGCGACCGCGATCGCGTCGGAGGGCCTCGAATCGACCTCCATATCGCGCCCCTCGCGCGTGCGGACCAGGATGCGCGCGAAGTAGGTGTTCTCGCGCAGCTCCGTGACTTCGACCGCCTCGACCGTCGCGCCGAGGTCGCCGAGCAGATTGCGCAGCAGATCGTGCGTCATCGGGCGCTGCGGGCGGATGCCCTCGAGCTCGGTCGCCATCGAGGCCGCTTCGAGCGGACCGATCCAGATCGGCAGATTGAGCTTGTTGTCGGGGTCCTTGAGCACGACGATTGGCATCTTGGTGCTCGGGTCAAGCGTCAGACCCCCGACGATCATCAGGATGAAATCTTCTCTGCGCGCAGCCATTATCGGTATCTTTGTCCCGCCGTTCCGCTCGCTCTCGATTACGCGTCCGCCGGCTTGCCCGCGGCGCGCGAGACTTCCCCCCGCACTTCTTGGCGAACGCCGAGGCTTATGATCTTCGCGTCTTGAAACAATTTTGGACCAAACCCGTGCGGCGGTCAACCTGAGGTTCGCGCTGAGGTTGCGCCAGAGCGCGCGGAGCGCGGCGCTCAGCGTGTGACCAGATGGTCCACGACGCGGTAGAGCTGGTTGAGATTGCGGCACTCTTCCACCAAATCGCAATGCGGCGCATAGCGTTCCATCTCGCTATCGCCGAATCCCCAGGTGTTGCGGCTTTCCGGATTGAGCCAAATGATGCGGCGGGCGCGCTGGCGGATTTCGCGCAGGCACCAGTCGTGCGGCAGATTATAGTTGTTGCGCGCATCGCCGAGCACGATCACCGTGGTGCGTTTGTTGACCGCTCCGATATGGTCGCCGACGAAATTGCGAAACGCGCGGCCGAAATCCGAATGGGCATAGACGTTGATCACGTCGCCCTTGAGCGCGATGTCGAGCGCCTCTTTGATATCGTTGGAGCGAAAGTGCTCGGTGACCTCGCCGATCTCCGAGACGAAGACGAAGCTGCGCACGCGCGAGTACAGGTCCTGCAGCGAGTACACGAACTGCAGCATGAAGCGCGAGGCGTTGCGCACCGAGTCCGACACGTCGCACAGGATGACCACCTGCGGCTTCTCGCGCCGGCGCTTCTCGAAGCGCAGCTTGAACGGCACGCCGCCGTACTCCAGGTTGTGGCGCAGCGTGCGCTTGATATCGAAGCGGCCCTTCTTGGCGTGCTTGCGGCGCACCGCGAGCACGTTCTTGAGCCGCTGGGCAAGCCGCGTCACCGCCTCCTTCATGCGGTCCAGCTCCTCGTCGCTGAGGTAGTAGAAACTCTTGTCCGAGAGCTGGTTTAGCCGCTGTTCCTCGCGCGCCTTCAGATCGCGCTTCTCGCGCTCCATCCGCACGTAGCGCCGGATGATGTCCTCGAGCGCCTTGAGGCGTCGGTCGAGATATTTCTCCAGCTGGGCCTTCAGCGCCGAGCCGTACTCGAGCTTCTGGATTTGCTCGCGCAGCTCGCGGATCTCTTGCTCGAGCTTGTCGAGTCCGAGAGCGCGGGCGAGCGCGCGAGCGAAGTAGTTTTCCTCGATCGTCCGTTCCACGCCCTGCAGGCGCACGGCGCGCGCCGCTTCGCGCAGGCGCTTTTCGAGCTGGCCCGAGCGGTTCTGCAACAGATCGCGCGCAAGCTCCGAGAGCTTGTCGCCCTGCTGCTTGAGCATCTCCTCGACCTGGTCGAGAAACTTCTGAAATTCCTGGTCGGACATCGAGAGCGCGTCCTGCACGCCCTGCCCGGCCTGCTTGATGATCTCGCCGAGGCCCGAGAAGTAAACGTCGAAGAGCTCCTCGAATACCGGCAGTTCGCTCGCCCGCTTGACCATCGTGGCGCGCAGCGCCCCGCGAAACGTGTCGCGGTCGCCGAGCCCCGTCATTCCCGAGGCGGCAAGCGCGTCGAGGGTTTCGGCGAGCGACACGCGGACGCCGTTTTGACGCAGCAGATTCGCGAATTCGACCAGCTTGTCTTCCATAGGATGCTACGGACCCGCGCGGCCGGCGCCGGTGCGGGCTTGGGCGCGCCAGTTCAGCAAATCTTTACTAATTCAGGAGGTCTTTGTCGCTCGCGGGCGGCCCGCCGGCCGGGCCGGCGTCGTTCCCGCGCCGCGTGCGTGCGCGCCGCACGTATTCCTTGAGCTCCTCCTGCGCCTTGCGCACGTCGCCCTCGTACTTGACGATCGTGTCGAGCGTCTCGTTGACCAGCTCCTGGTCGAGATTCTGCACGTTGAGCAGCGTCAGCGCCTTGACCCAGTCGATCGTCTCGCTTATCCCCGGGCTCTTCTTGAGGTCGAGCTTGCGCAGCGACTGCACGACGGTCACCACCTCGGCGGCGAGCTTGTCGGCCGACTCAGGCGCCTTGAGCTTGATGATCGCGAGCTCCTGCTCGCGCTCGGGAAAGTCGATATAAAGATGCAGGCAGCGGCGCTTGAGCGCGTCGGACATCTCGCGCGCGTTGTTCGAGGTCAGGACGACCAGCGGAATCTGACGCGCCTTGAAGGTGCCGATCTCGGGCACGGTGACCTGGAAATCGGAGAGCAATTCGAGCAGGAAAGCCTCGAATTCGGCATCGGCCTTGTCGATTTCATCGAGCAGCAGCACCACCGGCTTGTCCGACGTGATCGCCTTCAGCAGCGGCCGCGGCAGCACGAAGCGCTCGGAGAAAAAGACCTCGTCCTCTTTGGCGATGCGGTCGACGGCGGCGGCAAGCCCCTGCGCGCCGGTCAGGACCTCGCTGATCTTGTCCTTCAGAATCTGCGTGTAGAGCAGTTGCTTGGCGTACTCCCATTCGTACAACGCCTTGCCTTCGTCCAGTCCCTCGTAGCACTGCAGACGGATGAGATCGTGGCCGAGCGCCAGGGCCAGAACCTTGGCCAGGTCGGTCTTGCCAACGCCGGCCGGCCCCTCGACCAGGATCGGCTTCTTAAGCGCGGCGGCGAGATACACCACCGTCGCGATACGGCGGCTGGCGATGTACTTCTGTTCGGCAAAGCGCTCGATTACCTCTTCGATCGACGAAAACATTCATCCTCCTGGCGCGCTGCGGATGCCCCGCGCGGGCTGCCGCGCAATTCCTCTTAACTATCATGAGCCGCCGGGGCTTTTAAACCGTAAGCGGCGTTCAAATGTGCAGTTCCTCGAGCGCCAGCGCGCCGCGCTCGAAGCGCTCGCGGGCAAGCGCGCTCGCGTCGAAGCGCCGATAATGCCCGTCCGCGATTAATTCCGCCAGCGCCTGGCCAACGCCGTACGATTGCATCACGCCGCGCCCGCTGAACGAATGCGCCTCGAACACGCGCGGCGCCGCGCGGCCCACGATCGCGCTGCGGTCGGGCGAGACCTCGTAAAGGCCGGCCCATCCGCGGACGTGCCGCAAACGCTCGAACGCGCTCATCCGCGCGTAGAGCCGAGGCCAGATTTCGTTCATGAAGAACGGCTCGCCGTCGTACTTGAAATGATAACCCGGGGCCTCGGGCGGAGAGTAGCCGGCCAGGACGTAAGCACCCTCATTGTGAAAATAGGCGCCCGAGGTATCGACGATCATGCCGTAGGCGTCGAGATTGGTGGTGCGATTATCGACGAGGCAGATCTGGCGGCGGATCGGCTCGCTCAGGTTCTTCAGGCCGGCCAGCTTGAGCGCGCTCGGCGACCAGGCGCCGCCGGTTATCGCAATCGCGTCCGCGGCGAGTTCGACCAGATGCCCTGCCGCGGGCTCGCCCGGCGCGTCCTCGGACATCATGCGGACGAGGGTCTCGTCGGAGAGCGCGTCGTCGGCGCGCCAGCATCCGATTCGCACTTCGCTCTCGCCCGCTTCGATCGCATGGACGTAGAGCCGGTCGATATACTCGGCGCCGAGCGCGCGCGAGCGCGCACGGTAGTGCTCCTTCAGCAGGTTGGAATTGATCAGCCCGTCCTCGGGCGAGAAGGTTGCGCCCGCGATACCGTCGAGCCGATCGATTTCGGGGACGCGGCGGTGCACCGCGGCGGCGTTCATCTCTTCGATCGGATGGCCGAGTTCGCGCTGCAGGCCGAGATGCTCCACCGCCTTGGGCCACGTCGCGGCATTGTAGAGCCAGAGATAGCCTTTCTGGCGAAAGCCCACCTCCGCGCGGACGCTTTCGTAGTATTTGATCGAAGCACGGCAGAGCGCGATATTCACCGGCTGCCACCACGTCGCGCGCACGCCGCCCGCGTTCTTTTCGCTCGAGCTCAGCCGCCCGCTGAGGTCGATATCGGCAACCGCGGTCCTAAGGCCGCGCTCGCCGAGAGCCATCGCGACCGAGCTTCCGATGACTCCGCCGCCGATTAGCACCACGTCGTAGCGCCGCCCGCCCGCCATGATTCGATTGTATCCCACAAAGGCGCTCGCCGCGCCCCAACCACAATGCCCGCCTTTCGGACGACTGAATTCGCCGGACAAGCGGATTCGCTGATTGACGAGGAGCGGAGAATAAATTTCTCCGGCTTCGATACCCTCTTGTTTGGGGCGCTCGAGTTTTGTCAAGTTTGAGAGACGATGTGCACGCTTGCTATCTACTTCCAGGTATTCCCCGATCATCCCGTCGTGATCGCGGCCAATCGCGACGAGTACCTGGCCCGCCCCGCGCTGCCTCCGACCACCCTGCTCGAGCGTCCGCACGTCGTCGGCGGCAAGGACCTACAGGCGAACGGCACGTGGCTCGGAATTAACGAATACGGTCTGGTGGCGGGGCTGCTGAACCGCCGGCGCGCCGACTACGGCGACCCCAATCCGGCACTGCGCTCGCGCGGACTGCTATGCCTCGACGCGCTGCGCCATCGCACGGCGGACGATGCGGCGGCGTTCGTGCGCGGTCAGCGCGGCTCGGATTACAACGCATTCAACCTGCTGATGGCTTCGCGCGAAGCCGCCTACGTCGCCTACAACCGCGGCGGCGGGCTCGAACTGGTCAAGCTCGCGCCCGGGATGCATCTGCTGACCAACGTCGATCTGAACGATTTCGAATGCCCCCGTATCAGCCGCGCGCACGATCGTTTCGCTTCGCTGCTTCCGCCGGCTGACTTCGCGCGCGATCCGATCGCCCATCGCGCGCAACTGGCGAATCTGCTGGCCGACCACTCGACGCAGCTCGACGCTCGCGAGGGACGGCCCAACGCGCTCTGCCAGCACATGGGCGACTATGGCACGCGCTCCGCAAGCCTGATCTTCGAGCGCGCCGACGGAGCGGTCAGCCACTTTTTCGCGGCAGGGCCGCCCTGTACGGCGAGCTTCGCGCCCGCGCCAGTGCCGATGGCCGCCTGAGCGCAGGCAGCTAGTTCAGGAGGCGGCCGCCGTCGAGCATCAGCGTGGCGCCGGTAGCGAAGTCGGTGCCTTCGCACAAAAAGAGCACCGCCCGCGCGACGTCTTGGGGAGAACCGAGCCGTTTCACGAGCGTGCCGGCGACGAGCCTTGCGTTTTCCTCTTCGCTGTATTCCTCGGGTGGCATCACCGGCCCCAACGCGACGCAATTGACCTGGACCTCGGGAGCGAGCGCCTTGGCCAGCGCGCGCGTCAATCCGATAAGCCCGCTCTTGGAAACGGTGTACGGCAGGTAATTGTTGTAAGGGCGAATTCCGGCCCAATCGCCGATATTGACGATTTTGCCCGCGCCCTGCCGGCGCATCGCCACGCCCGCGAACTTGGAAAGAAAAAACGGCGCCTTGAGGTTGGTGTCCAGGTTGACGTCCCAATCGTGCTCGGTGACTTCCTCGATCGGCTTGCGATAGAAGACCGAGGCGCAGTTGACCAGGACGTCGATACGGCCGAACGTTTTGAGCACGTCGGCGACCATCCGCTCGATCTCGGCGACGCTTTCCAGATTCGCGCCGAACGGATGCGCGCGGCCGCCGGCGCGCTCGATTCCGGCGACGACCGCTTCGGCCTCGGCGCGCGAACGGTTGTAATGGACCGCGACCGCGGCTCCGCGTCCGGCGAGGTGTTCTGCGATCGTGCGGCCGACGCGGCGCGCGGCGCCGGTCACCAGGGCGGCCTTACCTTTGAGTTCCATCAGGTGATGCCGGTTTCCGGGGTCGCCGACGCGATCCGTCCGAAAGCTCGCGGGATCATTGTCGCCAAGACCGCGTGAGCGGTCTAGTGGCATCAAGACCGCGTGAGCGGTCTAGAGGCGCCGAGGCCGCAGAAGCGGTCTGAGCCGTCAAGACCGCGGCAGAGGTTTACAGCGAAGCCTTCACTGCGCGGAGCAGCGCGAGGTTAACCGAATGG
>DASXMQ010000155.1:0-1712 GCA_036495625.1 Binataceae bacterium (SeqCode) | reverse complement strand
CGCGATTACGCCCCGCACATGGACTACTTTTACAATCGATGCCTGCACGTCTATCCCGGTTTCGCCGACGCGCCGGGCTACCGCACGCCCAGCACGATCAAGGCGGGACTGACCGGCCAGGTGGGCAAGAACGCGTCGCTCACCCGCGAAGGGCTCAAGTGGAAGGACTTCATCGACGACGGCTACGTGATCGCGGGCTCGCCGGCCACCGTGCGCGATCGTTTGCGCGAAGCGCTCAAGACGCTCAACTGCGGCCATCTGATGATCCTCCAGCAGATCGGCTCGATGCCGCCCGAGCTGGTGCGCAAGAGCACCGATCTGTTCGCGCGCGAAGTGATGCCCCATTTGCGCGACCTGTGGACCGGCTTCGACGACAAGTGGTCGCCCAAGCGGCTGCCGGAGAGCGAGATGGCGAAGCCGGCGCCGCTTTGGACGGAGGGGCCGCAGGCCAATGGCAAGACCCGCGGACCGGGCGAATCAGAAATCAGGAGCTCGGTGAAGTAACATGAAAACCCATCAGAAATTGCTCGGCGGAAAGTTTTCCGTCGAGATGGAAGTCACCGGCAAGGGCGAGCCGCTGCTGTTTCTGCATGGCGCGGCTGGACTGACCGGAGCCGACCCGTTTCTCGAAGACCTCGGCCGCAACTTCACGGTTTATGCGCCGCATCTGCCGGGCTACGGCGAGTCCACCGGCGGCGAGCATATCGACGACGTTATCGACGCGGCGCTCTTTTACCATGAGCTGATGGACGAGCTGAAAATTCCGACCGCCTATATCGTCGGCCATTCGATGGGCGGGATGCTGGCGGCGGAAGTCGCGGCGCTCGACACGCGGCGGGCGAAGAAGCTCGTGCTGGTCGGCGCGGCGGGGCTGTGGCTCGACCACGATCCGATTCCGGACTTCTTCGCCGCCGACCTCGAGGATCTGCCGGCGCTGCTTTTTCACGATCCCAAGTCGCAGCTGGCGCAGATGATGCTGGCGATGCCGTGGGAGAACCAGGAACTGGTGACCGCGATGTACGTCGAGCGGACCAGGCGCTTTTCCGCGGCGAGCAAGTTCCTGTGGCCGATTCCGGATCGCGGTTTGAAGCGGCGGGCCTACCGGATCGCCGCGCCGACGCTGCTCTTGTGGGGCGGGTCGGACAGAGTGGTACCGCCGTCGTATGCGCGCGAGTACCAGAAGCTCATCCGCAACAGCCGCGTGCATCTGATCAAGGAAGCCGGACACATGGTGTTGTACGAGCAGCCGGCCGAGTTCGAAAAGGCGGTGACCGCCTTTCTGAAGAACTGATCGGGCGGCGCCGCCGCGAGTGTATCTGCGCGGCGGCGCTTGGAGATGACCTGAAACAAGGCGGCGGCGCTCTCTGGGCGCCGCCGCCGCTTAGTTTTGTCATCCTGAGCGGAAATCCACGATGGAACGACCTGAGCAAGACTTAAAGAGACTCAAATCGGGATCCTTCGACTCGCGCAACGCTCGCTCAGGATGACAAACAGAGGACACCGGCTGCGCGTCCAAAGCGTCAGCGTCATCGGAGGCGTCTGGTGAAGGAAATTGCGCGGGATTGTGCATCGCCGAGCGCGACCGTCGGCCCAGTCGGATGAACAACTTGCGCTCGGCGACGTTGAACTCGCGCGCGCTCTCGGCGCGGGTGTCGCGCCTGCGCGCTTCAGCGCAATCGCTCTGCTACTACTGGATTGCCCCTACTTGCGCC
>DASXMQ010000154.1:0-13298 GCA_036495625.1 Binataceae bacterium (SeqCode) | reverse complement strand
TAGGATTGCGCAGCCGGCAGGATTGTCCGAAGACTGAATGATGCTCCCGCCGGGCCCTCACGGGCCCGGCGGGGCTTTTTTTTGCCCCGCCCGGCTCGAAGAAACGTCAACGGCGGAGATATCGCGGCGCGGCCTCGACCGATCCGGACCGCGCCTCTTGAGCGATGAACCGCACCTGCGGTATGGATGGCGAACGGGGAAGGCCCCACAACCGCCAGGAGGAAAGTTATGCCTGCCTTCGACGTTCGATGGGTGGAGCGCTGGCAGAAAATGGTCAACCAGGACAGCGTCGCGCGCCTGCTCGGCCGCCATTTCAGCGCCGACGTGATGCTCGAGTTCGGACCGAACGCTTACGTGGTGAGCTTCAACAATGGCGAGATCGACCGGGTGCAGCATGAGATCGGGGCCGAGAGCGCTTATCAGTTCGCGCTGCGCGCGCCCGCCGAGACCTGGTCCAAGTTCGTGCAGCCGGTTCCGCCCCCGATGTACAACGACATCATCGCGATGTCGCACACGCTGCACGGCCGCCTCAAGATCGAGGGCGACGTCAAGGTGATGTGGCAGAACCTGCGGGCGTTCGCATGGGCGCTTGACCTTATGCGCGCGGTCAAGGAATAGGGGGCGCACTGAGATGGCAAAGATAGAGCCGGTAACCGGACATTACATTCACGTTCCATTCGAGGGCGAGGAATACCGGATTTTCTATGAGGAATCCGGCAAGGGCATCCCGCTCGTTTGCCTGCACACGGCGGGCACCGATTCGCGCGAATGGCGCCATCAGCTAAACGACCCCGACATCCGCGAGCGCTTTCACGTGATCGCGTTCGACCTTCCGCGCCACGGCAAATCGATTCCGCCCAAGGGCTGGTGGAAAGAGGAGTACAAGCTCACCGCCCAGTTCTACGCCGATTTCGTGGTCGCGCTGTGCCGCGAGCTCAATCTGGATCGGCCGGTGCTGATGGGCAGCTCGATGGGCGGCAACATCTGTTTGCATCTCGCGCAGCGCTACAGCGACTACTTCCGCGCGCTCATCGCGATCGAGGCCTGCGACTATTCGCCGGGATGGTGGCTCGACTGGCTGTGGCACGCGCAGATCCACGGCGGCGAGGCCTGCGCGACGGCGATCAACGGCCTGATGGCGCCGCAGAGCCCGTTCGAGTATCGCCAGGAAACCTGGTGGTACTACTCGCAGGGCGGCCCCGGAATTTTCAAGGGCGACCTGTACTTCTACAGCGTCGATCATGATTTCCGCGAAGACTGCGAGAAGATCTCGGGCAAGATTCCGGTGTACTTCATGACCGGGGTATATGACTTTGCCTGCACGCCCGAGATGACGCAGAAGACCGCGAAGAAGGTGCGCAACTCCGAGTGCATCATCATGGAGGAGATCGGACATTTCCCGATGTCCGAGAATCCGGTGACGTTCAAGAAGTACCTGATGCCGGTGCTGCAGAAGATTAAGTAGCGCGGCGCATCGGACGTGACGCTGATTTAGAACGCGCAATGGGCCCGCGTTTACATGCGGGCCCGTCACGCGTTGCTGTGCACCGTCAGCGGCGGGGGCCTCAGCCGCTCGGCTGGGGCACCCCGCCGCTGACGGCCGCGCGGCCGGTCTCGAGACGGTCATTCTGCGCGCAGCGAAGAATCGCGGCCTCTACGAAAAGACCTCGCTGTCATTCCGAGCGCAGCGAGGAATCCCGGCCTCCACGAAAAGCCGAATAAAGATCGGGATTCCTCGGTCGCAGACTCTCTCGGAAATGACACTCGGCTGACGCTCCCGGAATGACACCTGCTGATCGGAATGACACCTCTACCCTTTCCGGGGGTGTCAGTCATTCGCGGGACATCACACTAGTTCGTGGGCATCGTGGTGTTGTGGCGGCAGAAGTCGCAATCGCCGATCACCCGGACGGCGACGCATGACGCGGTGATCATGGTCGCGTCGGCGCTGGGCCCGCTCTTCAGAAAGATCAGCGCGTCCACCTGGTTGCCCCATTTGTCGATCGCCATCTGGCGCAGCTTCTCGTTGATATGGGTGCTGTCGATGCTCTCGGAATTGAGCGGCTCGCTGTAGCTCAAGTCGCCAAGCTTCTCGTGCGGATTGCTCAGATCGCCGGTCGAGATCAGGATGCGCTCGCGATCGAACGTGGTGTCGCGCTTCAGCGCGACCGCTTTCTGCTCCTGCTGCGCCTGTATGGCGGCCTGGCAGGACGCCATACAGCAGAGCGCGATTACGATCGCGAGGGCGCGGAGCAAACTGCGCATCGCGGCTACTACTACTTCTTTTTCGCCGGGCCCGCCGCTTTGCGTGTCTTGCGCCGAAAATGCGGCATCACCTCTTTGGCGAACAGCTCCATGCTGCGGCGCACCTTGCGCGGATCCATCCCCGGCAAATCCATCGCCGCCACCAGGTGGGTGACGCGCGTGCGGGCGAAGTAGTCCTCCAGGCCGGCGATCGCCTCGTCCGGAGTGCCGATCAGCAACGGCTCGCCGAACAGCGCGGCGGTCTCCGAATGACGCAGTTTGCCGACGGGTGGCAGGTTGGCGCCGTACGCCTGGTCGCCCGGGAGATCGTTGGCCTCGACGAACCACTTGCCATAGCAGCTCATCATGTAGTGGGCGCCAGCCTCCGCGTCGTCCCACGCCTTATCGCGCTTGGACGCGACGAAAACGGTGCGCAACTGCGCGATGCTGTAATCCTCGGGCTTGCGTCCGTGTTCCACCAGCGCCGCGTCGTACATCTGCTGCTGATCGACGCCGCCGGTGCCCATGAAATGATAACCGTTGCGCGCGGCGCGCCCGATCGACTTCGGGCCGCGCGCGGCGAGCCAGAGCGGCGGATGCGGCTTCTGCACCGGGCCGGGGACCAGGGTGACGTTGGTGAGCTTGTTGAACCGCCCGTCCATCGTCACGTTGCGCTCGGTCCATGCGCGCCGGATAACCTCGGTGCCTTCCTCCAGGCGCGGACCGCGCTCGTTGCGCGGGATATTGAAGCCGACGAACTCGGGCACCCGGTAGCCCTGGCCCAGGCCGAGGTCGAGGCGGCCGTTGGAGATGATATCGACGGTGGCGGCGTCCTCGGCCACGCGCAGCGCGTTGTGGAGCGGCAGCAGCAGGACGAAAGTGCCGATGCGGACCTTTCTGGTGCGCGCGGCGATGGCGGCGGCGATCGGCAGCAGCGACGGCGCATAGCCGTCGTCAACGAAGTGATGCTCGGTCAGCCAGATGGTGTCGAAGCCGAGGTCCTCGGCGGCGACGGCAAGCTCGATTTCCTTGCGATAAAGCTCGGCGAAGGAAACCTTGGCCGGCGGCGGGTTACGGAAGAACAGAGTGAAGCCGAAGTTCATAGTGTAGGCCTTTTCGCGATACCGCTCATATTTGGGTTCGTTTTGGTATCGATCCGACCCCGGCATTATGGCCTTGGCCGCGAAGGAGAACAACACGAAATGGCTGGAGACAAGTAGGATCGGGGGCCGGGCGTGATGGTCGAGAAGGCGGGAGAAATTCAGGCAAGAACCGAAGCCGTTTTCAGTCGGCCACCTGATGTCCTGATTCCAGTCGGAGGAATTCTGAACGAACTCTCGTGTGTCGGGCCCGGCCCAATCCGGCCGCGCGCGCGAAAGGCTCTCAGCCTCAGAATAGCCAGTAGAAGTTTGGTGCGGCTTCCAACAAGGCGAAGCCGAAGTTCACGATTTCTCCTGGATTAGCGACAGATTGGCGACATGTTGGCGACATGCGTCGTCGGTCGAGGAATCCCCGAACCGCGCAGGGCAGGGCTAAGGGCGGCAGGCGGGCTGCGGCCCGCCGCCCCAAACCGATTTACCGACAATTCATCCCGGCCGACCGGATCTAGCCCTTGGACAGCTCCTTCAGGTCTTCGGCCCAGTTCTCATAGGGCCTCAGCGCGAAAACCTCGGTGTCGGCTGCGATATGCGCGTAGCCCATCTTCCAGATCGGCAGTTCGTGAATCGCATGGTCGAGATCGTCGGCGCTCGGCACGTCGATAACGGCGATGATTATCGGGCGGCCGGCGACCTTCCAGATTCCCTTGATCGCGCCGCCTTTGACTGCGCCCAGGGCCGCCTCGGATTCGTGCCGCCACACGGTGTAGAACTCCTTGTTCGACACGTTGGCGGGCTTGGCGATGTTCGCCTTCAGCATGAAGAGCATGATGGGGCCTCCTTGATGGTTCTCCGATCGCAAGACTTCTAGCGCGAAACCCGGCAGGCCGGAAGCTTTGTGGCGGACCGAATCACTGGCGGGGATTTAGGTCGGCGCATTTTGCTTCGGTCCGCGCGCAGCCGCGGGGAACCCGGTCCGGCGCGCGGGCATTTTAATTAGACGGAGCTTCCGCTAAAAGGCATGGATGGCTGGCGCGGCGCGTTTTGCATGACACTCGTCTTTGCCGCTTAAAATTTCCGACTTGAGCCGCCCGCCCCGGGAGAATCCGATGGCTTCGTTCGCTTACATGCCGGACACGCACGGCGGACCGTATGCGCAGCCAGAGCCCGAGCCCGAGCGCTCCGCAAACTTCGCTCAGCAACTGCTGACCGAAGCCGAACAGGCCGAGCGCTGCGGCTTCGACGGCGTCTTCGTGCCCGAGCGCCATGCCCGCACCGAATGCATGTTTCCGAGCCCGCTGCCGCTCCTGGCGGCGATCGCGGCGCGGACCAAGCGGGTTAAAATCGGCACCGACATCCTGATGCCGGCGCTCTATAACCCGGTGCATCTCGCGCAATCGACCGCGCTAATCGACGTGCTCTCGCGCGGGCGGCTCATCCTGGGCGTCGGCGCGGGCTATCACAAGGACTACTTCGCCCACTTCGGCATTTCGATCAAACAGCGCGAGGGGCGCTTCGAGGAGACGATGGAAATCGTCCAGAAAGCGTGGACCACCGTCGGCCCGTTCGCCCATCACGGCAAGTACTTCAACTTCGACGCGATTCACGTGACGCCCAAGCCCTACCAGCGGCCGCGTCCGCCTATCTGGATCGGCGCGTTCGGTCCGAAGTCGATCGCGCGAGCGGGCCGGATGAGCGACGCCTGGTCGGCGGCGCCGTTCTTCGACAGGATCGAGAACATCAAGGCCCAGGTCTCGATTTATCGCGAGGCCGCCGCCAAGGCCGGCCGCAAGCCCAGTATCGCGCTGTTCCGCGACGGATGGCTCGCGTCGAGCCGCGAGGAGGCCGAGCAGACGTTCGGTCGCCTGTGGCTGGAAGAATGCAAGTTTTACTTTAGAAATGGCATGCTCGTGCCGACCGAGGATTTCGCCTCGGAGAGCGACTTTACGCTGGACAAGATCCGCGGCCGCGGACATGCGATTGTCGGCACCCGGGACGACTGGCTCGAGGCGCTCGACCGCTGGAACACGATAATGGGCGGAATCGACTGGTACGTCCTGCGCATCAGGGTCCCGCTTGGCCCGTCACCCGAGAAGGTGCTCGAATGTATCCAGCGCCTCGGCGAGGAGGTCATGCCCAAGGCGCGCAAAGCTTGAGCGCGATAGCGTTGCGCCGGCGCCGAAGAGAGGTAGATCCATGCGACGACGTTTTGTCATAGTGGCGATGCTTCTGGCGGTTGGCGGATGGTCCTGCTCCAGCGGGGGCGGCGGCCAATCGAATTCGGTTGCAAACTCCCCGGCGGCTGGGGCTGCCGATGCGCGCCACGTGGGCTCGGCCGCGTCGCCCGATCCGCTCGCGGACTTCACTGGAATCTGGAAGGGCACGTCGGTCAGCACGGTGAACGCGGCGATGGTGAACATCACCTTCAAGCTCAAGCGCGAGGGCAACCAGCTAAAAGGCGATTACCTGTGCCGACCGGGCAATGCGGTCTGCCGCAACAACACTCCGCGCGGATGGGTGACCGGACAGGTGAACGCCCGCGGCTTTCGCGTCGCGATGGAAGACACGAGCTGGTGCATGTATTTTATGGATGACTTCTATCCGCCGAAGGCTGACGGCGAGTACACTTGTTATATGAACGGCGGTATCGCGGATCAGGGGACGTTCAAGCTCAAAGGCCCGCCGACCGGCTCGGATGAGGAGGGCGCGCCGCCGCCGCCGGCCAAACCCTAAAGGTCGGCTCGGTTGAGCAGAAATCATAAGTTAAAGTGAATGATGAAGTTGCTGTCGATCAAGCTGTTGCATGAGCTGCCGGTAGTGTCGTCGCGATACGGGGCGCGGGGAGTTTTTGCCCTGACGGTTGCCGCCTTCGCGCTGTCGATCTCCGGATGCTTTGAATTCGAGGTGCCGACGCCTTCGACCACCGTCAGTCCGATGACTTCCATGATGCGTCCAGCCAAGGCGCCTGATTGTCCGATACAGGTGCTGACCTCGATGCCCACCACCAACTTTCAGCAACTCGCGCTGCTGGATACCTGGGGCGATCAGTCGGCCAAAGACGTTGAGCTCCTGCCGGTGATCAAGCGCAAGGCATGTGAGATTGGAGCCGACGCGATCGTGATCACCTCGGACAAGAGTCAGCACGAGGGCGATCAACTGACGGGCTGGGACTCGGGCGCCAGTTCCACTGTCTCGGCGAAAACCGCCAACGTGTCGCAGCGCATGCACGACCCCGAAGTCGGCGAAGTCGGTCACGGCGGCCATTACATGAGCGGCGTGGCGATCGCGTTCGTCAAGGGCGGCCAGCAAACCACTTCGTCCGCGGGCCAGTAATTCCGGCCTCCGGTCCCTGTCGGGGCGGGAGGTCGGAAATGACGATCGAAAATCCCCGAAGCCGAATTCAGACGGGCGGCTGCGGGCGGCTTGCGGCCGCCTTGGCCTTGGCTGCCTTGGCTTTGCGCACGGCGGCGGCCATCGCCGCGTGCGAGTGCGAATGGCCATGATCCTGCGCCGCGGCGGCCGGTTTGACCGGCGGCGGCTCGCCGCGCTTGTTCTGCGCCTCGTCAGGAGCGTTCAACTTGTCGTCGTATTCCGCGCCGCGCCCGTGCTTGTAGGCGGCATAGCGCGCCGCCGACCGATCGTCCATCCAGCATAGCCGCGCCGGCGGCGGCACCTTGAGCCGCGTCACGTCCGGCGTCGAGCTCGCGCGCGTCCCGCCCTCGACCGTGAAGGCGACCGCCGAGATGATGCGGCGCGCGGCGCGCCCGCAGTTGGGGCAGGGGCGCGAGCGCATCCCGGATGAACTGAGCGGTGCGAGCACCTCGAAGGTGACCTCGCACCGCTCGCAACGGCATTCGTATAGCGGCATCTAACGCGTCCGCGCTACTCGACCTTGTGCGGATACTCCTTCCAGTCGTCGGGATCGTGCGTGATCCACATCGTGGCGCCCCACATGTCGCGAATCGCCTTGATCCGCCTCAGCGAATGGACCGACTGGAACGGATTCACGTCGATTCCCATCGTTGCCTCGGCGTTGACCGCGGCGCGCAGATGCGTCGTATCGCCCGTCAGCAGGAACCTGCGATTGGGCAGGTTCACCAGCAGCGAGCACTCGCCGGGCGTATGGCCGGGCGTCAGCAGGAATTGCAGCGCGCCATCGCCGAACAGGTCGAAGTCGCCATCCAGCTCCATCCATTTGTACGAGCGGGTCGGTAGGAAGTCGTTGACGATGAATGCCCATCGCCGATCCACGTCCGGCCAGTAGGCGTACTGCAGTTCCCGGCTGCCGACGAGGAAGGTGGCGTTGGGAAAATAGGTGAGGCCACCCGAATGGTCGAGATGCGAGTGCGACAGGATGACGTACTTCACGTCGGAGGTTTTGTAGCCCACGTTCTGGATCTGCTTGTCGAGCGTATCGGACTTGTTCCATTTGAGCGGCAGATGGGCCGCGACGTCGCCCCAATATCCGACCGCGTCGTCGATGATCTTCGGGTTGCATCCGGTGTCGAACAGCACCAGGCCCTTTGGATGCTCGATGAGGAACGAAGGGCACGGGAGATCGAGCATCAAGGTCGCGTCGCCACCATGCATCAGCAGCGACTGCGGCGCGGTGAGCTGCGCGCCGGGCAGCGCCCACATTTTCTTTGCTTTGCCTTCAGCCATGTCTCGCCTCCACAGTCCTTGATCAATGTGTTTTCGCGCGGTAAGTCCGCGTGGTTTGCCCGTCCTCGAGCCGCCGAATCGCCGCCCGCGACGATAACAGCCGAACCTAGATCGGCTGATTTCGAACTGTCAAGGAAAATGCGCGCTAAACCTTCAAGCCGCCGGTTGGGCCGGCGGTTTCGGTTTTCATTTGCCCGCGAGGCTGCTAATCCAAACGGACTGATGAAATCTGGTTCGACGCTGCCGCTTCTGCTCTAAATGGGAGCGCGCGGCAAACACCCGCACTCTGGCGACAGGGAGGACTGGCGCAGGTGGCCTATCGGATCGCGATCGACACGGGCGGAACCTTTACCGACCTCGTACTGGCTGATGAACGCGGCGGCCTGGTGCTGGGCAAATCGCCGACGACCTACGAGCGCATCTTCGGCGGCATCGAAGGCGCGCTCAAGATGGCGTCCGAGCAACTGGGAGTGGGCTTCAGCGACGTGCTCCGCCATACGGACCTGGTTATCTACGGCACCACGCACGCGACCAACGCGATTATCGAACGCAACACCGCGCGCACGGCCTTCCTGGTCACCGAAGGCTTTCCCGACATCCTGGTGCTGCGCGAAGGCGGCAAGCTCGATCCTTTCAATCTTGCGTACCCGCCGATCGAGCCGTACGTGCCGAGGAGACTTACGTTTGAGATTCGCGAGCGGATCGACTCCGAGGGCAATGCGGTAGTGCCGCTCGACAAGGAGCACGCGCGCGCGACGCTTCGCCGCGTGGCCCAGCGCGGGGTCGAGGCGATCGCGGTCTGCCTCTTGTGGTCGCCGGCGAATCCGGCGCACGAGGAGGCGCTCGGCCATCTTATCGAGACGGAGCTGCCCGGCGTCCCCTACACGCTCTCCTCGCGGCTCAACCCGATCATCCGCGAATATCGCAGGGCATCGTCGGCGGCGATCGACGCCTCACTGAAGCCGCTGATGCAGCGCCATCTGCGCGACATGGAGGAGGATCTGCGCCGCGCCGGTTTCGCCGGACAGCTGCTGGTCGCGACCTCTTTCGGCGGCGTGATGCACGCGAGCGACGTCGTCCAGCGCCCCATCTTTCTGGTCAAATCGGGGCCCGCGATGGCGCCGGTGGCCGGGCGCACCTATGGCGAGGCCGAGGTCGGCCCGCGCGATCTCATCGTGTGCGACGCGGGAGGCACCAGCTTCGACGTAAGCCTGGTGCACGATCGCACGATCACGTTCACGCGCGAGACCTGGCTCGGCTCGATCTTTACCGGGCATATTACCGGGATGGCGTCGGTGGATGTGCGCAGCATCGGCGCCGGCGGCGGCTCGATCGCCTGGATCGATCCCGGCGGATTACTGCGCGTCGGCCCCCAGAGCGCGCGCGCCGAACCAGGTCCGGCGTGCTACGGCAGCGGCGGCGTCGAGCCGACGGTCACCGACGCGGCCGCGGTGCTGGGCTATATCGATCCGGACTATTTTTTGGGCGGACGGATGCGCCTTCACGCCGACGCCGCCGCGACCGCCGTCGGGAAAATCGCCTCGCGCCTGGGCCTTGAGCTGAAGGATGCGGCGCGCGCGATCCTGGAAGTCGCCGGCGATCACATGGTCGGCGCGATCAAGGACATCACGATTAACCAGGGCATCGATCCGCGCGAGAGCCTGCTGGTCGCGGGCGGCGGCGCCGCCGGCCTGAACATCGTGCCGATCGCGCGGGAGCTCGGATGCCGCCAGGTGCTGGTTCCGCGCACGGCCGGCGCGCTCAGCGCCTGCGGCGGCCAGTACTCGGACATCGTGAGCGAGTTCACGCAAAGCGCCTTCGCGTTTACCGGCGATTTTCCCTTCGACACGGTCAACCGGGTGCTGGACGACATAACCGCGTCGATCGAGCGCCTGGAGGCCGAGTTGCGCGAACGCGGGCTCACGCGCTTTAGGCGCGAGTACTTCGTCGAGGCGCGCTATCCGTACCAGGTATGGGAACTCGACGTCGCGCTGCCCCGCGGCAGGTTCGACGGCCAGGCCGATCTCGACGCGATGATCGAGGCGTTCCATCGCGAGCACGAGCGGGTCTTCGCGGTCAAGGAGCCGGGCCAGCAGGTCGAATGCGTTTATTGGCGGGGCAGGGTGACCGCAGCGCTGACCGGGCCGCCGCTCAGTAAAACGGCCGCGCATGCGGCGGCCCTGCCGGCGCCGAGAAGCAAACGCGCGATGTTCTTTGCAGGCCATCGCGACCTCGAGACGCCGCGCTATCATGGAGAGAGCCTGGCGCCGGGGATGATGCTCGAGGGGCCCGCGATCATCGACGAGCCGACCACCACGATCGTCGTCTATCCGGGCAGCCGCGCGCGCGTGACCGAATTGCACAACTACCTGCTCGAGGTCGGCGACGCCTAGGCGGCGGGACCGGGCAGGGAAAGGCGAGGTAGAAAACCGTCATGGCCACCAGTACACGAACCGCGGACGGAAAGCTCGACGCGGCGCTGCTCGCGGTAATCGCCAACCGCCTCGACAGCGTATGCCGCGAGATGACCAACACGCTGCTCCGCTCGGGCCGCTCGGCGGTGCTGAACATGGCGCGCGATTTTTCCTGCTCGCTGATTACCGGCGACAACCAGATGCTGGCCTCCGCCGAGGGTCTGCCGGTGCATGTCTTCGGCTCGCAGTTCCTGGGCGAGGCGATGTGCAATCTGCATCCGAATCTCGTCGAGGGCGACGCTTTTTTGCATAACGACGTGTACCTCGGCAACACGCACAGCGCCGACCATACGATCCTGGTGCCGGTGTTCGTCGAGGGCGAGCATCTCTTCACCTGCTGCGCGAAGGCCCATCAGGCGGACTGCGGCAACAGCCTGCCGACCACCTACGCGCCGTTTGCCGGCGACGTTTACGAGGAAGGCGCGCTCAACTTTCCCTGCGTCCAGGTCCAGCGCAACTATCGCGACATCGACGACATCATCCGGATGTGCCGGCGGCGGATCCGCGTGCCCGACCAATGGTACGGCGATTACCTGGCGATGGTCGGTTCGGCGCGGATCGGCGAGCGCCGGCTGAAGGAGCTGACCGCCAAGTTCGGCAAGCCGCTGATTCGCGAATTCATCCGCGAGTGGTTCGACTACTCCGAGCGCCGGATGATCCATGCGCTGAAGGAGCTTCCATCGGCCGAATTCACCGGCACCGGCGCGCACGATCCGTTCCCCGCCGTGCCCGAGGGCGTGCCGCTCAAGGTCAAGGTGAAAATCGACGCGGCCGAAGGGCGGGTCGAAATCGATCTGCGCGACAATATCGATTGCGTGCCCTGCGGGCTGAACGAATCCAAGACCTGCGCGATCAACAACACCGTGACGGGACTGTTCAATTCGATCGATCCGGGCGTGCCGCACAACGCCGGCAGCTTCCGGCGCATCACGGTGCATCTGCGCGAGAACTGCGTGGTCGGGATCCCGCGCTTTCCGACTTCGTGCTCGGTCGCGACCACCAATATCGGCGATCGCCTGGTCAACATCACGCAGGCTGCGTTCGCCCAACTCGGCGAGGGCTACGGGCTCGCCGAGGGCGGCCTCGGGATGGGCCCCGGCTACGGCGTCATTTCGGGCGGCGATTTTCGCCGCGGCGGCGCGCCCTACGTCAACCAGCTTTTCATCAGCGCCAACGGCGGCCCGGGCACCCCGCACAACGACGGCTGGATCAACTATGGCCTGCCGGTGGTCGCGGGCCTGATGTATCGCGACAGCATCGAGATCGACGAGCAGAAATACCCGATCATCTACCGGACAATTCGGCTGGTGCCCGACTCGGGCGGTGCGGGACGTTTCCGCGGCGCACCTGGCGCGCGCGTGGAATACGGCCCGCGCAACGACGCGATGACCGTGGTCTATCCGCTCGACGGCCATCACAACCCGCCCAAGGGCGTGCTCGGCGGGCATACGGGCGAGGCCTGCTTCGCGGCCAAGATCGGTCGCGAAGGCGACGAGCGCGAGCTGCCCTCGGTGTCGGCTGAGCAGATCCAGCCCGGCGAATATATAGTCGGCATGGACAGTGGCGGCGGCGGTTACGGCAGCCCGCTCGATCGCGATCCCGAGATGGTGCGGACGGACGTGCTCGAGGGACTGGTCACGCCGGAGAAGGCGCGACAGCTGTACGGCGTGATGTTCAGCGGGCGCGCCGAGGACGAGTCGCTCGCCGTGGATCGCGAGGCCACGGCCAAATGGCGCGAGGCGCTCAGAGGAAAATCCGGAGCCTGAAGGCCGCCGGAGCTCGAGGAGCGGCGGGCGCGGCAGGCGCAATCGGAACACAGGAGAAGTTTTTATGGCTTCGGCACAGAAACCCGCGGGCGCACAGAGCGCGCTGCGCTTCGAAATCGACGCAAGAAAGCTCGACGAGCTCGACCGCAAGCACAAACTGCCGGGTTTCGCCTCGCCCGCCGAGCATGCGGCCAAGGGCCCTCTGATCATCGCCCGCGGCAAGGGCGTTTACGTATGGGACGCCAACGGCAAGCAGTATCTCGACGGCAGCTCGGCGATCTGGAACGTCAATCTTGGTTTCGGCAACAAGGAAATCGCCGACGCGGTCGCGGAGCAGCTCGAAACGCTGTCGTTCCATCTCGGGCTGCTCAACATCTCGACGCCGCCGGCGATCGAGCTTGCCGCGCGGCTGGCCGCGCTGGCGCCCCCGGGACTCGACCGCGTCTTCTTCACCAGCGGCGGCTCGGAAGCCAATGAGTCGGTGATCCGCATTGTTCGGCTGTACCATCGCCTGCGCGGCTTCAAGAACAAGACCGTCGCGATCGCCCGCATCAAGGGCTACCACGGCTCGTCGTGCGGCGCTGCGAGCCTCACCGGCATCGATCACTTCCACGAGTTCTTCGAGCCGATGCTGCCCGACGTGCGGCACATCGCGCCGCCCTACTGCTATCGCTGCCCGCTCGGCAAGGAGTATCCCTCCTGCGCGGTCGCGTGCGCCGACGAACTCGAAAAAGCGATTCTCGCCGAGGGGCCGGACCGGGTCGCCTTCTTCATCGCGGAGCCGGTGATGGGGGCGGGCGGCGTGATACCCGCGCCCAGGGAATACTGGACGCGCATCCGCCAGATTTGCGACAAGTACGACGTGCTGATGGTCGCGGACGAAGTCATCACCGGCGCGGGGCGCACCGGCAAGATGTTCGCCTGCGAGCACTGGGACGTTCGTCCGGACATCATCTCCTGCGCCAAGGGCATCAGCAGCGGCTATCTGCCGCTCGGCGCGGTGATCGTTCACGAACGGATCTACAAGACGCTGCTCGATTCGCCGGCCGGCACGG
>DASXMQ010000153.1:0-15753 GCA_036495625.1 Binataceae bacterium (SeqCode) | reverse complement strand
CGCTTCGCGGCCAGCATCGCGCCACGTAGCCGCAGCCGAGCGCACGGCACTCGCGCGCCTCGGCGGGCCGCCTGGGATAGGCGGCGGCGCCGCGCTCGGCGGCGCGGGCCGCGGCTATCCCGCGCCCGAGCGTGAGCAGATGGGCGCGGATCGCGTCGAGCGGCGCCAGCTCCAGCTGGCGCCGCGCGACGCGATCGCGCAGATACACGATCTCCGCGCTCACCTCGCGGCCGGGCGCAGCCTCGGCCGCGGCCAGCGCGTAACATTCCATCTGCACGCGGTAATCCCCGCTTCCGGCGCGCGCGTACTTGTAGTCACTCACGACCAGCCGCTTGCCGTCGTCGATCAGCAGATCGATCCGGCCGCGAATGAAGAGCGTGAGCCCGTCGTCCTCGACGCTCATGAAGAAGGGCGTTTCACGACGGAGGTCGGCGGCTGCTCCGGCCTCTGTCGCCGCGCGATCTTCGCGGCTCCGCGCGTAGCGAAGGAGGTCGCGTACCAGCGTCCGCTGCGCCGCGGGATTGAGGTTGGACGCGGCGCCATGGACGCCGACGAGGCGCGCGATTTCGGCTTCGAGTCCTGACTTGGGGGGCGCCGGAGCGAGCTGCTCGAGCACCGCATGCGCGACGGTACCCATCGCGATTGCCTGCCCGTCGCCGTCCGAATCGAAGACGGTGTCGGGGCGACCTTCGGGAAACCCTAGCTCGCGGCGCAGGAAATACTGGCGCGGACATCGCTCGAAATCGTCAAGGGCGCTCGGACTGGTTACCACTTCGCTAAGCGGCGGCGCGGCGAAGCCAAGCCGCACGCGTGCCGCCGCCGCCAATTCGCCCGGCGCAGGCGATTCGGCGGCCGGAGGCTGCGCGCCGGGCTCGCGCGCGAGCGCGTCCGCGCGCCGCAGCACGACTTTCACTCCGCTGGCGTCAACGATCTTCTCGCCGGCCGCGGCGCCGACGAAGGTCTCGACCTTGTCGGCGCCCACTGCGGCGCGAACGTGGTCCACCCAACTCGATTTCGATTTCATCGCGCCTTCGCTGAGGATCAGGCGGTCGCGCGCCCGCGTCATCGCGACGTAAAGCAGGCGGGCGTTTTCGGCCTCTTCCTGGTCTTTCACCGCGGCGCGATATTCCGCCGCAAGCGGATTGGGCAGCGATTCATCGCCCGCGCCGACCGTATCGCAAACCAGCAGCCCGTGCTCGGCTGTCATCACGATCTGCTCGTTGCTCGTCTGCGTTCGCCGTGCGAGGTCGGCGACGATCACGACGGGAAATTCGAGGCCCTTGGCCTGATGGATCGTCATCAGGCGCACGACGTTGTCATTCTCGCCGGCGATCTGGGCCTGCGGCTCGCGCGGGGCTTCCTCCACCAGGCGGCGCAGATGGCGCACGAAATCGCCGAGACCGAGGAAGCGATGGGCTTCGAACTCGCGCGCGATTTCGACGAGCTTGCGCACGTTCGCGGCGCGTTGGGCGCCGCCTTCGAGGCCGAGCAGCACCGCCTCGAAGCGGGTCAATTCGAGCGCGCGCGCGACGATCGCCGCCAGCGAGGCGCGCTCGCGCATCTTGCGGAGCGCGATCAGCGTATCCCGCGCGTCCAGCGCCGCCGTCCGCTCGCTTCCGAGCCACGCGAAGTCTTCGCCGGCGTCGTCGAACAATTGCCAAAGACGCCGCGCCTCTCCGGTCGCCGCACGCCGTTCGTCCAGATGCAGCGCGATATCGAGCAGGCACTGATCCGAAAGGCCGAAGACCGGCGAGCGCAGAGCCGTCGCGAGTTCGAGCGGATTTTCCGGATCGGCGATCGTGGCGAGCAGCGCGGCCAGGTCGTTCACTTCCTTGCATTCGTAAAAGCCGCGCCCCTTGACCGTGTAGCTCGGCACGCCCGCACGCCGGAAAGCGTCTTCATAGATCGCGACGTCCGTGAACGAACGAAGCAGCACCGCGATCTGGGCGAATTCGACCCTGTGCGCCGCGCCCGCCGTCTCGCGGACCATCTGCGCGCAGCGCCGCGCGATCGCATCCGCTTCGACTCGCCGAAGTGCGCCAGCGTCGAGCCTTGCGCCGTTGCCGTCCTGCGCGTTGGGCGCGATGATCAGTTCGACGGCAGGGGCATCGCTTGCAGGCCGGATCGCCTGCAGCCGATGCTCTTCGCTCCACCTGATCCGGTACGGTTTGGCGTCCGCGTCATCGCCGGGGGCCATCGATTGCGCGCTCACGGCGTTGACGAAATCGATGATCGCGGGGAGCGAGCGGCGATTCTCGCGCAGCGCTCGTCCAAAAAGGAGCGGACCGCGGTCGCGGTTGAAGACCGTGACGTCGGCGCCACGGAAGCGATAGATCGATTGTTTCTCGTCGCCCACGATGAACAGTTCCGGCGCGGGCGAGCCTTCGCCGGTGAGCAGGCGCACGACTTCGTCCTGGATCGGATCGGTGTCCTGGTATTCATCGACCAGCAGGGCGCCGAGCGCGCGCCGGTAGCGCGCGGCGGCCTCGGGATGGCTGCGCAGCAGACGCGCGGCCAGGATCAGCAGGTCGTCGAAGGTGACGGCACGCTCGGCGCGCTTGCGCTGCTCGAGTTTGACGCCGAGATCGGCGATGAGCGCGGCGATCTCGAGCGTCGGCTGCGCCGCGCGCGCGCCGCCGTACGCGTCGCGTATCGCATCGATGATCCCGGGTTCGTGGTTGCCGCGGATGGCGTAAACCAGGTCCTTGACCTTCTTGCTTTGTGCCGTGGGCAGAAGGAGCCTCAGGTCGTCGAATACCGAGCGATCCGCGGGATCGGACTCCGCGCTGAACGCTTCGATCGCAGGCTGCAGCGACGGCCATCTGCCGCGCAGTTCTTCGAGTTTCGTTCCGGCAGCGCCGCTGGGGTTGGGAACTCCCAGCAGTCGGCCGACGAGTTCGAACAGTTCCGCGCGAAGCCGGGGAATCCGCTCATCGAACTCGCGCAGCTTCGCCGCCGTGGCTTCGGCGATGTCGCGAATCCATCCGGGCGATTTGCCGAGGCGGCCGCTCTCGCCGATCGCCTGCAGCACGATCTCGATCGCGCCCTTTCGATTCTTGGATCCGTAGAGGCCGCGCGCGCCTACTAGGCGGATCGCGCCTGGCTCCTGTTTGCGGACCGCGTCGGCGAGCAGCTCGCGGCACCGGCCCTGGAGAAAGGTGACGCTCTGGTATTCGTCGAGCACTTCGAAGCCGGGATCGACGCCGGCCTCGATCGGATATTCGCGCAGCAGGCGCGCGCAAAAAGCATGGATGGTCGAGATGCGCGCGAGCCCGAGCATGCGCCGCGCGCGAACCAGCGCCGCCCGGCGCACGGCGTCGCCCTCGCGCGCGATCCGATCGTCGAGGACGTCGGCGATTCGCCGGCGCATGTCGGCGGTGGCTTTTTCGGTGAACGTGATCGCGGCGATCCGCTCCGGCGCGAGCGGCTCGCGCCCCGCGATATCGCCGGCCACGAGCGCGACGAAACGCTGCGAGAGGACCTCGGTTTTGCCCGAGCCGGCGCCCGCGCGCACGAGCGCGTTACCCGCGGCGTAAACCGCGTCGCGCTGTTCCTGGGTGATTTCGACGCGCGGCAAAATCGAGCACTCCGGCGCTAGGCGCCCGGCTCCCCGCTTTTGTAGTAGCGGCAGACCTTGCGATAGCGGCACCAGTCGTCACAGCGGCGCGGATCGACGTCGAAACGGCCGGCGAGCGCTTCGTCCACCAGCGCGATAATCCGTTCGGCGACCAGAGGCTCGCCCGCCTGCTGTGCTGCCGCGCGCTGTTTCGGATCGGTCTCGACGATCGCGCGGGTGACCGGCGCAGTTTGCTCCTTGTCGGCACTGCGCAGCACGACATAGCCGGCCTCGAGCTCGACCTCGCGCGCCAGCCGCGCGCCGAACTCGCCGAGCGCGCCCATCAGGTAAATCGGCAACTGAAAATCGGTCCATCCGAACGCTGCGCCGTCAGGCTGCAAGATCTTTTTGTAGCGATCGGCGTCGCGCGAATTCTTATAGTCGATGACCCGGACCTTCCGGATCGCGCCGCGGCCCGGATGAAGCTCCAGGCGATCGATGCGACCTTCGATTTTGAGGGGCGGGCGGCCCACGCCGCGAAGATCGTCGAGGACGAAGCCGACCGGATGCTCGGTGAGGATTTCGGCCGCGGGATTTGCCGCGCGGTTGGCGATTTCGATCTCGATGAACTCGCGAGCCGTTTGCTCGATCGTGCGCCAGCGCAAATCGAAAAATCCCTGGTCGCGCGCGAGCGCCCGGTACTCGTCGCGCACCGCATTCATGACTTCGGCCGCTTGCATCCGCGCGCGCGAACGGTCGGTAAAGTCGCTTTGCTCGACCATGCGGCGCAAGACCTCGTGAATCAACTCGCCGCCTTCGGGCGCGCTCATTTCGTAGTCCTGCTCCTCGTCCGCGTCGAGTCCCAGCACGCGATGCGCGAAAAACCTGAAACCGCAGGCCGCAAGCTCCCCGAGCCCCGTCGCGGACCATCGCCGGGGATCGTCCGCAGTGCCGCAGAGCATCCGCGCCAGACGCGGATCGGGCGCGACGCGTCCGTCCCATCGGCCAGCCAGCTTGACCTTCGCCGGAAGCGGCGCGTAGCGCATTCCCTGCTTGTCCGCGTCCGCGAAATCCTCGCGCGCGGGCAGGGCCAGATATTTTTCGCGCTGCGTTTCGAGATCCGATCGCAGACGTATCGAATCGAGCGTCGCGCGAGACTCGATCGTTTCCGCCTCGGCCGAGTCCAGCATCCGGTCGGCCGCGGCGCGAGCGAGGAATTCGCCGCGCGAGAGACAGTCGCCGGCCGCGGGAATCAGGCCCGCGTTCGTCGGACGCCTGATCGTTGCGGCACCCTGCGGATCGCCGAGCACGCGCAGAACTTCATCGACGAATGGCGAGCGGACCATCGGGTTGCCGCTCGCGTCGGCCGCCGCGTAGCTCAGGACCACGCAGCGCGAGGGCATCGAGAGGGCAAGAAAAAACAGCAGCGCGTCTTCGCCGTTGCGGTCGTGGCGCGTGCGCAGGATCGCGCCGGTGTGGCTTGGCGCCTGCGGGCCGAAACGCCGCCGCAGCGCTTCGCCGAGCGGCCGATTGAGCGCGAGCTTCACTTCGTCCGGGAGCAGCGGATCGTCGGGATGGTAGTGTGGGAAAGCGCCGTCATTGAGCCCGATCACGAAGACCAGGTCGAAGTCGAGTCCGCGCGCTTCGAGCACCGGCAGCGCGGCCACCGCGCCCGCCGCCTCGCTGTCGGCGGGCGCCGCGGCGCAATCGAAAGCCGCCTCGACCATCGCCGCGAATTCCATCGGATCGATGACGCGCGCGCCGCCGCCGGCCGCCGCGGCCCATCGCGCCAGCCCCGCCATCGCCGCGCGCACCGAACCCCACGCCCGCACGGCGTCGTCGTCCGCGTCGATTTCGCCGCTCCCGCCCGCCGGGTCGAAGCGCATCGCCTCGAGCGCGCGCTCGAGGCGGTCCAGATGCTCGCCGAGCGTGCCGGGTTCGCCGAGCGGCGCGAGCGCGGCGAGCATCCGCTCGAAGCGCTCGCACGCCCGTTCGAGACCGGCGATGTGCCGGTCTAGTTTGTCGCTATCCGCGACCTGCGCCGCCGCGCGCTTTTCAAGCGCGCGGCGGCGCAGGTCGGCGAGATGGCCGTGGAAGCGATCGAGCAGCGGCTGCGCGCCGCTGTCGACGTAGCCGATTTGGTCGAGCGAGCGCGCGAGGCCTGGCGTAACCGCCAGCAGATGGGGCGAGCGGCAGAGCGCGCCGAGCGATTCGCGCGTGAAGCGCTCGCGCGGCGCGCGCAAGATCTCGGCCACCAGCCGCGCGGGCGCGCTCGCGCGCAGCGCGGGCGGCTGGCCGATCGTGAGCGGGATCCGGTAGCGGCGGAACACGTCGCGCAGATGCCCGGCGTAGGGCGCGAGGTCGCGCGCGACGACTGCGATCCGCTCCGGCGCAATCGGCGCGTCCGACTCCATCGCGCGCCGGATCGCGCGGCCGACCTCTTCGATCTCGCCAAGCGGCGTCGGCGCCTCCACCACTTCAAGCGTGTCGTCGGCCGGCGCGGCGGCGCCGGCGGCTTCGACGAAGAGCCGCTCGAGCACGAAGCCGAGGCGCCCCGACCGGCCGCCGCGGCGCACGAAGCCGGGCAGCACCTTGTCGGCGATCGATTCTTCGCCAACGAAGCGGTTCCAGGTCAGCTCGGCGAAGCGCCCGGCGCCGGCCGGATGATCGGCGGCCTGGATGGTGAGCGTCGCGTCGCCGACTACCCGGATGAGCGCCGCGACGATCATGAACTGGAGCAGGCTGAAGTCGTAAATCTCGGCGACTTGCAATTGCTCGACGCCGTCGAGCAGCGCCGGACGCGCGCCGCGCTTGTCGAGTGCCAATAACTGCTCGAGCACGATTCGTTCGCGGTCGTGACGATCGCAAAGGCCGCGCGCCGCAAGCAGGCGCTCGTAACGCTCGAAGGCCGCCGCGAGCGCGCCGATCCGGCCGCGGACGGCGGCGGCTTGCGCGGGGAGCGCAGCGGCCGCGGCGCGCAGGTCGGACGGCCCGAGCGCCGCGCTCTTGAACTGGCGGATGAGGCCGAGGACGTGATCGGCGCTGCCCAGCGCGGCGCGCGAATCTCCCATCGCCTCATCGGCGGCGAGCCGCTCCTGCAACTCGTCGAGCATTGTGCCGCGCGGGCCGAATTCGCGCCAGAGCCGATCGACCAGCTGCGGAAAGGTCATGATCGGATAGTCGAGCAGGGTGCGGCCGCCGCGGCTCTGCCGCTTCAGCCAGTCCTCGACTTTGCGTGCGGTCGGGTAGAGCGCGATTGCCTTGTTCACGAGATAACGCCGTCGCTGCCGTGCAGCCGGAGAACCTCGAAAAAATATACTCCGCCGCGCGCCAACCGCTGTCCGGATGGCGCCCTGTGCGCGAATGGTTTGTGAACAGGGGGGAGCGCGCTCAGGGCGTGACCGCGAGCCGCTCGAGGCTTATCGGCTCGCCCGGGACGCATCCGATCCGCACGACCCATCCGGCGTTGTCGCTCGCGTAGAGCGGCGCCGGCGTGCCGCAGTAGGCGGCGCGCGTCGCGCCCTGAGAGACGTCGCCGAAGACGTGGATATGGCCTAGCGCGACGTAGTCGTAGGCGCTCGCTTCGATCTCCGCCGCAGTGATCGGCGAGGAGCGAAATCCGTCGGCCTCCTCGGTGAAGAAGCCGTGCGCCATCGCGATGTTCCATCGTCCCGGCGCCGGCGCGGGCATCCCGCCGAGCGGCCGGTACTCCGGCGTATGCTCGACCAGCGCGCGGCCCCAGATACGGGTCTCGAGCTCGGGAAAGTCGAGCAGCGAGCCTTCGGGCTCGAGGATCAGATGAAGATTGCGCGGCAGCAGCTCGCGGGCGAGGTTGGCGTAGACCGAGCGTTCGTCGTGCGCGTCATGATTGCCCGGGATCATCGCGACCGGCATGGCGGCCCGCGCGATCTCGCCGAGCGCGAAGCCGAGCGCACTCTCGCTGATGCGGCTGGAGTCGAAGAGATCGCCGACGATCAGCATCAGGTCGGCGTGGCGCTGGTTGGCGATGTCGATAACGCCGCTGAACGACCTCCGCACCCGTTCGCGCAGGGCGTCGCCGCCCGGGCCGCTGCCGAAACTGTCGGTCTCGAGATGGACGTCCGAGGTGTGGATGATGCTAAGCGGTCGCAGCGGTTTGGGGGCCAAGCCTTCTCTCCTGCCGGTAGGCGCGCCATTCGGGTCGCCCCGGCAAAAAGGGCCAACTTGAAGGGCCCGTTTATGCAATACTAGACTTCGTAAGGCGATTATTTCAACTTTCGCAGCCATTTCACCGTTTCACTGCGAAAGTCGCGCCGCGAAAAGGGGGAGGGTAACAGCACTGTGATCGTCGTAATGAAAGCCAGCGCCACCGAGGCGGAGATTCAAGCCGTGGTCGGGATGGTCGAGAAGCTCGACTACAGCGCGCATATCATCCGCGGCGTCGAGCGCACGGTGGTCGCATGCGTCGGCGAGGAGCGCGGCGAACAGCATCAACTCGGCCATCTCGAAGCCGTCGCGGGCGTCGACCGCGTGATGCCCGTGCTGCGCAGCTTCAAGCTCGCCGCGCGCGAGGTGCGCCCCGAGGGCTCGCACGTAAACGTGGACGGCGTCGAAATCGGCGGCCGCCGTATCGCGGTGATCGCCGGGCCGTGCGCGGTCGAGAGCGAAGCGCAGGTCGAGGCGGCGGCGGCTGCGGTCAAGGCGGCGGGCGCGACGCTGCTCCGCGGCGGTGCTTTCAAGCCGCGCACCTCTCCCTACTCTTTCCAGGGGATGGAGGACACGGGGCTGAAATTGCTCGAAAACGCGGGGCGGCACGTCGGATTGCCGGTGGTCACCGAAATCATGGACCCGCACGATATCGAGCTGGTCGCCGAGCACGCCGACATGCTGCAGGTGGGCGCGCGCAACGCGCAGAATTTTTCGCTGCTGCGGCGCCTCGGCAAGATCACAAAGCCCGTGCTGCTCAAGCGCGGCATGTCCACGCGGCTGGAAGAATTCCTGATGGCCGCGGAATATATTCTCTCCGCGGGAAATCCCATCGTGGTGCTGTGCGAGCGCGGCATCCGCACCTTCGAGACCGCCACGCGCAACACGCTTGACCTGACCGCCGTGCCGCTGCTCAAGCAATGGACGCACCTGCCGGTGGTCGTCGATCCCAGCCACGGCACCGGCATCTGGTCGCTGGTGATGCCGATGGCGCTGGCGGCGGTCGCGGCGGGCGCCGACGGCCTGTTGATCGAAGTCCATCCCACGCCCGAGACCGCGCTCAGCGACGGTCCGCAGCAGTTGCGGCCCGATCGCTTTGCCGAGTTGATGAAGGCGCTCAAGGCCGTGGCCGAAGCGGTCGGCCGCACGCTGTGAGGCGCGATCGTCGTGTCCGCGCCGGTCGCGAGCACCGGTACGCGGCGCATGATAAGCTTCGGCCCGCAGCCATGAAAAGCGCGCATTGCCGCCGGGTCCGGTGAGCCCTCCGAGAATAAAGCCGCGCGCGCTCAAGCCGGGCGCCACGATCGGAGTCGTCGCGCCCGCTTCCGCAATCGATCGCGAACATCTCGAACGCGGCATCGCGGCGCTTGAGCGCCTCGGCTATCGGGTCAAGGTCTCAAGCCACGCGCTCGACCGCTCCGCGATCTTGGCCGGCCCCGACGAAGTGCGCGCGCGCGAATTGCAAGCCTTCTTTGCCGATCCGGAAGTCGATGCGATCTTCGCCGCGCGCGGCGGCTACGGCGCCGGACGGATCCTGCCGCTGCTCGACTTTGCCGCGATCGCACGGACGCCGAAGATTTTCATGGGCTTTTCCGACGCAACCTTTATCCTTAACGCACTGGTGGGGCGGGCCGGGATGGTATGCTTTCACGGGCCGATGGTCGCAATGGATTTCGCGCGCGGAATCGGCTCCGCCGCGCTTGACCATCTGCGCCGCCTGCTTGAGGGCGAGGCCGCGAGCTTCGAGTTGCCCGCGCAAGCTGCGCTGAGGGCCGGCGTCGCCGAGGGCGAAATCGTCGGCGGATGCCTTTCGATGGTGGCCGCGGCGATCGGCACCCCGTACATGCCGCCGCTCGACGGCGCAATACTCTTTTTGGAGGATACCGGCGAGAAAGCGTATAGAATCGACCGCATGCTGGTGCAGCTCGGACAGGCCGGCGCCTTCGCGCGGGTCGCCGCTGTGGTTTTCGGCGCGTTGCGTCCGCCGGAGGGCAGCGAGGCGGAGCGCCGCCTGATCGATGAATGCGTCGCCGAACAATCGGCGCGTCTCGATTGCCCGGTGCTAGCGGGAATCGAGGCGGGCCATGGCAGCGCGAACTTCACGATTCCTTTCGGCGTGCGTGCGCGAGTCGATGCGGCGGCGCGGCGGCTGAGCTTCCTCGAGCCTGCCGTGGCGGCATAGGGGAGATCGGTTTGGGCTGGCGTGAAGTCGAGCAGGCGTTCGCCGACGCGGTCGAGCGCGGAGTGATCCCCGGCGCGACCCTGATGGTGCGCCGCGGCGTGGACATCGTTTTCGAGGGCGCCTTCGGCTATCGCGCGCTGGTGCCCGAGCGTTCGCCGATGAAGATGGAGACCGTCTTCGATCTCTCGTCGTTGACCAAGCCGCTCGCGACGACGGTGGCCGTGATGATGCTGGTGCGCGAGAACAAGCTGCGCCTGAACGACCGCGTGACGCGCTTTTTTCACAACTTCGGCGTCCACGACAAGAGCCACGTCACCTTTCGCCATGTACTGGCGCATTGCTCCGGGCTTGCCGCCTGGCGGCCGTTTTTTCAGCAGGTGGCGCAGATCGAGAAGAGCGGCAAGGTCAATTTCATGGCCAGCCACGGCGCCAAGGAATGGGTTTACGAGGAAATCCATCGCGAGAAGCCCGAAGCGCCGCCCGCCACCAAGGCGATCTATTCCGATCTCAACTTCATGCTGCTCGGCGAGGCGGTCGAGCGCGTCGCCGGCGCGCCGCTCAACCGCTTCTGCCGCGACCGCATCTTCCGCCCCCTCGGCATCCGCGCGACCGACTTCATCGATATTTCGCTGGTGCGCTCGCGCCGGCTCGAGCCGGTGCCCGAAATGTTCGCGCCGACCTCGGTCTGCGCCTTTCGCAAGCGGCTGCTGGTCGGCGAAGTGGACGACGAAAACGCCTACGCGATGGGCGGCGTGGCGGGACACGCGGGACTGTTCGCGCCGGTGCGCGACGTGGATCGGATCGCGCAGGAATTGCTCGCCTGTTATGGCGGACGCTCCGATTGGCTGCCGCAGCAGATCGTGCGCGAGTTCTGGACCCGCGACACCACCGTCAACGGTTCGACCTGGGCGCTCGGATGGGACACGCCGTCGGCGCAGTATTCGAGTTCGGGGCGGCATTTCTCGCCCGCCGCCGTCGGCCATCTCGGCTTTACCGGCACCTCGATCTGGATCGAGCCGGAGCGCGCGCTCTCGGTCTCGCTGCTGACCAATCGGGTGCATCCGCGGCGCGACAACCAGGCGATTCGCGACTTCCGTCCGCGAATCCACGATCTCATCATGGAAGCGATCGATGCCGGCAAGTAGGACCGACGCCGCGCCGGCGCAGCGCGCGAGTAATACCTTCGTTCGATGAGTAGCCGGCTCAATGAGTAAGTCCGAAGCAGAAGGCGCGCCGCCCGCGGCGGCGCAGGCGCCCGTGCGGATGACCGACCCGGTATGCGGGATGAAGATCGATCCCGCGACGGCGCGCCATTCGCACGTCTTCGAGGGCGCGACTTATTACTTCTGCTGCGACGGCTGCCGCGCGAAATTCGCCGCCGAGCCGGCGAAGTATCTCGCCGCGGCAGCGGCGAAAACGCCGCCCGCGGCCGGCCACCGCCACGGCGGCGATACAACTGTGCCGCACGTGGTATCAACCGCGCCGACACGCGCGGCCGTGCCCGGCGCAAGCGGCTTCTACACCTGTCCGATGGATCCCGAGGTGCGAGCCGACGCTCCCGGTCCGTGCCCTATCTGCGGCATGGCGCTCGAGGCGCCGCTGTCGGCGGCAACGCCCGGCGCGCTCGAGTACGTCTGCCCGATGCATCCTGAGGTCGTCCAGGATCATCCGGGCAGTTGTCCAAAGTGCGGGATGGCCCTGGAGCCGCGGACGGCCGCCGCCGAAGAGCGGCCCAATCCCGAACTTGCCGACATGACGCGGCGCTTCTGGGTGAGCGCGGCGCTCGCGCTGCCCTTGCTCGCGCTCTCGATGTCCGATCTGCTGCCGGCCTACCCGCTGAGGGCTGCGTTCGGCCGGCCGCTTACGTATCTTCAGCTTCTGCTCGCGACGCCGGTGGTGGTGTGGGGTGCGCGGCCGTTCTTCGAGCGCGGATGGCGCTCGTTCGTCAATTGCCATCTCAACATGTTCACGCTGATCTCGCTCGGCGTCGGGATCGCGTATGTCTATAGCGTCGTCGCCGCGCTCTTTCCCGGCCTGCTGCCGCCGACGGCCGCGGATGCGTCCGGGATGGTACCGGTCTATTTCGAATCCGCCGCGGTAATCACCGCGCTGGTGCTGCTCGGCCAGGTGCTCGAGCTCCGCGCGCGCGGCCGCACTGCGGACGCTATCCGCGCGCTGCTCGGGCTTGCGCCGAAGACCGCGCGGCGTATCGGCGACGGCGGCGCAGAGCACGACGTCGCGCTCTCCGAGGTCGCCGCGGGCGATCTTCTCCGCGTGCGCCCGGGCGAGCGCGTACCGATCGACGGCGCGGTGGTCGAGGGCGAGGGCGCGGTGGACGAATCGATGCTCACCGGCGAGCCGTTCGCCGTTGGCAAGCACGCGGGCGATCGCGTCACGGGCGCCACGGTCAACATCAGCGGCAGTTTCGTGATGCGGGCCGAGCGTGTCGGCGCCGACACGCTGCTCGCGCAGATTGTGCGGATGGTGGCCGACGCGCAGCGAAGCCGCGCGCCAATCCAGCGCCTGGCCGACGCGGTCGCGGGCTATTTCGTTCCCGCCGTGGTGATTTGTGCGGCGCTGGCCTTTATCGGATGGCTCGCCGCCGGGCCCGCACCCGCGCTCGCGCACGCGATCGTCGCCGCCGTGGCCGTGCTGATCATCGCCTGTCCCTGTGCGCTGGGACTGGCGACGCCGATGTCGATCATGATCGCGACGGGACGCGGCGCCGGCGCGGGCGTGCTGGTGCGCGATGCCGAGGCGCTGGAGCGCCTCGAGAAAGTCGATACGCTGGTCATCGACAAGACCGGTACCTTGACGGCCGGCAAGCCGGCGCTCAGCGCCGCCGCCGCGCTTCCGCCGTTCGACGAGTCCGAAATGCTGCGGCTCGCCGCCTCGGTCGAGCGCCTGAGCGAGCATCCGATCGCCGCGGCGATCGTCGCGGGCGCGACGGCGCGCGCGCTCGAACTCGCGGACGCGGCCGAATTTCGCTCGCTCGCGGGTAAGGGCGTGAGCGCTCGCGTCGAAGGCCGCAAGCTGATCGTCGGCAGTGCCGCGCTGCTTGCGGAGAACGGAATCGATCCCGGCGAGCTTGCGCCGCGCGCCGAGGACGTGCGCCGCGACGGCATCACCGTGATGTTCGTCGCGATCGACGACCGCGCGGCCGGACTCCTCGGCGTTGCCGATCCGGTCAAGGATAGCGCCGCTGACGCGCTCGACGCACTGCGCGCCGCGGGCGTGCGAATCGTGATGCTGACCGGCGACAGCCGGGCCACTGCTGAAGCCGTCGCGCGCCGTCTCGGCATCGAAGAGATTCATGCCGAGGTGCTGCCGCAGCGCAAGGCCGAGGTCGTGCGCGAGCTTAAACAGATGGGCCGCGTGGTCGCGATGGCCGGCGACGGGATCAACGACGCGCCGGCGCTGGCGGCGGCCGACGTGGGAGTGGCGATGGGCACCGGCACCGACGTCGCGATGGAAAGCGCGGGCGTGACGCTGGTGCGCGGCGATCTGCGCGGGATCGTGCGCGCGGTGCATCTCAGCCGCGCGACCATGAGCAACATCCGCCAGAACCTCTTCTTCGCTTTCGTATACAACGCCATCGGAATCCCGATCGCGGCTGGCGTGTTCTATCCGTGGTTCGGGCTGATGCTCAATCCGATGATCGCGAGCGCCGCGATGAGCCTGAGCTCCGTCTCGGTCATCGCCAACGCGCTGCGCCTGCGAACGCTCAGGCTCTAGCGGCGATGTCCGACGCAACTTCCATCGAATCGGCCGCGCGGATCGCGCGAGTGCCGCGCGAGGTCCGCCACGTCCATCTGATTGGCGTCGCGGGCACCGCGATGGCGGCGCTGGCCGGGATGCTGGCCGAACGCGGCCTCCGCGTCACCGGCTCCGACAACCAGCTCTACGAGCCGACGGCGTCGCTGCTGAAAAAGATGCGCGTCGAGGTGCGATCCGGCTTCGGCCCGCAAAACCTCGCGCCGCTGCCCGACCTGGTGGTGGTCGGCAACGTAATAACGCGCGTCAATCCGGAAGCGCAGGCCCTGCTCAATAGCGGCATCCCGTATCTCTCGATGCCCGAAGCGCTCTGGCATTTCTTTCTGAGCGCGAGGCGCGTGTTGATGGTCGCCGGGACGCACGGCAAGACTACCTCGACCGCGATCATGGCGCACGTCCTGAACTCGGCCGGCCGCGATCCGTCGATGCTGGTCGGCGGCGTGGCGCGGGACTTCGGCTCCAACTATCGGCTCGGCGAGGGCAGCGACTTCGTGATCGAGGGCGACGAGTACGACACCGCGTTCTTCGACAAGGGGCCGAAGTTTCTCCACTACCGGGCGCACGGCGCGATCGTGACCGCGGTCGAGTTCGACCACGCGGATATCTACCGCGACCTCGAACATGTCAAATCCTCGTTCCGCGCGCTGGCGGCGCAGATGGCGCCCGAGGGTGTGCTGGTGGTGTCGGCCGATTCGCCCGCGGCGCTGGAGGTGACCGAAGGCTCGCGCGCGCGGCGAATAACGTTCGGCCTCGAGGCGGGCGAGTTTCGCGCCGCGGCGATAACCGTCGATGCTGGCGGCGCGCGCTTTTCGATCGAGCGCGACGGCGCCGCGGTGGCCGAAGGACTGCGGCTCCCGATCGGCGGCCGGATGAACGTGGCCAATGCGCTCGGCGTCGCGGTGCTGCTCGGCGAGTTCGGACTTGGCGCGGACGAGATCGCGCGCGGCCTGGAATCGTTTCGCGGCGTCGTGCGCCGCCAGGATTTGCTCGGCGAGGCGCGCGGCGTCGCCGTCGTCGACGACTTCGCGCATCATCCGACCGCGATTCGCGCGACCCTCGCGGCGATCGCCGAGCGCTTCGCGGGCCGGCGCATCCTGGCCGCCTTCGAGCCGCGCTCCAACACCGCGCGGCGCAACGTCTTCCAGACCGAGTTCGCCGCCGCCTTCGACCGCGCCGCGCGCGTGTACCTGGCGCCGGTCTATTTCAAGGACAACGATCCCATTCCCCAGGGCGGGCGGCTGTCGGTCGAAGAGCTTGCGGCCGCGATCGGACGCCGCGGACCGGCCGCGTTCGCGTGTGCCTCGACCGACGACATCCTGGCGCGGATGCTCGAGGAGCTGCACGCCGGCGACGTCGCGCTAATCATGTCGAACGGACCGTTCGACAATCTGAAGGAGCGGCTGTTGGCCGCACTTAAGGACTCAGAGTAACGAGCGCGCGCGGAGCTGCGCCGTCAGGCGACCTTGCGCAGCGGCGCAGGCTTCTCCGGATTCTCGCCCGCCGTCGCGGGCGTGTGATGCGCTATCTCGAAGCGCAACCCGCCGACCACGCGTGCGGCGAAGTTGTATAGCCCGCATGCCAGGCCGGCCAGGAAGTAGATCGCTACCGCGTAGAAGAACGGCACGAAGAGCAGCACCGCGAAATGCTTGCGCGGCAGATGGACCGAGAAGGCCCAGGCCGCGCCCGCCAGCGGCCAGGTTGCGGCCATAACGGCGACGAGCCCCATCACGGCGGCGATCTTGGCGGCCTGTTTCGAGTCGATTGATGTGATGTGCATTGTCTCTCTTGCTCCCCGAGTTTCGCGCTACTGCTTGCGAGGTTCGGCTATGGCAGGCCGCGCTTGATGCGCGTCAGTTTATCGCTCTCCATGGATGAAGCAAGAGCTTAAAACATCTTAAAGACAGTATAAATGTCTCATTATGACACAGAGATTTATCCGGAGAGCTCATGCAGGATCTCGTCCAGGTCGGTCTCGGCCAGCGAATTGCGCACAATCTGCGCGCGCTTCAGATCTTCGGGACGTGCGCTATGGCACAGCGCCAGGACTTTCATGCCG
>DASXMQ010000152.1:0-12345 GCA_036495625.1 Binataceae bacterium (SeqCode) | reverse complement strand
GGGTTGACCGCCTATGCCGGAACGATAGTACGGCCCCGCGTGGACGCGATTCGCAGCGTGACCGAGGAAGCCAATCCCGATCCCGCGCGCCGCGCCGAATTCGACCGCCTGCATCGTCTCTCCGTGAAGCTCAATGGCGGCGTGATGCTGCTCAACCTGGGGGCGCTGCTGAGTACCGCCGCCGCGTTAACGGCGCAGGGATAGCGGCCGCTGAAAATGGCCTCATGAACAGCGGCGCGATCAAAGCCTTGGTCTTCGACCTCTTCGATACCCTGGTCAAGTGGGAGCCCGAGCGGCTGCCGCTCCTTAAATGGCGCGAACACTCGACCCACAGTACGCTGCCGTGGATCCTGCCGTCGCTCGAAGAGAAAATGGGCGCGCGCTTCGACCTCGAGAACTTCCTCACGGTTTATCATGACGTGATCGACGAAATTAATTTCGAACGCGAACGCGACGGGATCGAAATCACCTGCCAGCAGCGGTTCGAACGCACCTTCGAGCGCCTCGGCTACACCGATCCGTCCGAGCGCAGCCTGATCGCATTTCATCTGACCCGCGTCCACATGGACGGCGTGCGCAAGGTCACCTTCGCGCCATCCGAGCGTTCGGAGGCGGTGCGCCGGCTCGCGCCGCACTTTCGCCTGGGGCTGCTCTCGAATTTCGACGACGCACAATGCGGACGCGAGGTCCTGCTCGACACCGGCGTCGCCGGCCTGTTCGAGGCGGTGATAATTTCGGCCGAAACGGGGCTGCGCAAACCGAACCCGCGCATCTACGAGCGCATCCTCGAGATGCTGCGGGTCGAGCCGAGTGCGGTATTGTTCGTCGGCGACACGCCGCGCGAGGACGTGCTCGGGCCGCGGCGCGCCGCGATGCGCGTGGCGTGGGTCAACAAGCGCGGCGCTCCGCTGCCCGACGGCATCCCCGCGCCCGATCTGATGGTTCGCGACATCGCCGAGCTGCCCGCGCTGCTCGGCGTGTGACTCCCGAATGCTGCGGCGGCCGGCAATCGCGGTGATCGGCGGCGGCGACGGCGCAAGCGTCGAGGTCCTCGAGCTTGCCCATAAGGTCGGCGCCGAGATCGCCGGGCACGGCGCGACGCTGGTCTGCGGCGGACGCGGCGGCGTGATGGAAGCGGCGGCGCGCGGCGCCTACGAGCGCGGCGCGCATACTATCGGAATCCTGCCCGGGTACGATCACGGCGCGGCCAATCCGCATATCGAGTTCGCGATCGCGACCGGGATGGGCGAGGCGCGCAACGCCGTCGTGGTCGGCAGCGCCGACGCGGTGGTCGCGCTCGCGGGCGAAGGCGGCACGCTCAGCGAGATCGGCCTCGCGCTCAAGATCGGCCGTCCGGTCGTGGCGCTGCGCTCGTGGCCGAATATCGACGGAATCGAGCACGCCGAAGATCCCGCGGCCGCCGTCGGCGAGGCGATCCGGATGGCGCGTCTGATGGCGGCTCGCCAGGCGCGCCGGGCGCGGCGTGCAAAACCGAACGCCGGCGACCCGGCGCCGGAGGCCGGGGATGGGCGCAAAGGGGCCAAGCCGTAGCAGACCGATGGCCATGACGCCGCATGACGCCGTCCTCGGCGAGCTCGAACGCGGACCGTTCTCGTCCGTATTGGGGCTCAGCATCGAAGCGCGCGCCGAGGGCGAGGCGACGGTGCGAATGCCGTTTGCCGAGCGCATCCTCAATGCCGGCGGCCTGGACGTTCCGGTCCATGGCGGGGCGATCGCAACGCTCGCCGACTTCGCCGCCTGCGCCGCGGTGTGGACGCTTCCCGCGGCGCAGAGCAGCGCGACCATTTCGATGACCGTAAACTACGCCGCTCCCGCGCTCCGTACCGACCTCGTCGCTCACGCGCGAGTGCGCCGCGCCGGCAAGCGCATCGCGAGCATCGCGGTGGAAATCCGCAGCCCTGAGGGCGCGTTGGTCGCCGACGCGCTGGTGACCTACAAAATTGCCTGACCCCGGTTCCATACTCGCCGCGATTCGCGCGGCTGCGGCGCGCCACGGGCTCAATCTGTGCGCCGCGATTCCGATCGAGCGGTATGACACCGCCGTACAGCCCGACGCGCGCGCGTCACCGATCGATCCGGCGGCGCGCTCGATCGTGGTGATCGGCAACGGCGGCGGCGAGTTCTGGGCGGCGTTCAAGCGCCACGCGGCGCGCAATCGCGGATGGTGGGAGCGCGAAAATCCGCTCGACGATTTCACCCGCGAGGTCGTCCACGCCGAAGTCGCCGCGCCGCTGCGCGCGGCCGAGCTCCGCCACACCATCGTTCATCCCTTCATGCACGGCGGCCGCACGCTCAACTTCGTCGAGCTGGGCAAGGCGGCGGGAATCGCCGGGCCGAGCATCCTCGGCGTCGTGGTGCATCCGCGGTTCGGGCCGTGGATCGCGTTTCGCGCGGCGCTGCTGCTCGACGCCGAGCTTGATGCGCCGGGCGAGGCGCGCGGCTTCGATCCGTGCCCCGGATGCGTTCCGCGCAGTTGCATCGGCGCATGCCCGGCCCGCGCGGTCAGCTTTCCCGCGGGATGGGACGTGCCGAAGTGCCTGACGCATCGAGTGGAAGTCGAGGCGGATTGCGCGGGGCGCTGTCACGCCCGCGTCGGATGCGTGCTCGGCCCCGAGCATCGCTACCCCGACGACGAGCTCGAGTATCATCAGATGCGTGCGCTGCGCGCGATGCGCCCGTACTACGAAACGCACATTCGGCCCGCGCGGCGCGAATAATCGGGGTCGACGATGGTCGAGCTGTCGGTCGGAGATGGGATGCTCAAGGCTGAAATTCTTGGATGGCACAAGGTCTTCGCGGTCAAAAGCAGGTTTCTGATTCCGCTCGAGCATGTCGCCGGCGTGCGCCGCGACCCTGAGGATGCCGCGCGAGGGTGGAAGGGTTGGCGGCTATTCGGCACGGCCTTTCCGGGGGCATCTGGGCGGGATGGTTTTACACGGACGGCCGCCATATTTTCTGGGACGTGAGCAAGCCCGAAAATGCCGTCGCCATCGACCTGGTCAACGAAGGCTACAGCCAGTTGATTGTCGAGGTTGCCTGTCCCGACGCGGCCGTGAGCCTGATTCGCGGCGCGACCGGCAATTTCCCCGGCTGAACATCCCGTTTCAGCGCGCCACGCCTCATCGCCAGTCGTCGAGCAGATAGTTGCCCGCGCGGTTGTACGCCGGCTCGTTGGGGCTCTGCATCACGACGCCGATCCGCTCGGCGCGAAAGCCGCGCGCGGCGACGATCCGATGGGCGCGATCGCGCGCGAAGTTGACGCTCACCCGCAGTTGACGCGCGCCGGCGCAGAGCGCCAGCGCCTCGCAGGCCTCGAGCATCCGCTCAAAGTCGCGCGCCGCGCGCGGGCCGGGCCGCGCCGCTGCGAACTTGACGAAACATACGCCGCTGCCGGCCTCGGTCGCGCGCCCGATATGCGTGACCGCGAACCAGGCGACCCCGGATCCGCGCCGCGCGAGGATCGTCTCGCCCAGCCCGAGCCGATTGACGGCTTCGATTTCGCGCCGCAGATCGAGGCCGGCGAAAAATGAGCCGGTAAGCTCGCGACAGGCCGCGATCGTCTCGGCCTTCTCGCCGGCGGCGAGCGCGGAGAACTTTTCGAACTGCGCCGGGTGCGGCTGCGGCGACGGCGGCGATTTGATTTCCTTCTGCATCACCGCGCTGAGAAAGCGCGGCCAGAATCCATAGCGAATGTAGAGCGCGACGTGTTTGGGGCTTTGCGCAAAGGTGTAGAGCCCGCGATGGCGCACGCCCCAGCGCTCGAACAGCGCGATTGTAGCTTCGAGCAGATGCTGCCCGACCTTGCGATCCCAGAGCTCGGGATGCACGGAGAGCGGGCCGAAGTAGCCGAGGCTGCCCCAGCGCACCGCGAAGTTCGAGCCGGCAAGCCGCCTGCTTTCCTCCGCCGCCAGCGCGCCCTCCGGATCGCAACGCCATCGCGTATGCGCGTAGTCGGCGTCGCCCCACATCGTCAGCGGGTCTTCAAGCCCGACGAATGTGCCGAAGGCGAGGCGCATGATGCGGTCGGCCTCATCGAGATCGCTTTCGAGGAGCGGCCGGACGCGGATGCTCATGCGATCGGGATTCGGCGCCGCGCGGGGCGCGCGTTCACTTGAGCCGCTTTGCGACCTCGGTGGCGAAATAGCTCAGGATCATGTCGGCGCCGGCCCGCTTGATCGAAGTCAGCACTTCCATCACCGCGCGCTCCTCGTCGAGCCATCCGTTGAGCCCCGCCGCCCGCAGCATCGAGTATTCGCCCGAGACGTTATAGGCCGCCACCGGGACGCGAAACTCGTGCTTGGCGCGGTAGATGAGATCGAGATAGGCCAGCGCCGGCTTCACCATCACGATGTCGGCGCCCTCGGCGAGGTCGAGCGCGATCTCGCGCATCGCCTCATCGCCGTTGGGCGGGTCCATCTGGTAGGAGCGGCGGTCGCCGAACTGCGGCGCCGATTCGGCGGCCTCGCGGAACGGCCCATAGAAGGCCGAGGCGAACTTGGCCGAGTAGGCCATGATCGGGACGTGCATGAAGCCGTTTTCATCCAGCGCCCGGCGGATCGCACCGACCCGCCCGTCCATCATGTCCGACGGGCCAACCATGTCGGCGCCGGCGCGCGCGTGCGAGAGCGCCTCGCGCGCCAGCAACTCGAGCGTCGCGTCGTTATCAACGTCGTGGCCCGCGACCACACCGCAATGCCCGTGGTCGGTGTATTCGCAGAGACACACGTCGGTTATCACGGCGAGGCCGGGCACATGCTCCTTGATCTCGCGCACGGCGCGCTGCACTTCGCCCTGGTCGTTCCAGGCTTCGCTGCCCTGCGGGTCCTTGCGCTGCGGGATGCCGAACAGGATGGCCGCCGGGACGCCGGCCGCGTGGGTTTCGCGCGCGGCGCGCACTACCTGGTCAACTGAAATTTGCGCCACGCCCGGCATCGAAGCGATCGGACGTTTGACGTCGCGTCCGGGGCAAACGAAGAACGGCTGGATGAGGTCGTCGGGCGCAAGCCGCGTCTCGCGGATCATCCGGCGCAGCGTTTCGGTGCGCCGAAGCCGCCGTGGACGATTGATTGGAAACGCCATCGCTATGTCTTACTCCCTCGCAAAGTGGCAACGCTACCTGCGGCCGAACGTGACCGGGCAGGTCAGACTCGTGCCAATCGCCGGTATGCGCCAGCAGCTCGCCATCGCTTAGTACTTCGCCTAATACTTCGCCTCCACACTTCGTTCAATCTTGCAAAACACAGGCCTCGTTCACGAAAGAACCAGCCCGGTGGACTTAACTTTCGCGGGGGTCCGCCGCGCTCAATACCCTGATCGATCATCACTGTGATCGATCAGCCTTCGGCACGTGAAGCGTGTCATGCAGGGCTGGGAATATCCGCCAGATACCGATTCAGCTCGGAGAACAGAAATTCAAGCCGTCGCATCGACTGAAGTTCCGCGATCATCGTGCGGCGCGGCTCGAGCGGCCAGGATTCCAGTCGGGCAAAACCGCCCTCCTCCAGATGTGAACCGAATTCGTTGAGCGGCTCCGCCAATTCGTCAGCCGAGTGTTTCGCTGCGATCGCACGAGCAGCGGAGGCGCTGAGGCTTTCGGCGCTGCGAAAGAAATCCAGCCACGAGACAAGCTGCTCACGAATCGCGGTGAAGACCCGCTCGCGCGCAAACTCCGTCACAGGGTCGAGCTGAGGCATTTGCGTAAGAGCCCGCGCTGTCGCGATCGAGGACAGCCGGTTAGCAATCCGGCCAAGGGTCCCGGCCGCTTCGACGATTCCATCGTGATAAACGGCGCAGGTGCGCCCTTCCATCCGCGCGTCTTCGGCGATCTCGAGGAACTCGGTCAACACGCGCATCGTTTCTGAGTTCGTCTTCAGGATTTGAACCTCGCTGCTAGAAGCTGAGCCGCCTGGCGCTAACGCGAGCATATTGGCAATGACTCTTTGCAGTCTGGGGACTATGGAATCGCCGGCATATTCCGGCCACAGGGAAAAGAAGACCATCGCCACGACAAAATCACCAAGCAAAAGCCCCCAAATGCGCCAAAGAGGTTCATAAATATTTACCGATGGGCTCAACGCAACGAACACCAACGAAAAAATGATCCCCATTTGCTTGCCCGCGTACGACATCCGCGCATTGCCGAGCGAAGAGTAGGCAAACGGATAGAAGACCACGAAAGCCGCAAGCATATAGACTGGCAGCGTTTCGAAGTTAGGCGAAACTATAATGATAGCGAGAAGGGAGACCGCTCCTCCGATTATCGCGCCGGCGATCCGGAGATACATCTTGTGCAAGGTTGCGCCATAGGTGGGTGTCGCGGTTGTTATTACCGTTATCAGGATAATGAATAAGTCCTGACGCTGAGTAATAAGTCCGATTAGATAGCCGACCACAGTGCACAAGCCGACTTTCAAGCAATAGCGCACCACCGCCGGATCCGCAGGATCGCTCAATCGAGGAGCGGCACTCTTCGACAAATCCGTGCGCGGTGGCCCCGCAGGATCATCCAGCGGGCGCTCGACGTGCCTGCCAAGCATGGCCAGCGAGTCGATGAATCCCGCGAAATTCTCGATCTCCGCCGGACTGGCTTTGCCGATGTATGCCGGTCTGATCTCAATGACGCGCGCGGTCAGATTGTCCATCGCCGAGCGCACCTGCGTCCGCGTAGCGGGAGTCTGCTCGTCCGCGCCCGCAACAATGCGCGCCAGTAGTTTGTGAGAGATCTCGTCAAGCGCGGTGGCGATCGCATGTACCGCCCTTTCAATTTCGCCCGGAACCATCGTGCGAATTTCTCGAGGCAGGTTCTCGCGCGCCGTACCGACTAGGCGATCCACTTCGAGACTGATGCGAGCCGCGCGTGTGATCGCGGCAAGCAGGATCGCCCGGCGATGCTCGGACGCGCCCTCGGCCAACGCTTGGTTAAACAGCGCCATATGTGCGGGTAGGTCGGAAGTTGGTGGTGGCAATGGCGGTCGAGGTACGCTTTCGCCAGCGAGAAAAAAATTCGAAGCGCCGAGAAGGTGCGAACGGGCACGCGCGACGCTCGCTCCGAGAGACTCGATCAAGATCGGCTCGCCTGGGTCCGGCCACAGCCATTTGTCGAACAGGACGATCACGCCGAGGGCGATCGCGCTGCCGTCGAACGAGGCTGCCGCGTTCCAACCGATTTCCTCAGGTGAAAACACCACGCCGTAGAATGTAATGAGGCAGACTACCTGTATAACGACCAGTCCCGCGCCGAGCTTGCGCGTCAATCCCACATACGTTGAAAATGAAATCCATACGAAGACAAACGGCAGCATCAGCCATGGCGTTTCCGCGAATGCGCGCGCCATCACCACCGATGTGATTAGAGCGAGCATCACCGCGATTTGCCATGCCAGGGCCTTGCGAATGGACATCATCGGTCCTGCACCCGCCAGGAGCCAGACAATTACCGCGCCCAGCTGAGTGTTGACGTGACAACTCCCATCCAGTCCGATTGCGATTGTCACAATCGTGGAGATGCGTAAAGCGGTGCGGATCTTCCGGGCGCTCGGAGCAAGTTCGCGTGTGACCAGCGCTTCGAGTCGATCCAACCAGGCAAATGGCCGTTGGAGACCGAACTGTTGCTCTGCGAATCCTGCCACGCGCTCGTTTACCTGGTATAGCAGTGCGATGCCGCCGCCTTCGTATCAGTTGCAACTTGGCTTCGATGCCCGACTAGGTTTTTGCCTCGCATAACACCGCCGCCTGACAACTATAGTTTGTTGGAAGCGTCCTTTGGACCGTTATCTCACCGCTGGTGATTTCAAGGTTTCGGATTGAAAAGTAAGCGGAAAGCGCATTAAAACCTCGATTAAAGATCGATATGGTCACACTCACTTTGTGGAATAACGCGCATAGTTCCACCTGGCACTCGATAGATTTGCACGCGGTTTGTGGGCCTGGCGGCGGCGCCGAGCGTTTCAGTATCAGATGCCGCGAATGATCGAGCAGCGCCGAGGCCAGCCAAAGCCGTACCGGCCCCCAGGAAACGAAAAAGTTTCTCGACGCGAGACGATTGACCCCATGCCTGAGCCTCCAGTTTGTTAGGCCGTTCACACACTTCTAATGAGCAACTCCCCGGCGTGCGGGCTAATGATGCTCCTGGCGGCGGGCGTCAATGAGCCGACATCCAGCCCCCGTTGCCAGAGATCCTCTATAGCTCGGAAACCCGACGCGGTACTCGGATGGGCGCCTGAGCCGCGTCGGCCAGGTTTCACGGGACGGCCAAATCAGCGTGCACAGAAGTTGGCAATATCACTGGCGGTACTGTGGCTGATATCGGGGCAACAGGTCGGAAAGATTTCCGTGGCGTGGATCGTTCCCATCACCTGTCGGCAGCGCGCGCGCACGCCGTTGTGCATGAGAAGACGGTAGAAGTTGATCCCTTCGTCGCGGAGCGGATCACACTCATTCACGCTAATCACCGTGGGCGGGAACCCTTCAACGTCTTCGGCCGTGACGAAGCCCGGCCAGGCTAGCGGATTGCGCGCACGAAGGGCTTCGATCCCGTAACCCATTGCGCCACGATTGTTGTGCAGGTCGAGTAGAATCCCGTTGTTTTCGATGGAGGAGGGATATTGCGGCTGGGGCCATTCACCCGCGATATAGGGACACAGAGCATAAAGCCCCTTGATCAACCCGAGGTCGCCGTCGCGCTTCAGTTTCAATCCCGTGGCAAGGGTAAGATTTCCTCCGCCGCTCTCGCCCGCAACGATAATTCGTGTGGGATCGATATTGAGCGCCGCGCTGTTAGCGTGAACCCACTTCAAGCCGGACACACAATCATTGAGGCCGGCAGGAAACGGTGCGACTTCGGGAACCGAAGAGGGGACCAGCGCATTGCGAAAGTCGACCATGGCCACGGCTACGCCGTTGGCGGCGATAATCTTGCCCCATGCCCGGTAGTTTCCTGAGTAACACGACATGAACGTCATGCCACCGCCGTGAATATAGTAGACACACGGAATCCGCGCGGCATTTTCGGGCCGGATGAACTGGATGTTGATCATGTTGCCATCGGGAGCCGACACGACGCGTTCGGTGCGAATTCTCAGCCCAGCCGATGGTGCGACGCTTTCATCGTCAAAGGCCTCGAGCAGGGCTGCCATCGCCGCCATCTGCTTTTTGCCGGATTCGCTATTCGCCTCTGCCAGCAGGTCCTCGCGGCTCGCCACATCGTCCGTAGCGGTCAATAGATCAAGGCTGCCGAATACGGCTTTGAGGCGCGGGTCGATGCGGGGATCTTCGGCAAGTTTCGAGGCCATAGCAGTTTACTCCGAGAGTTCCCTCTTTAGTTTAATCCGAATCAAATGAGCATTGCCGATGTTTTACGCAGGGTGGTTGCCGCTCAGGACAGATTTCGCAACTTTGACAATATGCTCTGGAGTAAAGCCCAGCTCACGCATCACGATTTCACCAGGCGCTGAAGCACCGAAGCGGTTCAGCCCTATGATTGCGCCTTCGAGGCCCACATAGCGCTCCCATCCCAGCGGGGAGCCTGCCTCAACACTGACTCGCGCTTTGACGCCGGGAGGAAGAACCATGTCCTTGTACGATTGCGGCTGTGCCTGAAACAAATCCCAGCACGGGATCGAGACCACTCGGCTTGCAACGCCCTCACGAGTCAGTTGGTTGTGCGCCTCGAGTGCGATCGATACTTCGGAACCGGTAGCGATGAGGATAAGCTTGGGCGGACCTGCGGCGCAGTCGGCAAGGACATAAGCTCCTTTTGCCGTTCCCGCGGCGGGGGCCAGCGTATTGCGGTCCAACGTGGGCAACTTCTGGCGCGTGAGCACCAGTCCCACGGGCCCCTCCGTATGCGTCACCGCGATCTTCCACGCTTCCACGGTCTCGTTGGCGTCGGCCGGGCGCAGCAGCATCAGATCGGGTATCGCGCGCAGGCTTGCCAGTTGTTCCACCGGCTGATGCGTCGGTCCGTCCTCGCCCAATCCGATGCTGTCGTGGGTCCACACATAGATCACGTGGGCCTTGCTTAGAGCCGCCAGTCGTATGCTCGGCCGCATGTAGTCGGAAAACGTAAAGAAGGTCGCGGCGTAAGGCAGGATGCCGCCGTGCAGAGCCATGCCCGTGGCGATTCCGGCCATCGCATGCTCGCGAATGCCGAAATGGATATTCCGCCCGCCGTACCCAATCGGACCGCCCACCATTCCCTGGGTAGGCGGCGCACCTGCGGGCGGGGTAAAATCGGGGCTCTCGAAATCGCCGTGGCCCTTGAGCGCGGTGCGTGTGGATGGATCGAGGTCGCCCGATCCACCAATCAGATTGGGTATCACCTCGGCCAACGCGACGATGGTTTTCTGTCCGGCGTCGCGCGTCGCCATCGCGCCGTCCGCAGGCGTGAACCGCGGCAGGGCCGCATCCCATCCCTTGGGCAGTTCACCGGCAAGCGTCTGCTGAAGCTTGTCAGCCAACTCCGGATCGGCAGCGCGCAAACCGTCCACGCGTCGATGCCACTGTGCCTCCAGGTCGCGGCCTTTATCCACCGACCTGCGAAACTGGGCCAAGGCCTCCTCGGGAATGTAGAAACTCTTGTCCTCAGGCCAGCCCAACGCCCGTTTGGTCAATCGCACCTCTTCGACGCCCAGGGGCTCGCCGTGCGCCTGAAAAGTGTCGTGCTTATGCGGACTGCCATAGCCGATATGCGTGCGCGCCACGATTAGCGAGGGCCGGTCATCAACCGCCTTGGCCTTGGTTAGGGCGCCATCAACCGCGGCAATATCCATCCCGTCGATATGTTCCACATGCCATCCATAAGCCTGGAATCGCGCACCGACATCTTCGCAAAAGGTCACGTCGGCGCTGGCGGACAGGGTGATCTGGTTGGCGTCATAGAGCACGATCAATCGCCCGAGCCGAAACTGACCCGCTATCGAGGCGGCTTCGGCCGCAACGCCTTCCATCATGTCGCCGTCGCTGGCCATCACATACGTGTGGTGATTAACCACTTCGTGGCCGGGCCGATTGAAGGTGGCCGCCAGCCACCGCTCCGCGATGGCCATCCCCACCGAGTTCCCAACACCTTGGCCCAGCGGGCCAGTAGTAACTTCCGCCCCGGGTACCACACCATACTCGGGATGCCCCGGAGTGCGGCTTCCCCATTGCCGGAATTGCTTGATGTCGTCCATCTTAAGGTCATATCCGGTGAGAAATAGCAGGCTGTAGAGCCGCATGCTGGCGTGCCCTGCCGACAGGACGAACCGATCGCGATCGGGCCATTTGGGGTTTGTGGGACTGTGCCGGAGGTGGCGCGTCCACAAGACGTATGCCATCGGGGCCGCGCCCAGCGGCATTCCCGGATGTCCCGAGTTCGCTTTCTGGACCGCGTCGATCGAGAGCGTCCGGATAGTGTTGATGCACAGATCGTCGATTGGCTGAACCGTCGTGCTCATGACTCCTCCTAACTGCGCCCAGTCCAAGGGCGGATGAATATTTGCAACGTGAGCAAAGGAACCCGGCCTTGCCTCTCTCTTGGAGAAGGAGGTAAAGATGTCGAAAAGACCTTCAGCCCACATTCTCTCCCGTCTCTATCTCAGGAGGGAGCGGAGACTGAGGCTTAAAACAAACTTAATCTCGGTCCCGAGCTAGCCGGAATAAATTCATAGCCTGATGGCCGGGCCCGGCTCGTTTGGCTTATTTCAATTCATCCGCTGCGAGAGCACCACTTGAGCACTTCGCCATTGACGATAGTATAGTTGATCCGGTGCGCGGTAATCGGTCTCGGAAGTAATGATTCCAAACTGCATGGTCTCTACGATTTGAGCAATAACAAGAGCGCAACGACCTTGTCGCGGCATCTTCGGCCTTAAGCACTTCTTCCTGCGCACGACCCGCAGAGCCTTACTAACACGCTCGAGTAGATATGCAGTCAGAAGAGGTGCCGGCCGCCATCGACTCGGATACATTCGCCAGTTACGAAATCCGTCTCGATCAGGAACAGCGCTGTCTTGGCGATTTCCGAGGCACCGCCCCACCGGCGAAGCGGCGTGGCCTCGATCACCTCCATGTTGTCCTCGGGAGTCAGGCCCGGGGGCTGAAGAATCGGCCCGGGTGCCATCGCATTGACCAGGATTTCGGGCGCAAACTCCAGCGCCAGGGTTTGCGTCAACGCCACGACCGAAGCTTTCGATACATAGTATGGGGTGTAGCCTTTGTAGTGTGGACGGCCGGTCGCCGGCAGCCAGTCCGAGAAGTTTATTATTCGCCCACCGCCGCCTTGTTTCATGATCGGCGCTGCGTGAATCGAAAACAGGAATGCGCTCCTCGCGTTCGTGTCCAGGC
>DASXMQ010000151.1:0-12847 GCA_036495625.1 Binataceae bacterium (SeqCode) | reverse complement strand
CGCTTCGATAGGACAAGGCGCTCGCCCCTCTAGCGATCCCAGGGGTTCAGCACACATCCGAACGCAGTCGAATGATCGGCCCTATTGACTCCGGCGTAGACGGGCCTAAACTCCGATATCGGCGGCACAAAGCGTTAATATCTGTTTTTGCGATATATTTTGACCAATTTTTAGCCAAAAGAGCGCTCCATGAAAAAAACACTACTCGTGATGGCCGCCGCGGTTCTTATTCTCTCGGCGGCCGGGCAGGCGCGAAGCCAGTCCGTATCGGGCGTCGAAGACCTGTCAAAACCGGCAGGCCAGGAGCCGCCGATGATGGGTATCCACTGGGCGCGAGGATTCAACCCGCTTTTCCTGGCCGGGAAGGCCGGCCATACGAGTGGCCGGGGAAAATCTCCCGACATGCTCTGGCATAACGGCCCAATCATGCCGGACGCCGTGACGAAAAATATCTTCTGGGGAAAGTCCTGGGGCAGCTACGTTGGCGATGAGATCACGGGTCTCGATCTCTGGTATCAGGGCTTCGACGGTTCTGACTACGCCATGGCCTCGGACGAATATACCGGCACCAACGGCCCGGTTACTCCGACTACCACTCATCTTGGCCACCTTATCGACACGTCGGCCGCATCCGGCGGAAGCCATACGTCGGTAATCCTGGCGGAGGTGTGTAAGGAAATAGCCGCGCCTGACGCGAGCGGCAACGGTTACTACGCGGTGTACACCGACCTGCCCCGTGGCAACTCCAGCTACTGCGCGTGGCACAGCTTCGGCACCTGCGGAGGCGTCCGGGTGCAGTTCGCGTTCTTCTGGAAGCTCGACGGCGACCCCGGCTGCGACCCGCAATCCACCGTGACGACCGAATCTCAGGGATTGGCGGGTCTGGCCAACGTGAGCGGACATGAACTGTCGGAATCTCGGACCGATCCGACGTCGGCCGGATGGTACGACGCGTCGGGCGAGGAGAATGGCGACAAGTGCGCGTGGACGTTCGGAGCGCCGTACGTGACCTTCAGCAACGGCACCATCTGGAAAATCCAGGGCTTGTGGTCCAACGCGGCCTACAACTCGGGCACCGGATATCCAAACAGCGGCGGTCAGGACGGCTGCATCGAGGGGCCATAGAGCCTGACGTGTCTCGCAACTCCCGGGAACCGGCGCGCGCCGCCGCCGCTCGCCGCGCGCTTCAAGTTGACTTCGATGCCCGATGATGACGAAATTCTGCGCGATGGACCCGCGCCTCGTTTTCGTCGTTGCTCTTCTTGTTGCCCTTGGCGGATGCGGTGTCGCCTATCAGGCCTCGACCGAGGTGCGAGCCTCGCGCATGCAGCGCGACCTCAAGGTCGGCGAAAGCAAGGTCGACGTGCACGATAAATGGGGCGAGCCGGATATCCGTCAGGATACCGACCAGGACACCGAAATCTGGAGTTATGCCAAACGCTCCAACACCAATGACGTCGCCGCCACCATCCTCTACACCAACACCAAGGAAGGCGATTCGGGCGAATTCGTTGACCTGACTTTCGTTGATGGGAAGCTGGCTTCGTGGAAAGAAGCGACCCATACAATGCCCTCCAAGACGGGCGGCCCCGGTCTGAGTTTCGGCGTGCGCGGTCCCGGCTCGACTACCGGCAACAAGCGCCACTTCTAGGGCGGATGGATGCCCGCCGGCATCATTCTGCGGCTTTAAATAGTCCTTGTCCGTCCGAGGAAACCGGCATCGAGCCTCCCGTTCTACCGCGTGGCGCTTTGACCCGATGAGTTCGGCCAAAATCGTGGCGAAATCGTGAATTAGGAGCGCTTTTAGGCTCGGCTGGTGTGAAGGATGTTGCATGGCGACCGAGCCATCGTGTCTAATCTCTAGTTGAAGATGGGGGGCGTGTAATCGCAAGGGATGTCCGGTCATCAAACTCTGAACGGCGCTCGAGCGGCAAGGCGCGCAATTCGGTCCCGGGGCGGCAGGCTGGCGAAGAATTGATCCGATGGCGACGGCAAAGAAGAGTTTCGAATCAATTCTTTTGGATCGTTCCTGGGTGTCCGAACAGGACCTGGAACGGGCGCGCCAGCGCAAGAAGCCGGGGCAAGACCTGGCCGACGTGCTGGTCGATATGGGGGCGCTCGAGCCACAGCGGCTGGCGCGGGCTCTAGCGCAGGAATACTGGCTGCCTTTTCAAGCCCACGTCGACGAGCACGCGATCGATTCGGCGTTGCTCGGCAAAGTGCCGATCAATTACGCCAAGAAAAACGGCGTCCTGCCGCTGAGCGGCGACGGCCATAGCGTGACTGTCGCGATTTCCGACCCGGCCAACTACGAGCCGCTCGACGACCTCCGCATGCTGTTCGGAATGCCGGTGCATCCGGTGGTCGTGCCGATTGAAGTGCTGAGCGACGCGATCAATCGCTCGTACGATCAGGCCACCACCACGACCGCCCAGGACCTGATGATCGATCTCGAAGAGAACCGCCTCGACGTCGTCGCCAACGAACTCGCGCAGGAGCCGCTCGACCTCCTCGATTCCGACGACGCCGCGCCGATCATCAAGCTGGTCAACGGCCTGCTCTCGCAGGCCGTCAAGGACCGCGCGAGCGACATCCACGTCGAGCCGTTCGAGCGCGAGTTGATGGTGCGATTCCGCGTGGACGGCATGCTCTACGACGTAATCTCGCCGCCCAAGCGTTTTCAGCCGGCGATAACCTCGCGGGTCAAGGTCATGGCGGCCCTCAATATCGCCGAAAAGCGTCTGCCGCAGGACGGGCGTATCCGGCTGCGCGTGGCCGGCCGCGACATCGACATCCGCGTTTCGACCATTCCGACCGCCTTCGGCGAACGGATCGTGCTCCGCCTGCTCGACCGCGCGCAGGCGCTGGTCGATCTCAATCTGGACCGGCTCGGCTTCACGGGCGACAACCTGACGCGCATCGATCGGCTGATCCGCCAGAGCCACGGCATCATCCTGGCGACCGGGCCGACCGGATCGGGCAAGACCACCTCGCTCTACGCCTGTCTCGCGCGGATCAACTCGCCCGAGAAAAACATCATCACCATCGAAGACCCGATCGAGTACCAGCTGCGCGGTATCGGCCAGATGCAGGTCAATCCGAAGATCGAACTCACCTTCGCAAGCGGCCTGCGCTCGATCCTGCGCCAGGACCCCGACGTGATCATGGTCGGCGAAATCCGCGACAGCGAGACCGCCGAAATCGCGATCCACGCGGCGCTGACCGGCCATCTGGTGTTCTCGACGCTCCACACCAACGACTCCTTCGGCGCGCTGACTCGGCTGGTCGATATGGGAATCGAGCCGTTCCTGGTCTCGTCGTCGATTTTGGCCGTGCTGGCGCAGCGCCTGGTTCGAATGGTCTGCCCGACTTGCCGCGAGCCTTACACGCCGACCCCCGCCGAACTCACGCGCATCGGCGTTAATCCCGAGGAGCTGAAGAGCCCGCTCTACCGGCCCTCGGCCAATGGATGCCGCGCCTGCCGCAACACCGGATACCGCGGCCGGACCGCCATCCAGGAACTGATGCTGATGGACGACGAGGTTCGCACGCTGGTGATGCAGAAGGCGGACGCGGCGACGATCCGGCGCGCCTGCACCACGCGCGGGATGAAGCTCCTGCGCCAGAACGGCGCCGAGCGCGTGCTGCAAGGCGAGAGCACCGTCGAAGAACTGTTGCGCGTGACGCAGGAAGATATTCTGTAAGCCGCCCCCGGCGTTCTAAAGTTCAGCAGCGATGCCTGTTTTCGCCTATCGCGGATTGGCCCCCAATGGCCGCTCGGTAGCCGGCGTCGTAGACGCCGACAGCGTGCGCACCGCGCGCGGCAAGCTGCGCGATCGCGGCATCTTCCCCACCGAACTCGCCGAAGCGGAGCAGGCGGTCAGGCGCAGGCTGAGTGAGTACCTGCCCTCCTTCGGCCGGCGCATCCCGCCCTCCGAACTTTCTCTGCTGACGCGCCAGCTAAGCTCGCTGCTTGGCGCCGGCGTGCAGCTGGTCGATGCGCTCGCGGCGCTTGCCGATCAGTCGGCGCGGCCGGTGACCAAACGTCTGCTCTCGCAGATCCGCGAGCGCGTGCGCGAGGGAACTTCGCTCGGCGACGCGCTCGCCGCTCATCCCGACACCTTTTCCGACCTGTACATCGGAATGGTGCGAGCGGGCGAGGCGGCCGGAGCGCTCGAAACCGTGCTCAACCGCGTAGCCGACTTCAGCGAGAATCAGGCCGAGTTCAAGGCCAAGGTGACCCACGCGCTGACCTACCCGATAATCATGGTCTGCGTCGGCAGCGCGATCATGTTTTTTCTGATGGGTTACGTGGTTCCCCAGGTCGCGACGATCTTCCAGCAGAACAACGCCGCGCTGCCGCTGCCCACGGTGATCCTGATCGCGATCTCGAATTTCATATCGAACTATTGGATGCTCCTCCTGCTGGCCATCGCCGCAACCGTCGCCGGCGTCACCTACGCGCTCTCGACCCGGCGCGGGCGGCGCTTTTACGACACCTGGCTCCTGCGGATACCGTATATCGGCGCCACGGTGACGCGCGTGCTGTGCGCGCGTTTTTCGCGCACGCTCGCCACGATGCTGCAAAGCGGCGTGCAGTTGCTGCCCGCGCTCGCCTCGGTCAAGCACGTCATTACCAACGCGCTGCTCGCCGACACCATCGAGGAAAGCCGCACCTCGATTCGCGAGGGACACGGGATGACCCATCCGCTCGCTCAGAGCGGGCTGTTTCCGCCGCTTTTGATCGAAATGATCCGCGTGGGCGAACGCACGGGCGAAGTCGAGTCTATGCTCGAGCGGGTGGCCGACACTTACGAGCGCGAGGTCGAGCGCTCGCTCAACCAGTTGACGACGCTGCTGGAGCCCCTGATGACCTTGGCGATGGCGGGGATTATCCTGTTCATGATGCTGGCGATCCTGTTGCCGATATTCCAGTTGAACCAATTGATGAAATGACCGAACGGGGGCGCACCTTTATGGATTCAATGCCGCGGCGGCGCAACTTCGCGCCGGGCTTCACGCTGATCGAGATCATGGTGGTGATCCTGATTCTCGGCCTGCTCGCCACCATCGTGGTGCAGAGCCTCAAGGGCGCCACCGACAAGGCCAAGCGCACAAAGGCCGAGGCCGACATCTCCGAGCTGAAGACGGCGCTCGACCGCTATTATCTGGATAACGGCTACTATCCGACCAGCGACCAGGGCCTCCCGGCGCTCATCAGCGCGCCGACCAGCGGCCGCCAGCCCGCCAACTACGAGCAGGGCGGCTACATCGAAAAGGTTCCGCTTGATCCGTGGGGCAGCCCCTACTTCTACCAGAGTGACGGCAACGCTTACGTGCTCAAATCGTTCGGCGCTGACGGCAAGCCCGGAGGCACCGGCAAGGACGAGGATATCGACGGCAGTTCGTCGTGAACCGAATCCGTTTCAAGCTCGCGCGGGCCACGGCCAGTTCATCGGCCGGCCCACTGGCCGGTCCACTGGTTAGTCCGCCGGCAATTCGTCCGCGGCGCGGCGCGAGCCCTGTGCGACATCCCGCGATGGCCGCCGCTCCCGGCTTCACCCTGCTCGAAATCGCGGTCGTCATCTTCGTCATGTGGTTGGTAATGACGCTCGCGATTCCCTACCTGGGAGGTTTCCACGGCGCCCAACTCAAGAGCGAGGCGCGCCGCCTGGCCGGCCGCGCCAACTATCTTTACGACCAGGCCTCGATCGAAAAAGTCATCTACCGGATGACCTTCGACCTCGACAACAACAGCTATTTCGTCACGCGCCTGGACCCCTACGCGCCTCAGCCTCAGTTCATTCCGTACAGCGGACCCTGGGGTTTCCAGATCGTGATGCCGCCCGGGCTGAAGCTCCGCGACGTCTCGGTCGAGGGCATCGGCGGAATCAAGATCGGCTCGATTAGCTGCCAGTTCTACCCCGACGGCTACGTGGACGCGACGGTTATCCACATCGTCACGGTCTCGGGCGAGGTCATGACGCTCAGTTTCAATCCGCTGACCGGCAACGTCGCGATCGAAAGCGGCGATCTGCCGCCGATAAGGGCGCTCGCGGCGAATCAATGAGCGCCTCTTTTACGCTTGCCACCCAGGACCGCGCCGGTATCCCGAAGCGGCGCAAAGAGGTCGATCGCGCCGCCCGCCCCGGCTTCACCCTGCTCGAGGTTCTGATCGCCATCGCCGTACTCGGCATCGCACTGCTCGCGCTGCTGTCGCTGGAGCATCAGGACCTGCAAAGCGTCGTGCGCGGACAGGAAATGACGCGTGCGGCAATGCTCGCGCAGGCGGTGATGACGCAGGCCGAGCTGGCGCGCTTTCCGCCGCTCGGCACCAGCAGCGGCAACTTCGACCAGATGTATGCCGGCCAGTATCCCGGCTTCCGCTGGACCCGCGCGGTCTCGCCGTCGGCGGCCTTCCCGGACCTGCGCGAGGTCGAAATCCACGTCCTCTACGGCCCACGTCTGGGCCGCGACTACGGGCTGGTCGAGTTCGTGCACAATCCAGTTCCGCAGGTAGCGACGCCGCAAAGCCAGGCGCCGCAGAACCCGGCGCTGCAGGGCTCGCAACCGCCGGCGGAAGCGCCCGGCGCAGCGCCGGTGGATTGAAAATGCCGGCGGGACGCGAATCGAAAATGTCCGCGCGCTTCGCCGGCAGCCACCCTGCACGGCTGCTGCTCTGCGGCTCGCTGAGCCGCGGCTTCACGCTCATCGAGATCATGCTCGCGGTGGCGATCCTCGGGGTAATCATGGTGATGCTCGCGGGCTCGTTTCATGCCGTGGCTGCGGGCAAAACGCACGCCGAAGGTCGTCTGCTGAGCAACCGGCAAGCGCGCGCCGTGCTGGCGCAATTGACCAACGAGCTGCACGGCGCGGTCCAGACGCCGCTCATCGCGAGCCACGTGCTGCTGGTCGGGCAGGGACGGATGCTGAGCGGCGCGCCGTTCGACAGCTTGATCATCTCGACCCTCGACCTCGGCCATCGCCGCAGCATCAGCACTTTCGGCGCCGAAGAAATGATTTCCTATACCGGCCAGGCCAATCCCGAGCACCAGGGATGGTACATGCTGATGCGCCAGGAGCAGAGCGCGCTGCTCAGCGCCACCGCCGGCCTCAAAATTCCACCGCCGATGGTCCTCGCGGCCAACGTACTGTCGTTCCACGTGCGCTTTTACAACGGCAACATCTGGCTCGAGAACTGGAATTCCGGGAGCCTGCCTCCCGGTATGCAGCTTCCGCAGGCAATCGCGATCGACGTGGTGCTGGCGGGTCCCGGCGGCGCGCCAATCGAGCTCGCGACCCAGATCACGGTGCCGATGGCGTTCACGCAATGGTAGGCGCAGGAAAAAGGAGCGAACGCGGCGTCGCCCTGCTCGTCACCATGATGGCGCTCGCGCTGATGACTTTGCTGGTGATGGACTTCACCACCGCGGCGTCGCTCGGCTACCGCTCGGCCGCGGGCCAGGCCAACGAGCTGCGCTCCGAGTACCTAGCGCGCTCGGCGATAAGCGTAGGGCTCTCGCTGCTGTCGACGGACGCACAGCAGGATGCGCTCGCCAAGACTCCGCACGACGGACTGGACGAGCCGTGGGCGCAGCCGTATCCGCCGGTGCCGCTGGGCGGCGGGATCGCGCAAGTATCGATCGTCGACGAGGCGCGCAAAATCGACATCAACCTGCTCGTCAACCCGCGCACCGGGCAGCCTAATCCCGCCTATCTTGGGATCTTCGAACGCCTGTTTACCATTATCGGGGTCTCCCCCGAACTAATTCCGGCCATAGTTGACTGGCTTGACCCGGATAGTATCGAATCACCCGGGGGGGCCGAGGCCGACTACTATCTGACGCTCATACCGCCATACGAACCCCGCAACGGCCCGATGCCCACGATTGGCGATCTCAGGATGATTCGAGGAGTGGACGACGCGACGTTTTTCCGGCTGCAACAGTTTCTGACCGCCTCGCCCGAACCGCGCGTGAACATCAACACCGCGCCGCCCGAGGTTATCGCCGCACTGTTGCCCGAGTTGTCCAACAATACCTCGATGGTGAAGGAGATCGTCCAGGCGCGAACCGTGCAGCCGTTCCTGATGGTCACCGACGTCGGCAACCTGGCCGGAATCGGCGACGCCGGCCAGCCGCTGATGAAGCTCATCACGACGCGCTCGGCCTATTTCACGATTACCGGCGTCGGCGCCTTCGCCAATTCGCGCCGGCGCATCACCAGCATCTTTCGCCGCAACGCCAACGGCACCTCGATGCTGGCGAGCTGGCAGGAAGGCTGACCGCCGATGGCTCAACGCATACTCGCCATCGAGATCGCGGGCGACGCGGTGCGCGGCGCGCTCGCCGAGCGGAGCTGGAACTCGCTCGCGATGCTCGACGTGGTCGAGGAGCGGCGCGGAGCGGACGAGGCGGACCTCGCGCCGGCGCTCGCGCGCCTGCTTGACGGCGCGGGCAAGCCCGATTTGATCGTCAGCGCGCTGCCCGGCGAGCTGGTGGTCAAGCGGATGCTCTCGCTGCCGTTCAAAGATCAGCGGCGGCTCACGCAGACCGTGCCTTTCGCGCTGGAGGAGCATCTGCCCGTCGGCGTTGACGAGTCGGTGGTCGCTTTCACCCGCGTCGGGCAGGAAGACGGCAAGACGCTGGTGATGGCCGCGATGGTGCGCAAGGATGACCTGCGCCATCATCTGGAGTTGCTCGCCCGCGCCGGGATAAATCCGAGCACGGTTACCTTGAGCGCGCTCGCGCTCGCCGCACTGCTCGCGCGCGTGCGCAACGGCAACGGCGGCCCGCATCTGCTGGTTGACCTCGACCAGAGGTCCACCTCGATGGTGTTGCTCGACCATAGCGGGATGCCACGCGCGATCCGCACGGTCGTGGTTGACGGCGGCGCCGCGGCCAACGGAGTGCCCGCGCCCGGCGCTGCAGCGATCCTGGGCGCCGTGCGCCAGACGCTGCTCGCCCATGCCTCGGATCACGAACAGCCCGAGCTGGTTCTGACCGGGCCGATGGCGGCGGCGCCCGACGTGCGCCGGCGGATGGCCGAGGCGCTCGCGGTGCCGGTTCATACGCTCGATGAATTCAACTGCGCGGCGCTGCTCGGGCCGCTCTCCGCACGCTCGACGCGGTTTGCCGGATGCCTCGCGATGCTGCTCGGCGAAACGCCGGGCGCGCCGGTCGAACTGCTCAACTTCCGCCTGGGCGAGTTCGCTTTTCGCGGCCGTACCGGCAGCCTGCGTCCGTGGCGTACGAGCTTTATGCTGGCGGGCGCGGCGGTCGCCGCGATCGCGCTGCATGTCGGAATCAAGGTCTCTTACAATCTCCGCCAGCTCGCGGAAATAAACCGCGAGATCGCGGCGATTGCCGCGCCCGCCCTCGGACCTGGCGTCTCCGGGGCGGACGCCAAGGAGCAACTGGCCGCGCAGGTCGCGGCGATGGAGAAGCAACTGCACCTGATGGGCGGGGCCGGCGCTTCGGCGTCGCCACTCGACACGCTGCTCGCGCTCTCGCGCGCGCTGCCGCCCCATCTTGGGGCGCAGATCGTGGATTTCACCCTCGATGAAGGCACGATCAAGCTCGACGGGCTGGCCGACTCGTTCGCGACCGTTGACCGGGTCAAAAAGGCGCTCGACATGAGCGAATACTTCCGCGATATCGAAGTCACACATGCGAACGCCGGCTCCGACCCGAGCAAGGTCGAATTCCGGCTGACCGCGGCGATCCGCGGTGAGGTGCTGGAATAGGAACGGCGATGCTCGGCGGGATGCGAAAAACAGTCGGCGAGCGCACGCGCGCGATCGGCGCGCGCCTCTCCCCTATTTCCGCCGCGGCCGGGGCGCGCCTGCGCGAGGCGCTCGCTCCGACGCTCGCGGCCGCGCGCGGACGCTACCAGAAGCTCGAAGCGCGCGAGCGCTTGCTGGTGCAGATCGCGGGCGTGTTGCTCGCGCTGTTTGTCGGCTTCAATTTTGTGGTCCTTCCGATTCAGGGCGCGATCGGCGGGCTCGGCGATCGGATCGAGGCGCGCCGGCACGACGCGGTCGACGTCGCACACCTGATGCGCGCCTACCAGCGCCTGCATGTCGATCTGGCCACGATGCGCTCGCGGACGGTCGCCGAAAGCGGCGACTTCTCGCTCTTCTCGGTGGTCGAGCAGGCGCTGACACGCGCGCCGGGCAAGGACAAGATCAGCTCGATCACGCCGGCCGACAAAACCCTTCCGGGCGGCATGAAACAGTACGCCGTCGAACTCAAGCTCAACGGGCTCAGCCTTCCGCAGGTGGTCAATACGCTGCACGGGCTGAGTGCGATGAACGTTCCGGTAACCGTATCGACCCTGCATATCGCGCGGCGCTCGCAGGATCCGCATACCTTCGACGTCGAGATGACCTGCGTCGCGCTGGGCCGCAGTGGCTGACGGGCTCGGGCGCCGGCTGGGCGGCGTCGCGCGCGCACATCGCGGCGCGATCGTTTACTCGGCCTTCGGCGCCGCCGTCTTTTTCGCTTCGCTGGCGGCGACCTTTCCCTACGCGGCGACCCTGACGGCGCTGCTCCAGCCGCTCAGGATCGGCTTCAGTTCCTCTGGCCAGGGCATCAGCCTGCCGCTTGGCGCGGCGCTGAGCGACGTGCGCCTGGTGTCGCTCGAACCGGCGTCGCCGTTCGAGATCGAAAGCCCCGGCGTGACGCTCGCGCCTGCGCTCGGCGCGCTGCTGCTCGGCGAGCCGGGCGTGCGCGTCCATGCGCAGATTTGCGGCGGCGCGCTGCGCGCGACGGTCTATCGCCGCGGCGCGTCCATCGGCGTCAGCTTCAAGCTGAGCGACATGGGACTTGCACAGGTGGCGGCGATGCGCGGTCTCGGCGGCAACGTGATCGGGCGGATCTCCGGCGGCGGATGGGCCGAAATGGCGCCGAACGATACCGGCGCGGCCTCCGGCGAACTCGACTTCCGCACCGCCAATCTGACGATCCGGGTGGCCGAGGGTTTCGCGCCGATCCGCCTCGGCAACGTCGAAGGCTCGCTCAAGCTCGCGCCCGGCGGCGCGCTCAAGGTGAACCGGGTGAGCGGCCGCGGCCCCGACGGCGAGATCGAATGGCACGGCACGATCCGCCTGGGCCTTAACGCGGCGCAGAGCCAAATTAACCTGGCGTTCACGATCACGCCGTCAGCGGAGGGGCGAACGCGCCTGGGCGTGCTCTTCGGACTGCTGCCTCATCCTCCGGACGCCCGCGCCTACCTACTGAGCGGTCCGCTTCTGGCTCCATCGATCAGCTGAGCGCGCGCCCATTGTTCCGAGCCTCGTCCGTCGATGCGGCGGAGGACCGTCTCACTCCGGAACGGCCGCGAGGAAATCCTCGACCGCCTGGTGGAAGCGCGGATCGGCCGGAAGCGTCACGTGGTCGGCGCCTTCCAGCAGCGCCACGCGCGTGTCGCGAAACCATCCGGCGAGCGGGCGCGGATCGCCGGCGATCGCATCCTTGTCGCCGGTCGCGATCAGCACGGGCTGCGGCGCGCGCCTGAGTTTTTCGTGGTCGAGCACGGACTCGGCGTCGGTCGTCTCTTCGGCGCCGATACAGGCCGCGAGCGCGCGCAGGTCCTTGCCGTTACGCTCTGCGCCGCGCCTGAACCGCCGCGCGAGCACATCCTCGATGACCGCAGGATCCTCGGCCAGGAGGGCCGCCGCGATACGATGGCGCTGGCCGGGAACCGCGATCTGGCCGCCTTCGCCGTAGCCGCCGAGCACGATCGCGCTAAGGCGCTTCGGATCGCGCATCAGCACCTCGAGCGTGATTCGCCCGCCCATCGAGTAGCCGACCATCCGGGCGCGCGCGATCTGCAGATGGTCGAGCAGCGCGACGGCGTCGGCGCGCATGTTGGCAAGACCGTACTTCGCGGGATCGTGCGGCTTTTCGCTGTGGCCGTGGCCGCGCGCGTCGTAGGCGACCACGCGCCATCGTCGCGCGAGCCGTTCGACCATCCCGGTCCTCACCCAGATCTCCTCGGCGCTCGAGCCGAAGCCGTGAATCATCAGCACGGGCGCGCCGCGGCCGTGGTCGAGGTAATGAATCTTGAGACCGTTGGAATGAAAGAAAGGCATCGGTATGGCAACGCGCAGCGGGCGCTCAAGGCCGATCTTATAGTTCGCGCCGGCTCAAATCGGCAACCGTCGCGGCGGCTTGCGCAGGCAAGCGCGATAACGGCAAAATCGCGGCTGACCGCAACCAAACGGCTCCGGAACCCGAATGTCACAACCAAACAAAAAGCTCGGACTGCATCTTTCGGTCGTCTCCTCTCTCTTCGGTTCGCTGGGCAAGCTCTCCCAGGAGGCCGAAGCGCTCGGCTACGGCTCATTGTGGGTTGCCGAGGTCGCCGGCCCCAACGCATTTGTTGCGCTCGCGCCGTGCGCGATGGCGACCAGCCGCGCCGACCTGGCGACTGGCGTGGTGCCGATCCAGATTCGCACTCCCGGCCTACTCGCGATGGAGACGCTCGCGCTGAACGAGCTTTCCGGCGGCCGCGCGATTGCCGGCCTTGGCGTCTCGAGCCCGGTCATCGTCGAGCGCTGGCACGGCGCGTCGTATCAAAAGCCGGTGACCGCGATGCGCGAGTGCGTGCATATCATGCGCGAACTGTTCACCAACGGGCGCTGCAAGTTCGAGGGCAAGATCTACAAGTGCGACTTCCGCCTCAGCCTGGTCACGAGCGCGCCGCGTCCGCCGCGGATTTACCTGGCCGCGCTCAACCCGCCGATGCTCCGGCTTGCGGGCGAAGTCGCCGACGGCGTTCTGCTCAACTATTCGCCGGCCGAGGCGGTTCCCGCGATGGTCGCCGAGGTGCGGGCGGGCGCCGC